>PLSX01000078.1 GCA_003165315.1 Acidobacteriota bacterium
TTGTTCGCCTGATCAAGCTTGATATACAGTAGAATTCTTTTTTGACGATCAAAGCTACTATGTGTATGAAAACACACAAAACATGGACAAAATGCCAGCCGAGTCGACGGACATTTGCTTCGAAATTACATGAAATGAGTGACATTTTAGGCCCAAATGAGACCAAAATGCGGCCAGAATACCCAAACGATCCGAAAACAAGCGTAATAGCACGTCATTCCGCCAAGTGGCCATGCTTGCCTGAAATATGCGGCGGGGGCTGCCCTAACTTGAGCTCGAGACGACCATCAGACCGGCACATGCTTCCAACTCCTCATTTCGAGTTTCTCCTCGCAAAAATGAAGGTGCATCCGGCGATATTCATGAAAACAAAGGAACGGTCAAATCTGAACGCTTCAAATGTCTGGAAAGATGCCTGTGGGCTCGAGGTCCAAACCCAGCGGCCTTCAGGTGGAGTCCTGATTCTAACTCCCGGCCCTAACCTGCGGGTTCTATCCTAAAAATGAAGGTGCATCCGGCGATATTCATGAAAACAAAGGAACGGGCAAAAGTACACCCGCTAAACGGCCGGAAGGATTCGTGGAAGCCTGAGGTCCGAAGTCTGAGGCAAGCGGGAAGGTCGAGATTCTAACTCCTGGCTCGTGACTCCTGGCTTCTGATTCAAGAAATGAAGGTGCATCCGGCGATGTTGATGAAAACAAAGGAACAGGGAAAATTGCTCGCGCCCAATGCCTAGAAATTTGCCTGGTGCCACAAGATCCGAAGCCTGCGCCTAATGCAAGGGCAGCGCTTCCCGCAGGTTTAATGGGCACTGTTTGCACGGTCCCACCGAGGAGTGACTGGGTTAGCGGTCGCGAAGGTTATGTCGGCTTCCATGACCCTTGCCAAACCCCGGGCCAGTTTTCCTGGTTCGAGCGCGGGCCAGCCGATGCAGCACAATCCTTCGCACGCTCTTTGGCACATCGGGGGCGCGAACTTCGCTTGACGCGAGAAGATGCCCGGCATAGACTCTCTAGTCCTTAAGGAGGCGTACATGACAACTTCAGCTCAGACGGAACGGATTCATAAAGCACTCGACACATTTGCAATTGAACTCCCATCCTGGGGGTTCTCAAATACCGGCACACGTTTTGGGAAATTCATCCAGGACTCTGCCGCCACGACCACGGAAGAGAAGTTGGCCGATGCGGGGCAGGTGCATCATTTTACGGGTTGTTGCCCCAGCGTGGCCACCCACGTCCTCTGGGATTTTCCCGAGGGCCTCAAGAGCACCTCATCGGTGATAGCCTCAGCGGCCAAGGCGGGCGTTCGACTGGGCGCGATCAATCCCAACGTCTTTCAGGATCAGATCTACAAGAATGGATCGCTCGGCAACCCCAATACGAAAATTCGCCAGGCGGCGCTGGATCACATCCTGGAAAGTGTCGAGATTGGCAAACAAACTGGCAGCCGCGACGTCTCACTCTGGTTCGGTGATGGTTCCAGCTATCCCGGCAGCCAATCGATTCGCCATCGCAAACAGTGGTTCACCGAAGGGTTGAAGGAGACCCACGCCCACCTCTCTCCCCAACAGCGCATGCTGGTGGAGTACAAGCCCTTCGAGCCGTACTTCTACCACTCGGATTTGGGCGATTGGGGAATGGCACTTGTTCTTTCCCGTCATGCCGGCCCTCAGGCGAAGGTCCTGGTGGACACAGGCCACCACTATCAGGCGCAGAATATCGAGCAGATTGTGGCGTGGCTGCTGAGCGAGGACATGCTGGGCGGCTTCCACTTCAACGACCGCCGTTATGCTGACGACGACCTCACCTTTGGCTCCATCGATCCCTACCAGGCGTTTCGCATTTTCAATGAGGTGATCGGTTTTGAAAGAGAGACCGGCAAGCGCGCCGACATCGCTTACATGATCGACCAGAGCCACAATCTGAAGGACAAGACCGAGGAGATGATCCAGACCGCCACCACGGCGCAGGAACTCTACTCCAAGGCCGTGCTGGTGGATCATGAAAAGCTGACGCATCATCAATTGAAGGGCGAACTGCTCGATGCCGAAGAGTGCTTGAAGTCGGCCTTTTCCAGCGATGTGCGTCCCGCAATTCGTGAGTGGCGCAAGAGCAAGGGCCTGGCGGAGGAGCCGCTGCAAGCCTTCCGCGCGTCCGGCTACACGGCGCGAGCAGAGAAGGAACGCGGGGCGAAGAACAAAGGCGCGGTTGCCAGCTACGCGTAGTGCAAGATGGTCATGATAAGTTATGGATCAGCATGTTTCGTATCAACTATTCTCCTGATACAGCAGTTAAACAGGGCGGAGAGCGTTCCCGCAAGCCTCTCCGCCCTGAAGCTACTCCCTTCCGGCGAAGCAAAATCCTGAGATTCCAATGCTGATGGTTTGACGGAGGCCTTCCTGCGATGAGCAATTCATACAATGTGGTGGCGGTTGATTTTGGCGCCGAAAGCGGCCGGCTGGTCCTCTGCCGTTGGAATGGCACGGAAGGAACGCTGGAGGAGATTCATCGCTTTCCCAACGCTCCACATCAGGAGGGAAATCACCTGTATTGGGATTTGGAACGTTTGTGGGGGGAAGTTCTGCGGGGCCTCCAGAAAGCGGCTGCCAGGACGGAAGCTCACATTGATAGTGTGGGTGTTGATGGTTGGGGTGTGGATTACGTGTTGCTTGATGCCGACGGCAAGCGTATCGGCCAGGCTTTTGCTTATCGTGACGCCCGCAACGTTCCCGCCATGGCGGAGGTTTATTCCAGGATCTCCCAGGATCGAATTTACGAAATCACCGGCATTCAGTTCATGCCCTTCAATACCATTTACCAGCTTACTGCTCACAAGGCGGAACTTCCTGATGAGTGGGAGCGGGCCACGCGCTGGCTGACCTTGCCGGAGTATTTCCAGTACCGGCTGACGGGCGTGGCAGTTCAGGAGTACACAGAAGCCAGCACCACGCAGTTGCTGGATGTGCGAGCCAGAACGTGGTCCATAGAGATTGCTTCGGCGCTCGGACTCGATGTGAAGAAATTTCCGCCGATTGTACATGCCGGTACGATCTTGGGAAAACTCCTGCCGGAAGTCAGTCGCGAGGTTGGTTTGGCAGATACGCGGGTGATTGCGCCAGCATGTCACGATACGGGTTCGGCCGTGGCCGGCATCCCGTTTCCGCATGAGGGCCTGGCCTTCATCAGCTCGGGGACATGGTCGCTGGTGGGCACGGTCCTTCCCGAACCCGTGGTTCGTGGAGAAGAGGGGAAGAATTTCACCAATGAAGGCGGCGTGGCGGGCAGCATCAGGTTTCTTCAGAATGTCATTGGCTTGTGGCTCCTTCAGGAATGCCTGCGTGAATGGAATGCTCAGGGTCTCAACCTGACAGCGGCAGGCTTGGCCGCGCAGTGCATGGAGACGGTGCCCGAGGGGCCTTACTTCCGCGCGGACGAGACTACGTTTCTTGCCCCTGGCCAGATGGTGGAACGCATCAACGCCGGGCTGCGCGCCGAAGGTTTCCCGGAGGAAAGGCGTCCGCCGGAATTGGCCGCCATTATCTTCCGCAGCCTGGCGCGCCGTTATGCTGCAGTGGTTGGCGAACTGGGCAGGATCTCCGGCAAGTCCATCAAGCGCATTTGTATTGTGGGCGGCGGAGTAAAGAATGAGGCTCTCAATCGGTTGACCGAACTGCTGACGGGGATTGAAGTTGTGCGTGGACCGAGTGAATCCACCGCGGCGGGGAATATAGCCGTACAAATTGCTGCCTTGGAAAACGCCGTTTCACTCGATCGAATCCAGGCGATCAGTTCCAAGTTGAAGTTTGCTGCTCCACAATAGACGGCCTTAGGCTATACGGGGAGCAGGAGGCAGAAATGGAGAGCAAGGAGATTGGTAGTCAGGAGTAAGGAGCCGAAGGAGAATCTCCGTATCGACCGCCGGCTCCTTTTCCCATCAGGATTCAAAGTCCTGACTCCGATCTCCTGACGCCTGCTTCACAGTCTAGAAATGCGGCATCTGCATCTTCTGGGGCTCGCCATTAATGTGGGATTTCTCGTTGGTCAGGACTTTCTTGAGAACCATAGTGGTATCCGGACCCACCATTTTTACCATGGCGTAAGGGGTGACGTCAGTGGAAATCCACACGTCAGTGGTTCCGCGCGGTCCCTGGTCACGATAGTGCTGGCAGGTAAAGGTTCCCGCGGGGACGGTGACGCTTTCCGTGCCCACCAGTTCTCCCCTATTACCATTGGCCCCACCTGCGCTGGGTGCGGCGGATTGGGGTTGGTGTTGTTGCATCATGGACATCATCATGCCGTCGATCTCCATTGGGGGCTTGCCGGGTTGCTGCATGATCATGCGCTTCACCCCGGATTCCGCGCCACTGGAAACAGTCAGCGACTTCATCACCATCTCACCGCCCAATTCGGGGCTGTTCATTCGAGTTTCCATCCAATAACCCGTGCTCCCATCGACATCTTCCTTGCCCAGGGCAACGACGGCGATGTCCATTTGCTTGCCCTTGGAGGTCATCTCGTACTCCGAGCCCGAGCCTACCGTTGGATTGGAGAGCCCGGGCAAGGACGGCATGTGACCAAACATCCCTCCCATGCCGCCGCCAGGCCGTTGCGCCCACAGTCCCGCGGTCACAGCCAGCGCCACCACGACCATCATCGCAGTTTTCTTTGTGCTACACATATACGCATCCCTCCGTAATTTGGCTGGCCGGGGAACCCTCATGCTTCCGCCTTTGGGCCAGAGATTTCCTGCAAATATGCAAACCCGCTGCAACTTTTGTGAAACCCAACAATGTTCGAGAAATAAGTCTGAAGCAGAGTATAGCAGAAAATCTGAGGACAAGTGAAAAGTGCAAAAGCGCGATTTGCGTCGGAAAAAAGTGGAGATTATTGGCTACGCGCCGTAAACCATGAACCTTTCCTTTTTGAACTTTTCCCAATCGGCGGTTTGGTATTGGTCTTTGGGAATGAAGACCTTGTGGAGAAATGCGATGCCCAGTTTTGCTTCGTCGATTTCGGCATCCTTTAGAGGAAGGTAATCGAAGACGCTTCGATTTGCCCCGTAGTAAGCGCAGAGCCAAACCCCCTCGGGATTTTCCACGGCGTAGAGTGCGCACGCCAGGGGCAACGGCCGAGTGGCGTCCACGGATACCTTTACCACTGTATCGATGATCTTACCCGAGACGCGGGGAAGAGTTGCAGCTGGAATTACAGGTGTCGAAGCCATGATGGACCTCACGATGAAAGCGCGGACCTGGGCATTGGGAGGGAAGTTTCCTCCGCAAGGAAACATACATCGTGGTTTGGAAAGGCGTCAATCCAAAATGCATTACATTGCACTTGAAGTCTTGAGTTCAACCACCAGCAATTGCCCATCGGTTTTCCAAGTTCCTCCGGTAGCAGTCTTTCCCTCGGTGAGAGGATTAGGCCGGGAGACCAATGTTTCGGCAGTAACTAATCCTCCTGCCATCAAGTCGGCACCTACTTTGGTGCGTTCCACATCGAGGTCGGGATCAATTTCATGTGAGACCACGCCAAAGTGAACATCCAGACCAATATCGTGTGTTGATGCGCCGATCCAGATTTGGCGGCCATCAGGGGTGGCGATTTGAGTTCGCCATAGACGCAAGTGGTGACGTTTCATGAAGGTATTTAACGTCTTCTCAAAGGCCAGGTCCTCCACGCGCCCGAAAAGGTAAAGCTGGGAAACAGGCGCGTTTCCCAAGCCATTGTCACTGGCCATGGCACGGACTGTTCCCACAGCTGACTTGGTGCCCAATTTCCCCGCTTCGCTCCAACCCGCTTGTTTGAAAGCGGCGAGAACCTGCTCTGAACTCCCGATCATGATCAGGTTAAGCGGGTCGCCGGGCTTTTTTGACTTGCTTTGGACTCGCTGCGGCGCCCCGGAAAGGAGATTTTGCAGCGCTGCCGCCAATGCAGGTGAAATCTGCCCAGCCGTGGTCGGTGGTGAGGGGGAATCCACCGTGAGAGGTTGGTCCAAAGCCAGAGCGAGGTCAGTCCCGGCTGGGTAATCAATGGCCGTATCAACTTTCCCCAAGGTTTTGCCCGACACCTTTGTCATTTCCCCGCCCGCCGATCCCAGCTTATCGAATATGCCATCCACGCGTCCCGCTGCAGCATTCTTTTCCAGAATGCCCTGAATCGTTCCATCTGGAAGAACCGTTTCCCTGGCGTTTTCGACGTCCGTCACGTGGGCAGTAAGGGCAAGGGCGGGATGATGAGGTATGGCTAATTGAGTGAATCGAATCATCATGCGCGCATGGTCCTCGGATGTCGCCGGGGGAATCAGCTTGGTGATCTTTCCGGTAACCTCTGTTCCAATCGGAACCAGGACTGACTGTCCGTTTGTGGTATCCCGCACCACCCGCCCGGTCACCGCTTGATTGAGGTGCGAAGTTTTGGTGCTTACGCCGGTCACCAAGCGGACATAGAGCTTTCTGCCTGCCGCCAATGTGTTGGGCGAATCCACCTGTGAAAAGCCTTTTACTGAAGTTGCGAGGACAATTGCCAAGCTGCTGAAGGCAATAATGATATGCGCCAGTAGCCGCCAATTATTTGTTCCCGCACGCAGCGGAAATCGAGAAGCCTGGGCAGAAACGATGGAATTGCTCATGGCTAGATACCTCACAGTCCCCCTCTAGTTGTTGTGTTTGGAAGCAAGACAGGGAAGAGCGCTATGACCTTTCAAGCCCTGCCCAGCCGAACAAAGTGATTAAAGCATTGCAGTCAGTCGTAACGCAAGTCGGAACTTGGCAGGATAGACCACCAGCCCGGCCAAGTAGTGAGAGGGGAGGCCAAGGGGTCATGGCCGTTCCCTTAGTGCTTCTGTCCTTAAGAAAGGGCCGGGAAGGGAATTGCATCGCCGATTTACTGTAAGGATCTCGGGAAACCATTGACATCAGTTGCAGCGCGGAACGGGCCTGCAAAAGGCCTTTTTAGCCGGTGTGGCAGTACGGGAGAGGCGTTGACTTGCATCCACTCTTGGGTTAACCTTGCCTTGCTGATAAGGCTTTGTTTCTGAAGCTGGTTAGGCCAGCATTCTGAGAACAAAAAGTCCAGGGATCGGCTTCCGGAACCAGAAGTTTCCAGCCGGAAGTTTGAATACGAGGCTCAATGGCCGGAGTTCTAACAAAAGCCGGGCGGTATCAAATTGTCGGTGAGTTGGGCCGCGGATCGATGGGCGTCGTATATCAAGGATTTGACCCCGTAATCGGCCGCACAGTCGCTATAAAGACGATGCTTCCTGAGGGGCTCTCACCTCAGGAGTTTGAAGAGTATAAGACCCGCTTCCAGCGGGAGGCGATGGCGGCCGGCATTCTCGCTCACCCCAACATCATCACCGTGTACGATTTCGGCGAAGACAATGGTGTGCTTTACCTTGCCATGGAGTTCCTGGAGGGGAAATCCCTGGAGAAAATTGTGCAGGAACAGACGATCCTGCCCATCGAAATCATTTTGCCCATTTACGACCAGGTCTGCAGCGCGCTTGATCATGCTCACCGAAACATGGTCGTTCACCGCGACGTTAAGCCCGCCAACATCATGATTTTGCAAAACGGGTTGGTGAAGATGACGGACTTCGGCATAGCCAAGATGATGGCGATGGGTATGACGCAGGCGGGCCAAATTCTGGGGACGCCGAATTACATGTCTCCGGAGCAAGTCAAGGGGCGGCAAATCGATGGCCGGTCTGATATTTTCTCCCTGGGTGTGATCCTCTACGAATTGGTGACTGGGGAGAAGCCCTTTGGAGGCCAAAACATAACCACGGTGATCTATAAGATCATCAACGAAAATCCCATTCCACCCCGGGAATTGGACGCATCGATCCCCGCGGGTTTGAGCCAGGTGATTTCCAAAGCGCTTGCCAAGAATGTGGAAGAACGCTACCAGACATGCCGGGAATTGGCCGAGGATTTGAGGAATTATAAGAATTTGGGGGATTCAGGGACAGGCCAGGGGGTGGCGGTCCTGAGCGCAACTCCGGCTGCATTGGAAATTGGTGAGGTTTCGCAGCTATTGACACAACCGCCACAACCGCAGGCTCTGCCGCAGCCACCGACGCTGCCACAACCGTCCCCGGCGCCGGAACCCGTTCCTACCGCTTTCGATGAGACTCCTATTGGAAGTCCGCTCGATGCCCCCCCGATTCCTCCGCCGGCTCGCGTTAAGCAATCTGTTCCGCAGATTGCTTGGGTTTTGGGTGCCCTGCTCTTGGTGGTGATCACCGTGGGCATCAGTTACTTTGTCTCGCGGCAGCGACACCAGACGAGCCCCCCGGTAGTGACTCCGGCAGTGGCGACGGCCCCTCTCCAGCAGAATTCACCGACTCCCGTTCCCCCAGCCGCAGTGGCACCGGCGACGGTTCCCGCTCCTGAACGTGCCCCTGCCGCAGTTCCTGACGCGAATAATCAAGAGCAGCCCACGCGCCTAACTACTGCCAAGATGGGGCAATTGATGGTCAGCGCGAACGTGACCGGGGCAAGAATTTCAGTCGATGGAAAGTCCGATCCCAGCTGGTTGACGCCGCACACTATCGGCGACCTTCCTGCTGGTGTGCATAATGTTGAGATTTCCATGGATGGATACGAGAGTGCCCAGCAGAGTGTAACGGTCACCGGCGGCCAGACTGCGAGTGTTTCAGGGAACCTCTCCGCTCCGTCCGCGGAATTTGACGTTAATACGAAGCCCTCGGGTGTGGAAGTGCTTATTGACGGCAAATCGTATGGGCCAAGCCCCATTCGCTCCACGCTGGCGCCGGGGCCGCACACTTATTCAGTAATCCAACCAGGCGGAACCCCTTTTCAGAATACCGTTAACCTCAAAAGTGGCGAAATCATTACCAAGACGCTAACCCTGGGAGTAGTGGCTGCGAACGGCATCGTGGAAGTCCGCACCACTCCTCCCGGCGCCACGGTGCTGGCAGATGGATCGCCCGTCAGCGGGCAAACTCCCACGTCTTTTCGCGCCTCGGTGGGGAGCCATACTCTGGTCATATCGATGACCGGATTCCGGCAGATTCAGCAACAAGTTACGGTTTCAGAAAATGCAACATCCACCGTAAATGTTAGCCTCACCAGCCAATAACGGGAATTGTCCTTGGTACCCAGTCAGAAATGGGGTTGGGATTTCTTCAACGGGCATCCCGGTGCGAAGCAGGAATTTTCCGATTTTCTGCGCTTGGAGTAAACGAGACTCTTTTCATGGCCCGATTTGTTATCACTGATCCCTCGGCTCGAACGCAGATCTTCGAGATCACCACTCCCACGATCAGCGTGGGGCGGGCCGATACCAATGACCTGGTACTTCGTCACCCCAGTGTATCCCGCCACCATGTGCGAATTACCGTGCTCCCCGGTGAAATCACTTTGCTGAATGATCTGGGAAGCATGAATGGAACCTTTGTCAATAATGTCCAAATTCAAGAGCAAGGGCTTAAGGACCAGGACCGTGTTGCGATAGGTATGTACGAGCTGAAGTATGAGGCAACCCGGGCAGGGTCATTGCACGTTCAGGCGGGAAGCGGAACCGTCACTGATGTAAATGACCTGATGGATCCGGACAAAATCGGCACATCCTTAAGGCTCACTACGGCCACGGTGCCTGCGGCTCCGATGCCAATTGAGGAGCGAGTAAAGATTCTGGAGAAGGAAAACAATCTCCTGAAATTGCTACTGTCGGTCGGCAAGACCCTCGCATCCGTTCTGATGCCTGATGAAATCATGCATCGCGTTATGGAACTGGTGTTCCAGATGGACAATGTTGAACGGGGCTTCGTCATGCTCCGCGACGACAAGAAGGGTTTTAAGCCGGCTGTCCTCCTCTATAAAGACGAGGCCCGAAAAGCGGAGGCGCGGGGTGTCGCGCTTTCCACCATGGTCACTGAAAAGCTGATGAATGACCGCGTGCCACTATTGATTTATGATGTTGGTACCGATGAGCGCTTTTCCAGCAGCGAGAGCTTGCGTATGTCCGGCATCCGCTCCGCCATGTGCGCACCGTTGATTTATAAAGACCGCGTTTTCGGAATCTTTTACGTGGACTGCTTGAGCAAGGCGTATGCTTTTACCCAGGAGGAGCTGGCGATTTTTTCCGTGATCGCTGCGGAGGCGGCCATCAGCTTTGACAATGCGCGTTCGCATGAAGAGTTGGCCCGCGGCATGGTGGAGCGTCAGGCCTTCGAGCGGTTTCTCAGTCCCAATATCGTGGAAAAAATTCTTGTCAATCCTAACGAGATTCACCTGGGCGGCGAAAATCAAACGGTCACCATCCTGTTTTCGGACATTCGAGGATTCACCCGGATGTCGGAGCACATGGATCCCCACGCCGTGGTGGAATTGCTCAACGAATACTTTTCCGAGATGACGGACTTGATTTTTGAGAGTGGGGGAACGCTTGACAAATATCTCGGCGACGGAATTATGGTGGTTTATGGCGCGCCCTTTCCTGCGCCTGACGACGCCATGCGCGCCACCAAGACTGCCATCGAAATGCAGCGCGCTCTCGCCGATCTCAATCGCAATTGGCAAAGTCGAGGGCAACAGCCGCTGCGAATGGGCGTGGGCATTAACACCGGCACAGTTACCGCCGGAAACATTGGCTCCGCCAAACGCATGGACTATACGGTGATCGGGGACGCGGTGAACCTGGCCTCCAGATTGTGCTCGAATGCCGCCGGGGGACAAATTCTTGTCTCTGAATCCACCTATTCGCTATTGAACGGCAGCATTCCGGGGCAAAGGTTGGAACCCATTCGCGTAAAAGGCAAGGAAACGCCCGTAGAACTTCATGAGGTGTTCTGGCAGAAGCTCTCTGCTAGATAAGCACGGGGTCCTTTTTCCGATATGCCGATGTGGCAACGGATGAATAGAGGAGTCAAGACTCATGTTCTCGCCGTCAACTTTTCGTCCGCGACTCAGGTTCATTCCGCTACTTGTCTCGATTCTGAGCGTTATCTCCCCGCCGATCCTCGCCCAAAACACCAAATCCACAGACCAGTTGCCGGAAGAACTTCGCGGCGTTAAGATATACAAGCTTCCCACCAAAGGGGGCCAACCGGAGCCCAATTTTGGAATCTACAAGAAGCTTTCGTTCGAGGACATTAATCTGGAGCGATTGCAACTCGCACTTTCCTTGAGTATTCGCGCCGTTGACCATCCGGCTACTATTGAGCACATCTATTTTCAGGATGTCCGTGCCAACGGAATTCCCGTCCACATTGAAACATTCAACCGGGCGTTTAAGCTCTCCAACAAAGATCCGGTGGATGTCCCCGCGCCTCTAAAGTGCGCCATTATTTTTGCCGATCTCGATTCCTTGCTGCCGGTCCGCGAATTGGTGGACAAAGATTCGATTCTGATTACCGGCCAGAGTTTTATCGAGGTCAGGTTAAACACACTTGAAACATTTGCGGCGCGCGCCAGGCAGGTTGTGATTCCGGTGCCTTTGAATGAAAGCGTCCCGTTCAATTTATTCGAGGGAAAGCCCTTACTTCACATCACCGCGGCCACCATCCTGGACAACTTGGTTAACCCGACGTCTGCTGCTGCCCTCAGCATGGCAAAGGAGCACTTGGCCAAATTGCACCTCGATGAGAACCTGGGAGCAAAGGTCAAACCTGCTCTTTACCTGTTGATGACGCAATACCAGGTGCGTGATCCCAAGTCAAATGCGGCGGAACAGTTCTCCCAATCGGGAACGGGCTTCCTGGTGAGTGCGGATGGAAAGCTGCTGACTTCCAAGCGTGTCGTGACGCCCTGGAAATTCGATCCGGAAGTGGACTTCCTGATTGAACACCAGCACATGGTATTGGATAAAAATAGCGTGAAAATGTACGCTTGGCCCGCTGGCGCCCTGGTGATGGGCTTGGACGGTCAACCGGACCTTGCTTCCGCACTTAGCATCGACCACCAATCCTTGAAGATCCTTCGAATGGCGCCCGATGAAATGGTTCGGCAGGATTACTTAGACCCGGATTCAGGGCAGCGGGTGACTTTGCATCTTCACGGTGAGGGTCTTTCGGACGCAGCTGTGTTGCAAATTACGGGAACGAGTTTTCGACCCCTGTCTTTACCTGACCCGGCGTCAAGCCCCGTAGCGAATTCCACTTTGGTCTTGTGCAGTTATCCCTTCGGCATCAGCCAACCTCAAACGACGCCGCGCCTGCTAAGTGTTCAGGTGTCCCCGGAGGGAAATCTGATGAAAATGGAGCACAATCTTGACCCCGGTGAATCCGGCGCGCCCTTGCTGAACACCGAGGGGAAGGTTGTGGCGCTGGCAACCTCGGGAACCCAAGACATTCCCATTCAGGTTGCACAAACACTAATCCCATGATGCCAACCATACGTCATAGTTGCGCTCGCTTTGCGGTCATCCTGGTGTTGTGTTTCATGCCTGCCCCACCTGCTTTTTCCCAGGTGAATGGAAGCGTCGTCAGTGATTGGAGAGAGAAACTTTCCAAGACGGGAGTTTTCTTCCGCGCCGACGCGCCCCGTTCCCTGCGAAATCCGGATGATCAATATCTACCCATTATTGTTGAGGTCATCAATGGTGTGGAGCAGGAGGCGCATACCACTGGCTCCAGCGTTTCAAACCATATCAAGCGCGGTCCACTTGGCTTTCAGGGTGTGAACGTGTTTGTAAAGCCAACTGGAGCCGGGCACCAGTTCACCTCGGAACCTTTACTGCTGGGTACCAGTAAAGACTTTTCTCTCGATGCTCGGGTGGGCGGTCAACCTCTGGCAGTTCCAGACCGCTATAAGACGACATTGGAGATTCCCCGCGAGGCGATTCAGTCCTACCTTTCAGCCCACTTCCTGGGCGGCCCCTTCACCTCAGTGGACTTCTGGGTGTCCATTCGTGCAGTGGATTGGCCCGACCAGGGCTTTTATCTTCGTGTTCAAATGAATGCCCCTCCGCTTCCGCAAATCCCCAACTGGTATCGGGGGGACATCCATTATCATAGCGGCTACACGGACAATCCTGCTGAGCGAGGGTATCCAATCGACGTCACCAGGCAATCGGCAATCCATGCTGGGCTCGATTGGTTGCTCTTGACCGATCATTCCACTGATCTATCCCCAACCAGCTATCAAGCGGAATTGGACGACGTCAAGAAATTTCGCGATGGGCGGTTTATGCTAATCCGTGGTGAGGAGGTCACGGTTGCGTCCGGTAAGAAAGCTGTATTAACCACGATTCATATGGTGGCGGCACCATCCCCGGATGACCCCGACAAAGGATTTCCCGATCCCAGGAACCCTAACAGCTCCGTCATCGAAACCGGCGACGGATCTCTCTCCTCTTCCGCCCTGCCTCTCAAAGACGCTCTGGCACGGATTACTGCCGCAGGCGGATTTGCCTATGCCGCCCACCCCTTTGACCCCATCAGTCCCGTAATGCGCGGAGGAAAATGGGATATGGCGCTTGATCTACTATCGCCGGACGGGAAACAACTCCAACCCGGCTTGGTAGGGCTGGAGCCCTGGAATCGCGCCACCATAGGCACCGGCAATGACATGCGTGATCCGTTCTGTATTCACACACATCAGGATGCAAAGGACTGCTTCCAGCCTGACGCCGAGGCCAACCAATATACTCGACTTGAAGCCGGCATCCGGCAAGCCTGGCAGCCCCTCCTTCAGCGTGGCATCGGGCCGCGGAGTGATGGTGTCGATGCCCCCTTATTTAAGACGTTCCTCGCCGCCGGTTCTGATGCTCACGGGGATCTGGACTTTGAAGCCACCATGGATGTGACGGACTTCCTCGGCGGTGCATCACGCAGCTTGAACGGTTATGCCGAGGATAACGCGATGGGAAGGATTTCCACGTTGGTTTACGCTCCCGGCGGCATGGGGCCGCGCGGCGAAAACGTGCTTCGCGCTTTGCGCGACGGGCACACCGTGGAAAGCAACGGTCCAATTCTGGTTGCCGGTTTTGATCGTGACGCCAACGGTTCTCTTGCCGACCCTGTGGACGTTGGTATTGGACAAGAGATTTCCTGCCCATTGAAATCCTTGCCTCCTTTGCAGCTTCAGTGGGTGAGCAGCGATGAATTTGGGCCCCTTCAGTCCATTCAGTTGATTGTGGGTACCGAAGCAGGCGAATTGCCCCCCGTGGAAATTCTGGTACCCCCCACCAAAGCCCTTTCCAGTGGAGGCTTGATGCCTTTTGACCTTGGCTCCATCTTAAAGCAAGGGTCGCAGGATTGGAGATATATCCGGCTCGTTGCCCGTACACGAAACAGCGCCAATAATGAGTTTCGCTGCTATACTAATCCCATTTGGATCAAAGCCACGGGGGAGTAAAGGCCACTAAAATCGGGAAGAGAATAGACTATGAATGGTGAATCCAACGAACAAGGAACAGTACGTTACATCCGCTGCCCGTCCTGCGGAGGCATGAATCCAGCCTCCGCGGCCACATGTGTGCGATGCGGGGCACCCCAACAATCCTCGACGATGCCCCCGCCTTCGTCTGTACCCGCATTGAGCGTGCCGGGCGCGCCGGTGGTTCCACAGGTCATGTGCCCGAACTGTCATAAGTCATTTCCATCGGGCAGTAAATTCTGCGGATATTGTGGCGCGCATTTGCCAGCACCCGCTCCCCCGATCGCGGTGCCCCCACCCCTGCCGCCTCAACCTGTGAATCTTCCCAGGTCGGCTGCTCCACCTTTACCATTACCGCGTCCCGCGGCGCCGCCACCACCACCCGCTCCACCGGTGCCCCGTCCAGTTCCACCTCTTCCGCAACCATCGGTGGCTCCGCCCTCCGTGCCCCGTCCCGTTCCTCCGCCACTACCGCGCCCTGTGGCTCCACCATCGCCCGCGATTCCGGGTCCGTCCTTTCCACCTCCACCTGCGCGGCCCAATGTCTCTGAATCTCCCTCGGATGGAACTGTAGTTTTCTCCGGCTTACGGGCGGCGCCACGCGTTGAGGCGAAAGTTACAGAAAAGAAGCCCGACGGATCGTGGGGAAGAACGGTGCCGATTGCCAAGGAGACGCTGATCGGCCGCGAAGGCTGCGACTTGAGCTATCCCCAGGACACGTTGCTTTCCCCCCATCACGCTTCCGTTGCCATACATGACGGCAAACTTGTGCTCAAGGACCTGAATAGCCAAAATGGGTCGTTTATCCGCCAAAGGCAGGATACGGAACTAGTTGCCGGTGACATCTTCCTGCTGGGGCGCGAACTCTTCCGCTTCGTTGCACAGGGTCTGGGCGATTCGATGAATAAAGGTTCCTCGGAAGGTACGATGGTCTGGAGCGTCCCCAAATTGCAGCTCGGGTCGGTAACGGCCAAACTGGAGCACATCAAATTGAATGGTGAAGTTGTGGCCGAATTCAAGCTCGATAAGCCGGAAACCTCGCTGGGCCGGACCACGGGCGACTTGGTCTTCAAGGATGATCCCTACATGTCTGGGACCCATGCCCGCATCCTGGCTCAATCCGGCCATTTCCTTCTTCAGGACCTGCGCAGCCGGAATGGGGTATATCGCCGCGTCCGCGAAGAAATTATGCTTATGGATGGCGATGAGTTCTTTATGGGCGAACAGCTTTTCCACGTGGATTTTAAGAGTGTGGGGTAGGAATTTCGCCTCGATCTTGTAGCCCGGTTGTCCGTCATTAGAGCGGTGGATCCAGTCCCGGGATTATTGGGGGAACTGGCTATCAGCTCTTAAGATGGTGCCGGTGGTTTAGCCTGGATTTGCGCGGAGTAGGTGCCAGTCATGGTTTACGGCACTGACTTCCCGTCACAGCACTCACTCAGTTTGCTTCCCGTTCTCACTACCCCCGATAATCGTCAATCGAAAATCGGCACTTTCCCACCGCACTGTTGATCCCATATGGAACTGATTGGGCGAACCGATTCCTGATGGTTCCCTTATGCCTACCATAAAAAAACCGCATGAAATGGGGTTTTTATCTTTAGGGTTTCCCAAATTCAAAAAACTGATTAAGATTAGATGCAGACAGGAAAACAGTATTGGAGGCAACTTCTGCGCTAATTTCGGGCGCGTCGTTGTGTTGCCCTCAGGTTGTCATATAGGGGAGACCGAAGGAGGAATGCAATGAGTTCGTCCAACGCCGTAACGGAATCGGCCAACTTCACCGAATTACTCTGCGGCACGGGCCGCCCGGCGGTAGGCACCATGGAGGAGCGGGCGCGGGCGGAAGATCCGGCATTGCTCAAGACCATGCTGGAGCAGATGGTCCTGGTCCGCCGCTTTGAGGAGAAGGCCGCGGAGATGTACACATTGGGGAAGATCGGCGGGTTCTGTCACCTCTATATCGGCCAGGAGGCCGTGGCAGTTGGCGCACTTTCCGCTACGAATCCCGATGACTACATCTTTACTTCGTACCGTGAGCATGGCCACGCCCTGGTTCGCGGCATGGATCCCGGCGAAATCATGGCAGAACTTTGCGGCAAGCGCAGCGGAGTCTCCAAAGGCAAGGGCGGATCGATGCACTTGTTCGACAAGGGACGCAGCTTCATGGGAGGCCATGGAATTGTCGGTGGGCAGATTCCCCTGGCGGCGGGCACGGCATTTTCCGCCAAGTATTTGAAGCAGCCACGGGTGACGCTCTGCTTTTTCGGTGAAGCTGCTGTAAATATTGGTTCCTTTCATGAAACCCTGAACCTTGCCGCGCTGTGGAAGCTCCCCGTCATTTTTATCTGTGAAAATAACCGATTTGGCATGGGAACGCCGATTGAACGCGCTTCTTCTCTATACGAACTTTCCCAAAAGGCTTGCGCCTACAACATGGCCCGCACCTGGGTGGATGGCATGGACGTGCTTTCCGTGCGCGAAACCCTGAAAGAAGCGGTGGACCGCGCCCGCAAGAATAGCGCTCCCACCTTGATTGAAGCCCGCACCTATCGCTTCATGGGCCATTCCATGTCCGACCCCTCGCACGGCCATTATCGTACCAAAGTAGAAGTGGAAGAGCAGCGCCGCCACGACCCCATCAAACTACTCAGTGCCGCGATGGAAGCTATTGGCCTCGTCGACCAGGCCTACCTCGACGAAGTTGACCAGAGAGTGCGTGAAACCGTGGAAGAGTCCGTGGCATTTACGGAACGGAGCGAGGAACCGGACGCCAGCGAAGTGTACACGGACGTTTATGTCGACTAACTGATTTCGGGATTTATTGATTTTGCGAATGGACGATTGTAAAAGCAAATGCCATGAGGCCTGCCATTAAATCGCATCATCACTAAATCGTTGGATCACAAGTACGAAGATTCAGCTTGGAGCAACTTAATGTCTATATTGACTTATCGTGAAGCCCTGAACCAGGCGATGCGCGAGGAGATGCGCCGCGACGAAACCATTGTACTGATGGGCGAGGAAGTGGGCTTCTACAATGGCGCCTATAAAGTCAGCAAAGGCATGCTGGATGAATTTGGACCCATGCGGGTACTCGACACCCCAATTACTGAGCTGGGGTTTACCGGGCTCGGCGTGGGCGCGGCGATGTCGGGATTGCGACCCATTGTGGAGATGATGACTTTCAACTTCTCCATGCTGGCGCTTGACCAGATTGTGAACAGCGCCGCCAAGATGCTCTACATGTCGGGCGGGCAGTTCAACATTCCCATGGTTATTCGAGGACCAGGAGGCGCGGGCCATCAACTTGGCGCCCAGCACTCGCAATCGCTGGAATCCTGGTTCTGTTATGTGCCGGGGCTCAAGGTTGTAGCCCCCGCGACACCTGCGGATGCCAAAGGATTGCTCAAGGCCTCCATTCGCGACAACAACCCGGTCGTATTTATCGAGTCGGAAGTGCTTTACGGAACGCGGGGGGAAGTCCCCGATGGTGAGCACGTTATTCCCCTGGGCGTGGCGGAAATCAAACGACCCGGCCGCGATGTAACCATCATCGCGCATTCCAAGATGGTGCTGGTGGCGCTGGAAGCGTCGGTGGAGCTCGCGACGGAGGGAATCGAAGCCGAGGTACTGGACCCCCGTACTTTGCGCCCTCTCGATACCGAAGCTATTGTGAATTCGGTGAAGAAAACCAACCGTGTCGTGATTGTGGAAGAAGGTTGGGAATACGCCGGTGTGGGAGCGCAGTTCGTCGATGTCATCCAGCGCGCGGCGTTTGACTACCTTGATGCCCCGGTCCTGCGCGTAACCGGCCTGGATGTTCCCATGCCCTATGCCAAGAACTTGCAACATCTTGTGCTGCCTGACAAGCATCGGGTAAAGGACGCCGTCAACAGTGTGTTGTACCGGAAACAGGAGATAGGCGACAGGAGTTTGCAGTCAGCATAGGCTGCAACTTACTGCGGGCACGCGGCGCAAAGGGTTTCGCTGAATTGCTTGGGTATACAGAGACGTCACCAATTGGCGGTACAGGTCGTGGGAAGAGAGGGTCTCTTCTGACTCCCGGCGACTGACTTCTGACTACTATTAATGAGGTTTTTCAATGGCCGTTAAGGTAATGATGCCCAAGGGCAGCGATACGATGACGGATGGCAAGGTGCTGAAGTGGCTTAAGAATGAGGGCGACACTATTTCCACGGGTGACGCCATTGTTGAAATTGAAACCGATAAAGTGAATATGGAAGTGGAAGCGATGGGCAGCGGCATCCTGCGCAAGATCCTGGTGCCGGCCGGCAACGCCGTACCCGTGGGCGAATTGATGGGAGTTATTGCCAAGGTCGACGAGGACATAACTGCTTTGCTGGCCCCTGGTGGAACGGCAAAAGCAGGAACCAACGGTCAGAAGCCAGCGCCCACTGCGCCAGCTCCAGCGTCGGCCACGAAAGGAGCGAGCCCGGCACCTGGCTTGCAGGCCGCAGCCCCAAGCCCCGCCCCCGCTGTGGGCGGGCGTATCTTCGCTTCACCGTTGGCCAAGCGCATGGCCCAGGATCTGGGTTTTGAGCTTGCCGAAATTTCCGGAAGCGGCCCCAACGGAAGGATTATTCGTCAGGACGTTGAGCGCCGTGCGGCCCATGCCCCTGCATCACGCGCGGCCGTTGTTGATCAGGGCTCTACCCGCGCACCTGGCCCCGTCTTGTTGCGGCGGCCTGCCCCGGCGCCAACAGGTCCCGAGTATACCGACGAGCCGCTCAGCTCCATGCGTAAGGTCATCGCCACCCGCTTGGTGCAAAGCAAATCGCCCGTGCCGCACTTCTACCTCACCATTGAAGTGAACATGCAGCGCGCCAAGGAATTGCGTGAATCCGTCAGCCTTCTCGATCCCGGCCTCAAGATCAGCTTTAACGACATCATTTTGAAAGCCTGTGCTGCGGCACTGCGGCAAAATCCCGAAGTCAATGCTTCATTCCAAGGCGAGACGATTCGCTACTACAATCGTGTCAACCTGGGAATTGCGGTGGCTACGGATGGCGGCGGGTTGATCACCCCTGTTCTCCGCAATGCCGATGCAAAGAGTCTGGCGGAAATAGCCGGCGAATCCAAAGACCTGGTGGCTCGTGCCCGCGCGCGCAAGCTGCTGCCTGATGAGTACGCGGGATCAACGTTCTCCATTTCCAACCTCGGGATGTTGGGAATCGATGAGTTTTCTGCCATCATCAATCCGCCGGAAAGCGCCATCCTTGCGGTTGGAGCGGTGGCGGAGAAGGCCGTCGTGGTGGAGGGACGCGTGGAAGCAGGTCTTCGCTGCCGTTTGACGCTATCCTGCGATCATCGTGTCGTGGACGGCGCCACCGGAGCAAAGTTCCTGCAAAGCCTCCAACAGATTCTTGAGAATCCTGTCTATCTGGCGTTCTAAGGACGGTTGTTGACGGCTGGTTACCAACCCTCCCCCGCTGGCTGCTAGCCACTTTCCAATAACCATTGCCTAGCTATGTCCTTTGAAAAAGAACTCGCAACCGCGCAACACATTGCTGACCAGGCCGGGCGACTGGCGTTGGAAAACCGTGCCAGGGGATTCGAATCGGGAATCAAACCCGACAATTCTCCGGTCACTTCTGCGGATCGTGCCAACGAACAGCTCATCACAAGATTGTTGAAAGAAACATTCCCCGAAGACGGGCTCTTGGGGGAAGAGGGCGCTGCCCGCGAATCAAGCAACGGCCGTCGCTGGATCATTGATCCTATCGATGGGACCAAAAGCTTTATTCGAGGCATCCCCACCTGGGGTGTCATGCTGGCCCTGGAGGAAAACGGCAACGTGGTGGCGGGTGCTTGCAATCTGCCCGCCTTGGGCGAACTTTATTCTGCCGCGGCAGGGTTGGGTGCATTTTGCAACGGCAATCGCATCAACTGCTCCTCCGCAAAAGCGCCGAATCAGGCGATGCTTTGCCTTACGGGCTTCGACAAACTTATAAGTCACAGTTGGGGCCAGAGCGCACTTTCCTGGATTACCCAATTCTGGTCCGTGCGGAGCATGGGCGGCTGTATGGACGCGCTCTGTGTGGCCTCAGGACGCGCCGAAGTGTGGATCTCCATGGAAGCCAAGGCATGGGATCTGGCGCCTCTCAAAATCATCGGTGAAGAATCGGGCGCGCGCTTCATGAACCTCGACGGAGGATCCAGCATTTACGGTGGCAATTGCGTGCTGACCGTCCCGGCGCTGGAGTCAACAATTCGCGATTTTCTGGGTACTGGTGAGCAGTTGTAGGGGTTAGCCCCCTGACAACACGGTTGGTGGAGCAACGATCATGAAGGTGCGATATTCCTCGATTCTACTTGTGACTGCATTGGTACTGTTCCTGGCTGTTAATGCCAGGCTATCCGGGCAAGCAACCCAGTCGGATTTCCATCAATTCAATATAACGGCTAAGAACTACGATTTTAACCCCGCCGTAATTACCGTAAAGAAAGGGGAGAAGGTCCGTCTGATCATCACTGCCACCGATCGCGACCACGGAATCAAGATCGCAGGCTATGACATCGATCAGGTACTCAAGAAAGGCGACCCTACGATTATTGAGTTCACCGCCGATAAGGCCGGTACCTTTGATTTCAAATGCTCGATGTACTGTGGCATGGGCCATCGGAAAATGAAGGGGAAACTGATTGTGGAAGAGTCACAATAAAAACCCAATTAGCGATTGAGGAGAATTAATCCTTCCATGGACAAGCCTGCCCCGTCGGCGATTCTGCTGGCTTCCTGCCGACAATAGATCCAGATTATGGAATGCGTTTCGGGAAAACGTCATATTTCTTAACGTGGACCAAATTCATCGCCACGAAATTAGATCTCTGCCTTATCCGCAAATCATCTATGAGAGCTCCTCGCAAAGTATCTATCCCTCTTTGAACGACTCTTCGGGAATCAATACATACACAGTGTATTCGGGGAAGATCAGTCCACCAGCCAAGGGACTTTTGGCCCATTGGTTTTGCTTATAGGGGAAATAAGCTCTGGCCTCTTGATCGAGGACCTATACTAGGTATGAGCGGTATTCGGCAGAATAGGTATGGCGAAACCCCATAACTTACTGAACCCATCCATATCGGAGAAAGAAATAACACCGGTGGGCAATGGCACAAGTTTGTGGCTGGAAGCCAGACCCACGCGCGCCTGGATGGCCTCCTTTGGCTGGTCGGTCCTGGGCATGGCCGCCCTGACATGGATGTCATTGCGCATGGGCCTGAACATTCCTACAGGCGGATTTCTCTATCTGATTATGGTCGTGCTTTCTGCCGCGAGTGGGGGATTCTGGAGCGGCACGCTGACCTCAATTGTGGCGGCTGTGTGTTTGGACTTTTTCTTTGTCCCGCCGATCTTCCACTTTGATGTCGATGATCCGATGGACTGGGTGGCGCTGGGTGCATTTGAATTTACCGCGCTGGTTATCACCTTGTTGCAAGAGCGCGTCCAGCAGAAGGCAGCTGATGCATCTGCAGCCCGGCAGGGAAGTGAACGGCTCTTCAATGCCGCCCGAGAGATGCTTCTCTTTGAGAAGGTGGGTGAATTGGGGGATCGAATCACCCAATTGATTCAGCGGGAGTTTGAGCTCCATGGGGTTATGTTATCCGATGCGCCCTCGGCAAGCATTTTTGTGAGTGGGGAGTGCCCGCCCCAAACAGAAAATGGGTTACTCGACGCTCACCGGCTGAACCAGGATGCCTTCGACGCTGAAGCCCAAATCCACTACTGTGCCTTACGCGCCGGGATGCAAACGTTGGGAAGCGTGGCTTTATGTGGTTCCACGATGTCTCCGTTAATGGCTCAGGCCATCGCTTCTCTTTGCGCCATAACGTTGGAACGAGCGCGAGCGTTGGAAAAAGAGATGCGCGCTGAGGTGGCGCGTCAGGCGGAGCAGCTCCGCTCGGCTGTCATTGAGGCGTTGGCCCATCAGATCAAGACCCCGCTGTGTGTAATCCAGGTTGCCAGCACCAGCCTGCCGGCCATGGGCGAGCTTTCTCCCATGCAAGCTGAACTGGTAACTACAATCGATGACCAATCCACAAAACTCAATGACCTTGTCACCCGGCTGCTCGGCACTGCGGATCTGGAGACGGCCGAAATCAAGCCCGTTCTTTTTCCCACCATGGCCTCCGAATTGATTCGCGACGCCATCGGAAAAGTGGAGGATCAGGCCCAGCGGGCGCGATTTCTGGTGTCCGTCGCGAGTGATGAAGTTCCAGCCTTGGTGGACGGCAAGCTTATGACCCTTGCCTTTACCCAACTTATCGACAATGCCATCAAATACTCCGTGCCAAGGTCGCCCATCAAAGTAAATGTGGGGATGGCCGCGCAGGAGATTAGCGTTCGCGTGCAGAATCAGGGTGGCGTTATTGCCCCTGCCGATCGCGAACGAATCTTTGAGAGATTCTACCGCACGGCCGATGCGCGAAAAGGGCCCGTGGGAACCGGGCTGGGACTTTCGATTGCCAAGAGAATAGTTGATGCGCATCACGGCCGCATCAAAGTGGAAAGCGATGCAACGGACGGAACAGTTTTTGAAATCACTCTGCCGCGAGCACAAGGGGATTAAAAGGGAAGGTTCCCTGGCGCTATTTCCAGCGATCAATTCAATCGCAGTTTGTATCCCACCCACGGCTCTGTGATCAGGTATTTGGGATTAGAGGGTTCGGCCTCGATCTTCTTGCGCAGCTGTTTGACGAAAGCCCGCAGATATTCAGTGTGTTCGCTGTGGTCGGGGCCCCATACCGCGCTCAGAATTTCCCGGTGGGGAATGGGCTTGTCGGGATGGTTGGCAAGGTAATGCAGGACCTCAAATTCCTTGGGCGTGAGCCTTACCGGTTTGCCTTCGACAGTCAGGCGCCGCTCGCGGAAGTCGATTTCGATGCCCGCCATGGTGACCTTATGGGGGCCTGACTCCATCGAAGCGGCGTTGCGACGCAGGGCGGACCGTATCCGCGCCAGCAGTTCCGGCGTGCGAAAGGGTTTGGTGATGTAATCGTCGGCGCCCGCGTCCAGCCCGGTAACGATATCCTGTTCAATGCCTCGCACACTGATGATAATGATTTCTGCGTCCGATGTGGCGCGAAGCGTGCGGCAAAGTTCAAACCCATCCACCCCGGGCATGCTCAAATCGAGCAGGACGAGATGGTATTTCCGGTCCTTCATCATCTCCAGAGATTCTTCACCGCTGGCGGCGGTATCCACTTCATACCGGGCCGCGGTGAGCGAAGCGCGCAAAACTCGGCGGATTTGCACGTCATCGTCTACTACCAGGATTCTGAAATCCACGTGACCGGTCCTTTCTTTCGACCAACATAAGCTAGAACCTCTCCCGGGCGAAGATGTCGGAGTGGCTGATGGTGTTGACGGTGTGCTTGATGGGTAGGTCATATTGTTGTCCCCAATTTACGATAGCTTGGCGACAATGAAGAAAGCATAAGTTCTTCATAAGGAAAACATGAAGACTGCCGTCGATACTCTTATCGGCAGCATTAACGCGTGAATGAAGACGGACGTAAGGGCGGATTGTCCTACGGCCAACCAAGCTGGCATGTGAAGCCCCCAAAACGCACATCCCATTTTGTCGGCAGGGGAGTGAGCAACATGTGAGCAATGAATCAATCTCAACCCTCCCCAAACAATCTCCGCATTCCTTGTGATAACGACAGGCGGGCTATTCGTACTTGTTATAGCGGTTGCCGTTATTTCGAATAACGCTCGATTTGGACTCAAGCGGGCCGCATCTCAGGATTAGGCCGACGGGGGAGGAAGCCGTGGATCGTGCAATTTCCGTGTCGTAAGGTATTTAATGTTTCGCTGATACCCTGTAAGTGGTTCTCGCAAGCCCTTTCCATGCGGATCGAAGCGATGCGGCAAGATAAAAATCCAGGCGCCATGTCTGTGTTCAGAAAACAGCTTCCTTATATTGCTCACTCCCCAGCGCGTTAACCGGCATAAATGTTATCTATCGCCAACCAAAGAAAAACTCCTGCTTACTCATAAATTCTTTATCCGCTCCTTATGACTTCTTCACGCTGCATCGCGCATTCTCAATCTATGAAAGCTTGACTGGATACAAATTTAGTTCACGGCACGAACGCAGGCTAGCTTGACACGTTCAAGGAGGGCAGGCAGATGATCAAGCAGGGACCGGTCCGGCATCGCATGAATTTCGCTTATCTTGAGGGTTTTCTTGAGGTTGCCAAAGTAAAGAATTTCTCCCGTGCCGCTTCCATCCTCTATCGCACTCAGCCAACGTTGAGCCAGCAGATTCAGAGACTTGAAAATGAATTCGGGGGAAAGCTCTTCGATCGCGATTTCAAGGCGGTGAGGTTGACCCAGGCAGGGAGTACGCTCCGCCGTTACGCGGAAGAAATCCTGGCCCTTCGTACCGAGGCGTTGGATGCCATCGGCCAGATCAAGGAGCATCCCACTGGGAGCCTTCGCATCGGCACAAATGATGCTACTTGCCTATACGTTCTGCCCAATGCCCTGGCTAAATTCCGGAAGCTCTATCCCCAGGTGCAAGTGAATATCTATCGCAATTTCAGTCACAAGATTGTGGAGAAGATTCAAGACGGAAATCTGGAAGTCGGAATCGTTTCCTTGCCCCGCACTATAAAAGGTCTGGAATTTATCCCCATTTTCACCGGGGAGCTCAAATTGTTGCTGCCGCCAGATCATCCCCTTGCTGGCCGTAAGGAGATCACTCCCGAGGAGATTTCGTTTTACCCATTACTTCTGCCGAAAACAGGCAGGACGCGTAAGTTAATTGAAAACCTCCTGCGGCCTTACAAGAAATCCTTACAGATCTCGATGGAGTTGGCAAGCGTGGAAATCATCAAGAAATATGTTTCCGCTGGAATCGGCATCTCGCTGCTTCCGGAAGCGTTTGCGCAGGCGGAAGTGGCGGCAGGAACCCTCAAGTTGGTATCCGTACAAGGCAAAAAGCTTTTTCGTGAATTAGGATTGGCCTACCGGCGCGCCACAGATTTGTCACTGCCCGCCAAGGCATTTTTGGATATCGTGAAGAGTTCAGTGAGCGTACCTGCGATGGCCCTCGCCGCTTCGGCACGATGATCAGGCGAAGCCCATCATTGGCGGCAAGGCCTCAATTGCATTGAGGCCATTACAGGTGGGGTTTCCCGCCAACCCGACCCACCAAAGCGGTACTTTCTTTCGGACGAAATCACGGACGTTCCTTACATCTGCGACCACTTACCCGCGCTGCTAAATTCCATGGAATGCGAGAAAGGCACCGGCCACGGTGGCGCTGCCTTTTCTACGGCATATTACCCCGACCCGAAAGTTCGAATAAGAACGGCGACGATCTTAATGGAAGCGCCCAACAGTGATCCTTGGGAACTGTCTTAGCGCTCCCATCACGTCATAGCCGTCATAAAGGGAATCAATGGGTTCTTCCTAAATTCCTTATGACGTGTTTATGCCTTCTTCATGTCCTGGGTCCTATTCTTGGTTTGGAAATGGCGATGACTCGCTGCAACCAAATTGGAATAACAGATAGGAGGGACGTTCCCATGACCAATTCAAAAGTGGGTGAGGGAGGGCTATTGCAAATTCGTCTGCATCCACTTAATTCGCTGGGGAAAGCTGCTTTCGCGGGGGCGCTAGCAGTTTTGTGTTGTTTGTTAATGAGTCTTAGCTCTGCTAAGGCTGGATCAGGATCCGCCGATGTCCACGGGGTTACTGTCAATGCCCTCGGTGCTCCAGTGCCTGGAGTGCAGATTTTGGTGCACAGCCTGGTGGATAACACTGACCGGGATATCGTGAGTGATAACTACGGGACCTTCGTGGTTGATAACCTCAGTCCGGGGCGTTACCAATTGAGTGCGGCCAAGGGGGGACTGGCCAGTTCCTCGGCAATCACCGTGCAATTGGCTGCAAATCAGGATCTGCGCGTTGACGTGAACCTTGTATCCGCGGCAGCGCTGAAGGAATCGGCGAATTCGAATCTAACTGCGGATTCGCATGTGTCCGCGGCCTCCGGGAGCCCAAGTGAACCCGCGCTGACGGATCGGGAAAAGCTTCTGCTCGAACGGCTGGACAAGCTGGAACAACGCCTGGAAGCCATGGAAGCCAAGGAAGCGAAGCCCGCAGCAGCGCCTGCCACTGCGGGGGCGCAACCCGCATCTGTTGCTCCCCAGCCCAATATCGTTGCAACGGCCCAGCCCGCACCAGTGACGGCGGCACCTGCGGCGTCGGCGCAAGGGATGCCAGCGACTCCCGCACCGGAGAAGCACACCCTACTGGCTTCGCTTGAGGACGCTATTGGAATCAAGTCCGCGGAAAAGCCCCTGGCGCTTCCTGCTCCACAACCTACTCAAGCGCCGGCTGCGGCTCCCGCCGCGCCTCAGCATGTCCTGCCAGAAGCCTTGGAGGCTCCCGACCCGCCCGCGCCCAACAGTCAAGACGTGACGAATTGGGCCGACTTCACTTGGTTGAACGGGAACACGCGAAGCGAGACAACTGTGCTGGACACGAAGTTCTTTACTCCCGAAGTTCGGTTCGACACCAATTTCATGCAATCCTTCAACCAACCGAAGGATCATACGATGGGTGGCGCCACGGAGTCATTCCGATCCGGCGAATTTCAGTTGGAACAAATCAGCGTGGGCGGCAACTTCCACTGGGGTAACGTCCGCGGCCGCATTCTGACCATGGATGGACTGTTTGCCACCACCACCCCGCGCAATGACGCCAGCGCCGGAGTCGGCCAATGGGACGTTCGAGGCGCCTACAAATATGTTTCGGAGGCCTGGGGTGGGTACCACCTCAATTTCCTCGGCCCCCGCGGAGTGAACGTCGATGCGGGAATTTTCGTCTCCTACATTGGCCTATTCAGCTACTACAACTTTGACAATTGGACCTACCAGCCCTCGTACGTGTCTTCCAACACTCCCTGGTTCTTCAATGGACTGCGCATCCAAATGTTTCCCACGAAGAAGCTTAAGATCGAACCGTGGATCATTAACGGCTGGCAGTCTTATAACCGATACAACAGCCACATGGGATTGGGCGGGCAGATTCTTTATCGCCCTGAGGAATGGCTGTCATTTGTCTTCAANNGTATATCGACAAGGCGGCATTCTCCCTGACCGGCGATATGGGCTGCCAGTACGGGCCCGGTTTCCGGTGCACAGGTGGAGCCACCAAGGACGCGTTTCTGGGTTGGATGGGCTACAACCGGATCTGGTGGGGGCATGACCATTATGGCCTTACCTATGGCGGTGGCGTGATGAACAACCCCGGACGCTACCTAACGCTGCTCCCGCCCATCAACGGTGCAGATGCCGTTTCAGGCTCGCCCTACTTCACGGAGAATCCGGGCCAAAGGGCCAAGATGTGGGATACCACTCTCACCTTCCAGTGGATGCCCAATGATTTCATCACCTGGTGGGCGGAGCTTGGTTACCGCCACTCGGATATCCCCTACTTTACCGGCCGGCAAGGAATTACACCGCCCGGCGGCAACACGGGATCGCCCCAATACTATGTGTGCGCATCTGGCAGCTCGGCCAACACGAGCGACCTCCCGACTGCCGAAGCGAACTGCGGCGGTGGTATGGGCAGCGTTTGGTTCCCGGACCTCCGCAATAGCCAGGGTGCGGCTAGCGCGGGCGTCATGGTGAAATTCTAGGGAACATGATCAATGGGGGAGGTCAGACGCACAGTTTGGCTTCCCTTCCCAACCTCAAGCTCTCGGCCATGAGGCGAAGTTCACAGAAGTGAAGTATAGACGCTGCTTTCGACCTGTCTGGAGTTGCAATCACGGCGTCGCCAATAAGGAACTCTGAAACTAGTTAAGTCGTGGGTTTGAATGTCTCTTTGCGAACCATTACGAAAATGAATAGGTTATTCCCAAATTCCTTATGACGCTTTTATGCCTTCTTCATGCCGGGTGTTTTATGTTTGAACTGAAAATGCGGTTGCTCACCATCATCGCCATGCATCAACCGACAGCAGGATACGTAAGGAACGAGCTTCATTGGGCTAACGCCATTCGTCGGAATTAGCGGGTTGCAACCCGATCCAAGTGTCTCTTGGGTGTGGTAGTTCTTCTATATGAAGATGACGATGTCTTACAAAATTCGTTCACTCTGCCGGGCCTGGCTCAACTGCGGTACGGCAGCGTGGAGATCGGCAAGAGCAGGCAGCAGAGCTTTTGCGCTCTTTGCTCTGTGGCTGCTGCCTAGCAGTTGCCTCGCTATCGAACCCTTGGCCCCCGCCTCTGCCGGATCGGGGGCAATCTCTTCGCGCGGGGTCATGGCCTCTGAAATTGGTGGAGCACATTACCTTGAATATGTATCCATTGAACGCAGGGGTTGGGGACCCAAGGGATTTCAGTTCCAAATTGTACTCGATTCCGCCACTCGAGGTCCTGAAAGTTCGCTCCAACTGGCTGCCAATGCCGCGGGATTGTTGGTGACGGCTCGCGATGTCGACGGCGTCGGGAATGATCTTGATTTGATCATCAAGAGCGCAAACTTCTATATCCCGATTGGAATTTGGATCAACAACCATCACGGCGGATTCACTAAAGCCGATAACGGGGTGTATGCGGCCTCCATCTGGTCGGAGAGTCCCCAATTACTTTCACTGAACACCACGAACACCGTTTGCAGAGCCCTTGTGTTGTGGCGCCAAACCTATGTTCAACCGCCGTCCCATAGATTGCCTGACAAACCCTGGATTTACTGCGGCAAGGTCGATCGCATGGAGCTCGACCAGCCATCACGCCTGACGGCAGACCCCAACCAAACGCGGGGCCCCCCAGCTCTATCTCCTGAAATTCACTACTAACCCGACTTCCATTCACCAGGCACAGTGATTTTGTCTGCAAAGGCCCTAACTCGGCCTGAAAGGATTGCCCCAAAGGCTTTTTGGATGAATTCAAAGCATCCGAATTTCTGCCGAGGGGAGATTGGACACGTTGATGAAAAACAAAAATGCGGAATTTTGCCTTCTCCTGATCTTGCTTGTGTCATTGCTGGCGCTGAGCGGGTGTTCGCAAGCGCACGGCAACACGGAGGCGGCAGAGGCGCCTCCACCGGCCCAGGTTGTGCCCTTTGCGGATGCCAGTCTGTTTACTGTCGATCACCCGGAGCAGTATCCGACGGTTGCCGCCGTGGCCCGCAAGTCTACCTCGCAACTGGTGGTCACGGGCGCGGTGAATCCTGACATCGCGCGCAACGTGCCGGTGATCTCGCTGGCTTCCGGCCGCGTGGTGGGAATCTACGCACGGCTGGGCGATACGGTGCAAAAGGGGCAGTTGTTGCTTCGAGTGCGCAGCGACGACGTCTCTGGAGGTTTCGACGCCTATCGCAAGGCCGTCGCTGACGAACTCCTGGCGCGCAAGCAGCTTAATCGAACCAAGGATCTGTTTGAACATGGCGCCATGGCTGAGCAGGACCTGGAAGTCGCGCAAGACGCCGAAGATGACGCCAAGGTTACCCTCGCGACCACGACCGAGCATCTTAAACTCCTCGGCAACGATCCTGACAAGCCCAACGGTGTCGTGGACATCACGGCGCCCATCTCCGGTGTGATTACCGATCAGGAAGTTACCAATGCGGCTGGCGTGCAAGCATTGGGAACGAACCCGTTCACGATTTCGGACCTCTCCTATATCTGGGTGGTCTGCGACGTTTACGAAAACGATTTGCCAACCGTACACCTGGGCGATACCGCGGACCTTCACATGAATGCCTACCCGGACCTGGTGTTGAAGGGCACGGTCAGTAATATCGGCGCCATTATGGACCCTAACATCCGCACCGCCAAAATTCGTTTGGAAGTTCGTAATCCCGGGATGATTCGGATTGGGATGTTCGCCACCGCCACATTTTACGGTCAAAAAACCGAAATGCGCACCGCTGTGCCGGCCTCCGCCATCCTGCATATGCACGATCGGGATTTCGTCTACGTTCCCGCTCCCGGCAACAAGTTCCGCCGGGTGGAAGTGGTGGGTGGCGACGTTCTGTCGAGCGACACCAGCATGCAGGAGATCAAGTCAGGGCTTGAGCCGGGACAGCAAGTGGTCACTAATTCTCTTGTCCTGGACCATGTGCTGGCGCAATGAGCTTAAAGGTGAGTGTGCCAAAGCGCGTCGCGTATTTTTAATCCCGGCCCTTGAACGAGGTTAGGCTGTATTCCCCGCATGGCATGCGGCAGAGCCGCAGGTCATTGCCGAACGCGTGAATCGTCGCTTGGACACTCTTGGAATGACAAGCCCCGCCAAGCGGGCTGCGGACAAAGGACAAGGGACCATGGACAAAGGACAAAGGACAACGGACTAAAGACAAAGGACCCATTATGATTCGTGCTCTCGTCGATTTCGCGTTGAACAACAAATTTGTCGTATTGGCCATTGGAGTATTGTTGGTGGGCTGGGGTGCCATTTCTTTCCACAACCTGCCGGTGGAAGCCTATCCCGACATTGCTGACAACTATGTGACGGTTATCACTCAGTGGCCGGGGCGTTCGGCGGAAGAGGTGGAGCAGCAGGTTACGATCCCCATTGAAATACAGATGGCCGGAATGCCGCATATGACCTTTCTGCGCTCCGAGTCCATCTTCGGGCTGTCGTACGTCATCATGATTTTTGATGACAGTTCGGTGAATGACTGGAACCGCCAGAAGGTCCTGGAACGGCTTACCCAGGTGAATCTTCCTCCCGGGCAAAACCTCTCGCCGCAGATTGGCACGGACTGGAGTACCACGGGCCAGATCTACTGGTACACCATCCGAAGTACCAATCCGCGCTATGACCTGACGGAGCTCAGGTCCATTGAAGATTGGGTTCTGCTCAAACAGTTCAAATCCGTTCCCGATATTGTGGATGTGTCCGATTTTGGCGGTACAGTGCGCGAGTATCAGGTGCGCGTCGATCCCAACAAACTTGTCTCGTACGGATTGAGCATCGGCCAGGTGGAGCAGCAGCTCGCCAACAACAATATCAATGCCGGCGGCAGCTTTGTGGAAGAGGGAATGCAGCAGATGAACGTCCGCGCCCTCGGCCTGTTTAGTACGGTCAGCGACATTGAACAGACTGTCCTGAAGACTCAGACCGGAACCGCTCTGCGCGTGAAGGACATCGCAACGGTCATGCAGGGCCCCAAGATCCGCCTGGGCCACATGGCAAGGGCCAATCACATGGAGGATGGTCGTATTATCGACGAGCCTGACGTCATCCAGGGCGGCGTGCTGCTACGGAAGGGTGCAGAGGAAGAACCCGCACTCGAAGCCCTGCACAAGAAAGTATACGAGCTCAACCATGGCCTTCTGCCGCCCGGCGTGACGGTGGTTCCCATGCTGGACCGCAGCGACCTCCTCCACTTTACCTTACATACCGTCATGCACAATCTTACCGAGGGCATGATCCTGGTCACCGTCATCCTGTTCCTGTTCCTCCTCAATGCGCGAGCCGCATTTATTGTTGCGCTCACGATTCCGTTCTCTCTGCTTTTTGCCTCCATCTTCCTCAACTTGTTCAGCATTCCTGCCAACCTCCTCTCCCTGGGTGCATTGGATTTTGGAATGGTGGTGGACGGCGCGGTGGTCATGGTGGAAAACATCATGCGGCATCTCGCCCACGCCCGGCGCCAGACTTCGAATGGGAACCATAAGACCACGGCTGAGATGATCCGTGAGGCGTGCCATGAAGTGCAGAGGCCGGTGTTCTACGCCATCGCCATCATCATCACCGCCTATCTGCCCATTTTCACTTTGCAGCGAGTGGAGGGAAGACTCTTCCGCCCTATGGCCTGGACGGTGGCCTTCGCTCTGCTAGGCGCCATGACGTTTTCGATTTTGATTGCCCCGGTTCTGGCCGCCACGTTTTTCCGAAAGGGAATCGTTGAACGGCGGAACCTGGTGATGGAATATATAACTGAACTTTACCGGCGCCGGCTGCGCTGGGCCGTTCAGCATCGTTGGTTTGTGGTTGGCGTGGCCCTGACAGCCCTCGCAGGGACGGTATATTTGGGCTTTGGCGGCGTTATTGGTGCGGAATTCCTGCCCCACCTGGATGAAGGCGCCATCTGGGCTCGCGGGACCCTGGCAAACAGCACCAGCCTCACCGAGGGGGACAAGTTCACCACCAATTGCCGCTACGTTTTCGCTTCATTCCCGGAGGTAACTAAAGTTGTCTCGCAGGTGGGACGGCCTGACGATGGCACGGACACGGGTGGGTTTGGCAATACCGAATACTTTATTGACTTGAAGCCGCACGACGATTGGCGCCCGATATTTCATAAAAACAAGGATGAACTGATCGCTGCCATGAACCGCGCCCTGGAGAAATATCCGGGGGCCGTTTGGAACTTCTCCCAGCCCATTGAAGACAATGTGGGAGAGACAATGACCGGCACCAAAGGTTCGCTGGCGCTCAAGATTTTCGGAGATGACCTCAAGGTCCTGGAGGAGAAGGGCGAAGAAGTCACGACGGTCATGTCGGCCATTCCCGGCATGCACGATGTGAAGCTGCTGCGCGATTTCGGACAGCCCAATCTCGATCTGACGATCGACCGCCGCCAAGCGGCTCGATTTGGCATCAACGTGGCCGATATCCAGGACGCCGTCCAGACTGCCGTTGGCGGCAACGCGGTGAGCCAGGTACTGGAGGGTGAGGCGCGCTACGATGTGGTGGTGCGTTACCAGGAACCCTATCGGAATACCCAACAGGCCATCGAAAATGTTCGCCTGCTTTCCCCCAGTGGAGAACGGGTTTCTTTGGCCCAATTAACCAAAGTCGAGGTCAAGGACGGCGCGTATGACATCTACCGTGAGGGTAACACTCGCTACGTGGCGGTGACCTTCAACGTGCGAGACCGGGACCTGGGAACCACGGTGGAAGACGCCATCAAGCAGATCGGCCAAAAAGTAAAGTTACCGCCCGGCTATAGCATCGGATGGTCGGGAGAGTACGAAAGCGAGAAGCGGGCCGAAAAACGCCTGGCGCTCATCGTACCTCTCACGATTCTCGTGATCTTCATTATTCTCTATTCCATGTTTCGCTCCTATAAATGGGCGTTGCTCATTCTGCTCAATGTCGGCTTGGCGCGCGTCGGGGGCTTCCTCGCCCTGGTGCTCACCGGCACCTATCTTAGTGTGTCGTCGGGGGTCGGCATGTTGGCGCTCTTTGGGGTCTCGGTGCAAACCGGCGTCATCATGNNGACATTGGGTCCGATTCCCAACGCCCTTTTGCCATCGTCATCGTGGGAGGACTGATTGCGGACCTCGCACTGAGTATCGTAATCTTACCTACGTTCTACGTTTGGTTCGCGAAAGAGACCGATAAGCTCCCCGAGCCGGAGGTATCCAGTGCGAAATAGACTAGCGAAATTCTCTGGACAGAAACCGTGGAGCAGGGCTTGAGGGGTGGCTTGAGCGGTGCTCGCGGTCGCGCGCCTTCGGCCCGCGTAGTACCACCGAAGCAGCGGAAAGCCGTGGTAAGCACCGTTCCCAACCCTTGGAGCAGTCGTTAAAGGAACCACCGGTCAATCTATGGCGATTTTCAAAACCCGTGGATGGCCCGGGAAAATTTTGTAAGTTCGCGAGGAGTTCATGACAAATTTCCGGAAGCTGCTAGTTCTTTTGGCAATTCCTCTATTCCCAGTGGCAGCCGATTGCCAGCAGGCGCTCACGTGGGACCAGGTTCGGGAAAAATTCGAGGCTGTGAATCCGACCCTGAAAGTGGCTCAAATCAGTATTGATGAGTCGCGCGACAATGAAGTCACGGCCTACCTTCGCCCCAATCCAAGTCTGGGTGTGCTGGCCGACGGGACCCAACTTGTTCCGCATCAAGGAGTTTGGCAACCATTTTCAGGAACTGACATTTCCCCGAGTGTAAGTTACCTGCACGAAAGGCGGCACAAGCGGGAACTACGGCTGGAGGCCGCCAAGAAAGCTACTGATATTGCGGGCTCACAGTATAAGGATCAGGACAGAACGTTGCTTTCCACTCTGCGGAGTGCCTTCGTATTGACATTGCAACAGAAGGCCCTCCTCGCACTGGCGAAAGCAAACCTCGATTATTACGACCATGTGCTCAGTATCAGCCGGGAACAATTCCGCGTTGGGGGCATTGCGCGAATCGACCTCGATCGACTGGAGCTTCAACGTGTGCAGTATGAATCGGACGTGGAAAGCGCCACTGTAGCCCTGGATGACGCGAAAATACAGGTTCTGCAACTGCTGAACGATCACTCGCCAGCAAGCCAGTTTGATGTTACGGGTCCGTTTGATTCCTCGGACCAGATTCCGCCCCCCGACGAGTTGCGCCGCATGGCGCTCGATACCCGGCCGGACCTCAAGGCGGCAGCCCAAAGTGTGGAAATGGCGAAAACGAACCACAACCTTGCGATTTCCAATGGATCAACCGACCCGACCTTTAGCGTCTGGTATACGTACAACCCTTCTTTCAACAATCCTTACGATAAACATACCATCGGCGTTAGCGTTAGCGTCCCCCTCCGCATCTTTGACCGGAATCAGGGGGAGAAGGCGCGCACTCTGGCAGATATCGGCCTCAACGAACGCCAACGCGACGCCGCCGAGGCTCAGGTCTACAGCGATGTTGACACCGCCTATGCCAATGTGAAGAGCAACATAAACCTCCTCCGGCCTTACAAGGAGAAGTATCTCGCCCAGGCCGTGCGAGTGCGGGACACGGTGACCTATTCGTATCAACGTGGCGGAGCATCTTTGCTCGATTTCCTCAACGCGGAGAGCGACTATCGCAGCGTTCAAGTGAACTATTTGACGCTGGTGGGCGCTTATCTGACCGCTGCGGCGCAATTGAATGAGGCAGTGGGCCGCGAAGTGATTCCATGATTCACAAATCATTCGAAATTGGCCTGGCGACTGGTGGCGACTTGGTGGAGCAAGCCGGTAGGCAGGTACCGGAAGCAGTCGGGAATCGTACCCTTCCATAAGACGTTGGACGCGGGGTTCCGGTTAAGCACCTTGGATTGCCAAATGAGCGGAAATAATTGCCGGCGGGCTGGAATATTACCTCGGAAGCTGGGATTACGACATTTTGACCCTGAGTTGGAAGCCCTAGTATGGCCCATATTATCGACCCTTATTGGACTGTCCACAATGCGGGTGCGGAAAACCAGTTTGGTTCTACGCAGTGACCGCTGCGACAACCGTTGAAAGGCGCACGCCAAAGGAGAAGACCAAGTGAAGAAATTTGAGGTGCGGGGCTGGTTTGAAGATACCGGAATCGTCGCTTCCGTGCGCGTTAAATCCACCGAGGACGCGATGTTTGCCGCCCAGTCGGTGGTGGCTGGAGGTGTTGTCGTCGTCGAAATACCCCTCACCGTACCCCTGGCCATCACCGTGATCAATCAGTTGGCCAAGACCACTCCAGGCATCATCGTGGGGGCGGGTGGCGTAATGAATCCGGCGTCGGCGCAAGCCTGTCTTGATGCAGGAGCGCAGTTCCTCACCTCCGATGGCTTACTGCCCGCCGTTATTGAATTCGCCGCGAAGCAGGATGTTGTAGTCTTCCCGGGCGCACTGACTCCCACCGAGGTTATTACCGCCTGGGGAGTCAACGCCGATTTCGTCAAGGTGGTTCCCTGTGCGCACATTGGCGGCGAAGGATACCTGGGGTCTCTCCATCAGATGTTTCCAAAGATCCCGTTAATCGCCTCTGGAGGCGTTACGCAGCAAAACGCTGCTAATTTTATCCTGGCAGGAGCCGTCGCGCTGGGGGTTGGACGGGAATTGATTCCTCCCGACGCCATTCGAAGGCGACAAGACGCCAGAATTGGTGAACTCGCCCGCCGCTTCTTGGGCTTTGTGAAGTTAGGTAGGGATCATCTCGCCGCGCGCGCACGTAGGTCCGCAGGGCCCAACGAATAGCCAATCAACGAATTTTCCCATTTGTATGGACCAGCGAATGCGAGGCGAACCTGGGGGCGGGTGGCATTTGTTCGTTTTGATGATGGCAGATTTATAGGCCATTCAATGGGCCGTGCAGCCGATCCGTCGGACGCAGGTATCACCAAGCAGCGGCGGCCATTAGACTTGCTCGTCCCAAGACTTCCGCCACGAAGGGCATATTGAACGTGCCCTTCGTGGCGAGTCATTGCGATTTATGCTGGGGTGCGCCAGGGCCTTTATTTGGAGGCGACTTCAGTGCCTTTTGCCATTTGAGCCTGTGACGCCGCCATCTCCCGGTTGGATTGTGCTTCCTGGCGATACTCCTTGGCCATGGCTTCGTAACGGGCTGCCGTGTTCGGCGCCATGATGTTCTTCACCACGGGGGTGTTCCGGGCATTGGCGGCTGCCTGTTCATATCCCGCCGCCTGGGAGTCCAGGCTTCCCGCTTTAGCCGTGTAATAGGCCGCAATACGTGCATGGTCTTCCGGTGTTTTCGCAGCCTTCAGAGCAGTCTTCACGTCCTTATCGCTGTTGATCGTCTGCGGCATTTGTACACCCCAGGCGATGCTTCCCAGAGCCAAAGTCATCATCAAGAGCGCTTGACAGGTCAATTTGATTTTCATCGTAGGTCCCTCCTCAAGGGAAATCCCATCACCTCACGTGCTCGAGTTAACGCCCGCTGATTTATTTGACCCTTCCACCCGTGGCGCTTCGGCGCGGTGCCGCCTCTCGCGTTGCCCCCCTCTCCTTCTTGCATGGGAAGCTTCGCGGAACCCTGATGAGACGAAGGTACGCTCTAAGTTGTGAATAAGGCATAAAGGGGACCTAAAGATTTTAGGAAGGAAAATTCACTGCGGACCGGGGCTGCGCTGCATTTCTTTGACCATACGGGAATGAGGAGGGGCGACGGTGAAGTAGCGATTCGGATTGATGCTGGTGATGAGCGGTCTTGAATTGATCTTGGCGGGTTTGGTTCAAGCCGCTGGTCAGGCAACGGCTCTGGCAATTCATGAAATGACCATGCCGGCCAAGAACCATAAATTTGACCCCGGCCTCATCAAGGTGAAAAGGCGACAAGGTGTGATTGATCACCACCGCAACCGACCGCGACCGCGGCACCGAGAATGAAGGCTACGACATCGACGAAGTAGTCAAAAAGGACGACCCCACTACAATTGAATTCACCGCTGACAAAGCAGGCACATTTGAATTCAAGTGCTTCGTCTGCTGCGGCATGGGCCACCGGAAGAAGAAGGGCAAGCTAATTGTGCAGGATTAGCGGGGTGAGTCCATAATCAGGCCAAAGGGCATTCATGAACGAATTCATAATCCTTTCCAAGACCAATAATTAAACACAGGTGCTCTTTTCTATTGAACTGTAACCGGTATCGATATGGCATGTCCATCGTTGCCCGAATAGGCATTAACCTGGATTAGGTAGGTGCCGGAGGCAGTGGTTGGGGGCGCTCCCGTGCCACTCAAATTTGCAAATTGAGTTTGGTTAACCCCGTCGGAATCGACCATCAATTGGTCTGCAATTGCGCCAACGCTCTTTGGCGAGAAGGTCACATTAATATTGCATGAGGCTCCTACACCTAAGCTGGAGGGACAATTGTCCGTTTCCATGAAGTCTGTTCCGTAGATGGAAACCGGCGAGAGGTTCAGAACCGCCTGCCCGGTGTTGGAAAGTGTAATCGGCTGGGCGGAGCTGGTGGTCCCTATTTTCTGGGACCCAAACGTGAGACTGGCCGGCGTGAAGGTCGCTTGGCCAATCGTTCCGATCCCGCTCATTGCAATCTGGACATAGGGTGTATTGGTGTTGCTCTGAATAAGGATCGTTGAGTTCCGAGCCCCAGTTGTCTGAGGAGTGAAGGTCAGGCTTAGGGTGCAACTTGCCGAGACATTCAAATTGCCCGCGCATCCACTGGTCAATCCAAAGTCTGAAGCATTCGTACCATTGTTCAGGACACTTGTTATCGCCAATGCAGCCTGCCCTGTGTTGCTGACGGTAACAGTTTGAGCGGGACTGGTTGTAAGAACTTTCTGTCCCCCAAATGTCACTGAGTTGGTTGACAGTGTTAGCGTGCCGACTGGTGGCGTGGCAGGGGGCGTGTAACTCCCGCCGCCCCCGCCGCAGGCGATCAATGCCCCTGCCACTCCCAGCCCGATCAATAAGGCGATCCGTGCCGGCTGTCGCACATACTGCAAACCCGCCGTCAATCCCATAAGCAGCAGGAGTGTCAGAATCCATGGCCATGAACGAGGCAGCCGGAAAGCGGGAGGTGTCCTATCATGGGGAGTCTTGATGCGCGGACTGGAATTTGCATAGGTCTCGATCGATAAGGTCGCCGTTGCGGGAGTGGCATTGGTAAAACTCACTGAGACGGGCGTGACCGTGCATGTTGCGTACGCCGGGCATCCCCCAGCGACCCCCAAATTGACTGTTCCGGTGAAACCCGCAAGTGGCGTAATCGTGAGGGTTGCGGTGCCGGTCTGTCCCGCAGCCGGGATTGTGACACTGCCGACATTTGCGGCCAGAGAGAAATCCGTAACCGTGATGTTTACCGTCGACGATGTTGACCCTGTGTAGTTTTGATCGCCGGAGTAAACCGCGGCAACGGTGGACTTTCCAACAGGCAATTGTGGAACACCCGTCTCAGTCAGGACCGCATAGGAGGTCGAAGAGCCGTTCGAACCCCCAATCTCACCTCCGGCGCTTGTCAGATTTCCATTTACAAGGAATTGAATGGCTGATAGGGATGTCGGGATTGCTCCCCGGCTGGTGGTGTTGACGGTGATCGTTATGTCACCCAGATTCCCGTTGACGACGGTTGTCGGCAGCCCCGTCATCGTCGTTGTGGTCGGCGCCTTAGTAATGGATACGGGGATCTTGGCCGATATGCTTGGGGAATAACTGTTGTCGCCCGCGTAATTTACCATGAGGTTGTAGGTGCCACCTGGCAAACTAATCGGCGTGATCTGCGCGTCGGCTTGATTGTCAAGATTGTAGCCTCCCGACAGGTTGTACGGAAGGCTCCCGCTGTCGACGGTCATCGATACTGTTCCTGTGGGGCAGGGATAACTAATCGATCCCGAAGCCGTGGCGCAAGGCTGACCGCCTCCATTGGTGACGTTGGCGATAAGGGTTACATAGGAAGAGCCATAAACTCCGCTACTTACCCCGGCGGTGCAAGTGCCGCCGGTATAGGCGCATGTGCTGACGATCGTATTCGTCAGGCTGGCCTCACGGGTAACGGTGATGGGGTGGGCCGCTGAATCGCTCGCACCCCGAATGCCATCGCCGGAATAGTGGGCGAGGATGTTGTAGGTTCCGCCTGGTAGCGTGCTGTCGGAGCTTGAGACGGTGCCGCCGCTGCCCAGGGTATAAGTGCCAATATCCAGATTTTGCGTGCTGCTTAGCTGAGCGATTAAGCCGACATCACCAGTCGGAGTCCCCCCGCCAGATGTTACTGTGACCGTGAAATTGGCGGGTTGCCCGTGAACGACGGTCGAGGGAAGGGACGATAGGGTTGTGGTGGTGGACTGGAAGGTGACGGAATTCCAATTGTTTACCAGATTCGCCACATTGATTGTGCCGAGCCCCGTTGCCAGGTCGTAGCCCGTTCCCGTGGTCCATGCGGCAAGACTGGAATTGTCCGGGGTCACCAGGATTCCATAGCCGCCGCTGGATTTATTGCTGCAATTCTGCGACCCACCCGAGCATGCCACCGAGTTGTTGCCGGAGACGACGTCATAAAAAATGCAATTCGCGTTCGATATCGCAGCAGTGTTGGAGGTGCAGCTTGCGCCCGTTTTGGCCGCCAGCGGATAGAGGACATAATTGGCATTCCCTTGGCGCTCGCCCGTCTTTTGATTGACCATCGCCATGATGCCGGCAAAACTTGGCGCAGCCGCCGAGGTTCCTCCGACTCCAATGAAGTACCAATTCGTTCCCGGCGAGCACGATGGGTTCCCTTGGACGGCATCCGCCTGACAAAGGACATAGAAACTGCCGTTTGTACCGGTGCTGGCAAACAGCGAAACGTCGGGGATGTCTCGTACCCCGTCTTGTGGCACGCCGGTTCCGGATTGCCATGCTGGTTTCGGATAGCCCGAGAGGCAAGTGGCCGTTGTGCTCGTGCCTGACCAGACGCCGCAAGTGCTCGGGCCGCCACCCGCAGCCTCAATATCGATGCCCTCCGGCGTGTCATTGGCCGCATTGGAGCACGAACTCGCCACCCCGGAGGCGGCGCAAGATGCATTCCACGTCGTTTCAGGAATGTAGGACTTGGCCGAGGCATTGTTGGAGGAATTCGTTGAATTCCAATAGGCAGCCCAATTGTTCTTATCGCCAAAGTCTGTCCCCCCCACGGCGACGTTAAAGGGTGTGGACGCCAGGCCGCTGATGGACAGACCATCCGAAGCCGCGTACTCCGATAGTCCCTGGTCACACCGCGCTGAACCGGCATCTCCGGCCGAATTGATGTAGGTGATTCCCTGCGCGACAGCTTGTTCCCGGATTGAATATTGGAAGGCATTCCCACCCTGCCCGAGGTCTTCCTCGCAGTCGCCATAGCTCTCACTCAGGATGGGAGCAAGGTCGTTGTCAACAATGTAGAGAGCCGAAAGATCGATGCCTTGAGTCGTTTCTGTGGTCTCGGAAATGACCAGGTCAATGGTCGCTCCCTTGGCCACTGCGCCGGACCACGACACGTCAAGGAGAGCTTCCGTTTCCTCGCTCCGGACAATGCCAGGGTCAGGGCCGTTCAGGATTTCATTGATCGGGTTCACCGGCAGGCCAAAGATATTCTGAAAGGATTCAACATCACCATAGTTGATGTTGGTTTCAGCCACGATGGCGATGGTTTGGCCCGTCCCATCGATGCCCGCATTCCAAAGCGGCAGGACATTGTAGATGGTGGCGAAGTCGTAAGGAGCTACACCGTAGATGGTTGTCGTGCTGCTGGTTGGAACCGTGAAGAGCGGCTGGATTCCCCCGGTCTGTGTGGACTTGGAATAGGTATCGACAATGTGAGTTCCATTGTGGCGGGGGAAATTATTAAGCGAAGCGAACCCTTCCACGACGGGGGCGAGCGCGGCGGGGATCTGCGGGTCGCTGGTGTTGGCCCAGTAGTCGTTGCCGTTCACCCGGAATTTGTGAATCTCCGTCCCCAGAACGCTCCGCACAAGTCCCGCGGTGCCGGAGAACTCAATAACGGTACGGCCTGAATACACCTTTGCCACCTGAAAGCCCTGGGAAGCTAGCCAGCCGGTGACCGCCTGAAGGTCGGAATCCGCAGGGCCAAATTGCTGCCCAAATTGCGTTGGACTCACCCATTGATGATATTGCGAAGATGACTTTACCTGCTGGTTCTCGAGCAATTGTCTGAGGGCTGCTTCCTGGTCCTTTCCGCGTTGCAACACCAGCAGAATGCGTTCCATCGGCAGGTCGTCAGGCGCCACGCCCTGGTCAAATTCCGGACGTGCCAGTGGGTGGACGTTTCCACGGAGGGTGACGAGATTATGCAGATCGATAGGCTGTGTTACGCGGGCAGCGACGGTGCTGGCTTGGGCTGGAAAACTGAATCCGGACAAACCAAGGATTGCGAACAGCAGACTGGCTTCAGTTGATAGGGATCGAATTCTCATGGGGTACCTCAGCGGAGGAGCGGTAGATCTTTGGTGAGTAGCAACGGGCCGTTCCATCGGGAATGCCGTCGGCAGCTCGTCGATTCAGAATCCTGCATTCGCGGAATTGCCGATTGACAGTCATTGGCATGAGGTCAAGTTATTAAGATGTCAGATTTTACGTCCGTGCAGCATTATGGGCAAGTGGAAAATTCAACACAAGTCATTGTGACAATGGTCATATTCTAAAGATCAACTAGGCGTCAATGTCCCGCCTCCGGGCGCGAGAAAGAGACCTCGCTGGGATAAACCGTTCCAGTGTTTTATATTCACATCCTGTGCGGAAGCCGATGAGCGCATTGCAATCGTGGTGGGTGGTTGAGAGGGTTTTGCGACTGAATTTAGCCTGGCGGGGACCAGCTCACAGATCGTGGGGCGAAGAATGTGTTCTGTTTACAGCTGCACGAAGCCGTTCCAAGTTGACGTGAAACTCGCGTTTGGTAGGCAAGGAAATTGCGCCGGTGGTGCAGCCCTCGAGGCAGATTTGACAGCCCGGAAGGCAGCGAAGAGGATGGGCAATCACCGGCCGTCCGGTTGTTGCATCCCATTCAAACACGTCATGCGGGCAGAAGTTAATACACTGCAGGTCGGCGCGGCAAGCGGCGGCATCAATGGTGGGAAACCACGGAAACTTTTCACGCAGATGGCTCAGCAAGGGCATTCAATTATCCTTCAATCATCGCATGAATAACCGGACCGGTTATTCTTCACAGGCCCTCAATGGCTGGGCTTGTTGGGGTCTGCCAGCTCATTCAAGCGTTCGCGGATTCGGTCAAGGATGCCATCATTGGTGGTGTTACGGATATCCAGGGGAACAAAGTTTTTGGCGTCAAACTCTGTGCTGCGAAGGGCTTTCTTGAATAGCTTCATTTGCGTTTCCGCCTGGCAGGCGCAAACCATGACGTAAGTGTCAGGATCTTTCTCGGCTGAGCGTAGTACATCCTGAAGGATCTGATTTCCACCCTCTGCGCAGAGTTGCGGGTGCACGGCAGCATAGGAAACATCAAACTCGGATTCGATTTCGAACGCCAAAGAGTTCATGTCAGCGTAGCGAAAAGGATCAAGACCCTTGCAGTTGCAAATCAAGGTTTTGACATTCATCAGATCCTCCTAAGAGAAACTCCATACTATTTCTTATGGAACCCCCCAATGAGCATCAAGTTGCTTTCAAGAACTTTCTGGAAATAAATCCATGCACCTCAATGGCCACAATCAGAAATTATGCGCCAGCGCCTTTCGCACGCCATAATCCAATGAAATCAAAACCTTTAGATCTTGGTTTAGAGCTTTTCCACGCCCACCCCAGGAGGGGAAGAGACTTTTTCCCCAAGCGGAAGTGTATACGGAATACAAAAAGCGGGATTCTATGATACGGTCCAGCAGACCGGAGAAAATGTCGATAGGGAGTGCGCTTCACCATTCAGCAACTTGTAGCAGCATTATGCACCCTGTAATTGCCAGCCTGGCAATAATGTTGCCATAGAATGCGCCAACCCGCGCTCGTACGGATTCATTGCCTCAAGAGCTGACAATCGGTAGAATACAGTGAGTGCAATAGCTTGGGCATCTCGTGGCTAGGGTCTTACGCTTTGGCCGAGCGGATTCCTAAGCGGTGGGTTTCTGATTCCGGCCGCCAGCGCAGGTGGCGACCACCTGACGGATGAGCGGTCGTCTATGGATAACAACTCGCTTTCTGACTCCTCGGCCCCCAATACTTCACCCGAACAGAGGCGGAGCACTAGGATTGATTACGTTACGACCATCCTCATTTCGGGCAAGGACGGTTCGGGTACGCCTTTTCGGGAATATACCCAGACAGCCGTGGTTAATATGCATGGCTGTAAGGTCCGGACCTCCTATCGAATCACCGTGGGCATGCTCGTCACCTTGGAATGTCCCAAGGCCGGAATGTGGGGAAAGGGTGTCTGCGTCAGGGTTTGGGATGCTCCCCCGGGTGTTGCGGGCCACGAGATTGCTGTACAACTCATAAAACCTCAAAACCTGTGGGGTGTACCCAATCCACCTGCGGATTGGGAAAATGTCGCCAAAGCCATAGCGCAAGGAAGGGCAGTTCAGGCTGAAAGCCAGGTTCGGCCCGTTCCGCCTTCTTCGACTAGCCCTCGAGTGACCATTACCGCTCCTATCGATCCCGTTCTTCCGCCGCCAGTTCAGCCTGTAACACCTGCTGTGGTCCCGCAGTCAGTGCCGCCTGCTGCCGCGTCTGCGACCCGTCCCCCGGTAGTAATTGCGACGCCTCCAGCGTTACTAGTGGCGATGCCTTCCGCAGATGCCGCTGTGATGCCGGCCACCGGGTCACTCATTGACCCACGCCTCGCCGAGCTTGAGCGGCGTTCCACACAATTGGTGGAGTCGGTTCTCGATATCCTGCGTGGGCAAGCGGAGCAATACACCCGCAGCAGCCTGGAGGAATTTCGACAGCAGATGGATGCGCTCATTCAGGACGCCGAGGCGCGAATGAAACGGGTTCTGAAGCAATCCTATGAAGATTCTGCCGGGTCGTTGATTGGCCTGCGAACCGATCTGATGGAGCAGATGGCGTCGCGGGGAGCGCAATTGATCCGAACCACGGAGGAGACTTTGCGCACGCGCCTCCGACACCAGGTGGCGACTCAAGATGGGGCTGCGCCATTGCCCTCTCCAGAGCCCGTCGCAAAAAAGTGATGAGCCGCCTGCTTCACATGGGAAGGAGAGTCAAATCCCCTTCTCGCAATTGACGACCATCTCTTCCGGCATCCACCTTGAATAAGCCACCTAAATCTCCGGTTTACACCTATGTGTTGGTAGCTGCCGCTACAGCCGTATCGATCGCATTTCTTGCCAATCCTGGCATTTACCAGCCCTACCTTGAAGGCGCGGCTTATTTGCAGATCGCCCAAGGACATCCTGAAGCCACCTACAGCTATTATGCGGGACGCGTGCTTCATCCCTTTGCTGTCCGTGTGCTGGCGGACACGTTTTCAATGGACCTGCAACGCGCTTTCTTTGTATCGGCGGTAATTTCGCTGCTGGCGCTTTGCGTTTTCCTTAGCCTCTATCTCCGCAAACGTAGCCTGACCCCGGCATTCCTGCCAGTTCTTGTCTGCGTACCGGCAATGGTTATGCTCTATCGCGGTTACTATTTTCATGACCTCTTCCACGCCATGCTCGTGGCGGCATTCTTCCTGGCCTATTCGTACTCAGCTTGGATCGCCCTTCCTATCTTGTTCCTCCTGCATTGGACCCGTGAATCGACCATCCTGCTCAGCGGCTGCCTGGCCGTGATCAGCTTGCGCCGGCGTGACTGGGCATTGGCGCTCGCGGTGGCGCTCGTTGCCGCTTTCGGTATGGACATGACCAGCATCGCTGCACATTCTGCGCTACCTAATAAGCATGGCTTAAACGCTCTTGAGATGTATGCGCTGAAAGTTCCTTATGACTTCTGCAACAATTTCCTCGGGCTTGTCTTTTGGACGGATACCAATGCTTCCACCCTCAGCTTTTCCCCAAAGTGGGTCGTCAACATTCCTGGACACCTGGGCTCTATTCATCAAGTGGGGTTTTGTGGCTTTCATCCAAGTATGATCCTCCATACCCTGGCTGCGTTCCTGATTCCCTTTGGTATCGGGCCGGGCATCGCCGCGCGCATGATTCGCGAGGGGCGGCGTGCCTTGCCCCAGTATGATTGCGTTTTTCAGACCGCTTTTGCCTATGGCATAACTTGCCTGATGCTTGCTCCTGTTATCGGAGTTTGGCCGGAGCGCTACGTCCTGTACGCCTGGCCTCTGTTTTGGCTAGCCTTGCCAGAATTGCTTAAACCTCTCACGTTTGACCACGTCCAGACGATCATCCTGATTGCCCTGCACTCCGCGGCATGCGTGGTCGGATTTCTCTCGTTCGGACGGTCGGGGTTTATCCAATTTGCGATGTTGATGATCTTGATGGTCCTCAATATAGCGGCATACTACTTTCTCAAATCGATCCAATATCAGATTATGGGACAAGATGCACCTCAGGTTTGATATAATGCGGCAGTTGGGGAAGTAGGGCATTCGTCATTAAGATCTTGTGTGGCATATTGTTTCTGACCTGGACTCAAGGCTGGAGGTAAATTCTCCGGTCTTGCAATTTCCCCGGCAAAACCGCCGCATGGGGGCACCTCGCGGCTTGTTTCTCGTTGCTCGCCCCGAATGCGTGTCGAAAGGGAGCAGATCCCAGGCTATTTCGAATCTCGAAAAGACATTCAAAGGGAATCCGATGGCAACCACTCATATTGAGCCGCAAGAAGATGCATCACCCGCAGGACAAGCGCAAATCATCAACGACCTCAGTATCCAGGTGGCGACTGTAAACGGTTCGGGCAGCCAAACCGCCAATCTGGTTTTGCTCCGCGCAATTTTTCAAATGGGAATTCCGGTTTCGGGCAAGAACCTGTTTCCCTCCAACATCGCCGGCCTGCCAACCTGGTTTACCATCCGGGCTTCCAAGGAGGGTTACATTGCGCGCCGCCGGGATAGCGAATATATGGTGGCGATGAACCCTGAGACGACGGAAGAGGATGTGCTGGGCCTCAAGCCTGGGGCAGCCTGCGTTTACGACGAGCGTTTGAATTTGCAGCGGCTGCGGGACGATGTGGTTTTCTACCCTGTGCCCTTTGATTCCCTGGTCGCACCTGTCTGCCCTGATGCGCGGCTTCGCAAACTTGTGCGGAACATGATCTACGACGGCGTCCTGGCAAAACTGTTGGGCATTGAGATGGAGGAGATCCAAAGGGCGCTCCAGAAGCAGTTTCGCAAGAAAGCCAAGGCTGCGGAACTCAATTGGAACGCCGCCCGCGTCGGCTTTGAGTTTGCCGAGAATAACCTGGTGAAAGCAGATCCCCACACGCTGCATCGCATGAACGGCACGCAAGGCAAGATTTTGATTGAGGGCAACGCCGCCACCGCTCTGGGCTCGATGTTCGGCGGCGTTACTGTGGTCACGTGGTATCCCATCACTCCTTCTTCTTCCGTCTGCGAGACCCTTACCGACTACATGAAGCGTTATCGCATCGATAAAGAAACCGGGAAGGCCACGTTTGCAATTGTGCAGGCGGAAGATGAGCTGGCGGCGCTGGGCATGGCTCTGGGAGCGGGTTGGGCCGGGGCGCGTTCCATGACGGCCACCGCCGGGCCGGGCATCTCCCTGATGTCGGAATTCGCCGGTTTCGGATACTACGTGGAAATCCCCACGGTGATTTTTGACATCCAGCGCGTAGGGCCGTCCACCGGCCTTCCCACGCGCACTGCCCAGGGAGACATCCTCTCCACCGCTCTGCTTTCCCACGGCGACACCAAGCACCCGATGTTGCTGCCGTGCTCCCCGAGCGAATGTTTCGATATGGCAATAGCGGCCTTTGACCTTGCCGAGGATTTGCAAACGCCGGTATTTGTTATGAGCGACCTCGACCTGGGAATGAACACATGGATGTCTGACCCATTTACCTATCCCAACAAGCCCATTGCGCGCGGCAAAGTGCTGAGCGCGGAGGATGTGCGCCGGATGGGAGGTTTTGAGCGCTACAAAGACGTTGATGGCGACGGTATCGGCTACCGCACTCTTCCTGGCACTCACGAGCGACTCAGCGGCTGGTTTGCCCGCGGCAGCGGCCACAATGAAAAAGCCATTTATAGCGAGCGGCCCGATGTCTACGTGAACAATGTTGATCGCCTTGAACGCAAATTTGAAAACTCCCGACACAAGGTTCCTGGTCCTGTCATTGTGGAGTCGAAGGAGCCCGAAGTGGGTATCATCGCCTACGGCACCAGCCACTGGGCATTGGAAGAGAGCCTGGCCCAGTTGCGGCGCGAGCAGAATATTGACGCAGGCTATTGCCGCTTGCGGGCCTATCCCTTTTCTCCGGAAGTACATGACTTTATAAACCGCTACCAGCGCGTCTACGTTGTGGATCAAAATCGCGACGCCCAGATGCTCGGCTTGCTGCGGTTGGAATGCAGCGCTCAGCAAATCGCGAAGCTCCGCAGCATTCGCCACTATGATGGATCGTCGCTTGACGCGCGTTCCGTAACCGACGAGATTGTTTCCCAGGAGGCTGCAAACTAATATGGTAACTGCAACGGTTCCCCCTGCACCATCCGCCAAAACCAACCGCATTGGGTTGGAAATGTCGATTTACAAGGGCAACAAGAGCACGCTCTGCGCGGGCTGCGGCCACAATGCCATTTCCGAGCGCATCATTGAAGCGTGTTACGAAATGGGTGTTGAACCCCACCGCGTTGCCAAGCTTTCCGGAATCGGTTGTTCCTCCAAGAGCCCGGCCTACTTTCTGAACAGCGCTTATGGGCTGAACGCGGTCCATGGACGCATGCCCAGCGTTGCCACGGGCGCTCTGCTGGCCAATCGCAACCTTGTCGCGATGGGAATCAGTGGCGATGGCGACACGGCCTCCATAGGCGTTGGACAATTCGTGCACTTGATGCGGCGCAACCTCCCCATTATTTACATTATTGAAGACAACGGTTGTTATGGACTCACCAAGGGCCAATTCTCCGCCACGGCAGACCTGGGGTCGAAACTCAAGACGGGAGTGGTCAACGATCTGCCGCCCATCGATACCTGCGCGCTGGCCATACAACTGGGCGCCACCTTCGTGGCCCGATCGTTCTCCGGCGACAAACGCCAATTGCTGGCGCTCATTAAGGGCGCTTTGGCCCACAACGGCACAGCGATGCTCGACGTCATTTCCCCGTGCGTCACCTTCAATGACCACGAAGGTTCCACTAAGTCCTACAGCTATGTGAAGGACCACGACGAACCGGTGGCGGACGTGAGCTTTGTTCCGTTCTTCGAAGACATCACCGTGGACTACGATCCGGGCACAACCACCAGCATCACCATGCACGACGGTTCGCAGGTGCTGCTGCGCAAGATCAACACAGAGTACGACCCCACCAACAAGGGCGCGGCTTTGCAGATGCTCACGGAGTCCCACGACAAGGGCGAAATCGTTACCGGGCTCTTCTATGTGGACCCCAAACGGCCGAACTTTATCGATCAATTGAACGTGATGGATGAACCGCTGGCCACCCTGCCGGAATCCAAGGTGCGACCGCCCAAGGAAGTCCTGGACCAGGTGATGCAGTCGTTGATGTAAGCGGCGTGTTGTCATTTAAGTCTATCCAGATTCAGCAGAGTCGCCTCCATCCCATGATCAAGATCGAAGCGATGAGGTTTGCTCTTCGCTTTATTCGCGGGTATCGATAATTCCTCCACCAGAGGTTTCCGGGGTTATTGCATTTTGATTTTCTCATTTCGCCCCATTTGGCGTTGAGAAGGCCAAATCTGCCCCCTTTTCCATGCAATCTCGTCAAAAATGGCTGATAATCCGATGCTATTTGGTCAAAAATACGTGCTTTTGGGATGACGTATTGTCTCTGTTTTGTTTGTTTTCAATAACATTCCGGCTTCGGTCGTACAAAAGATAATTCTTTCTTCATGGGTGGTGCCACGGAGGCGTCCGTGAGGCCAGAGGCCAAGCCTCAATTGACATGCTGTCGGCCCGCACCGCCACGGTGGAGGTGGTTCGCGAAGCGCCCAGAATGTGAGCTTGCAAAGGTGAAAGGTGTCGAACCGGGTGGCGGGGGGCAGGGTAGGAGCCTTCCGCAGGGACATGACGGGCCTCATTCTCAGTCGCCACACTAGTATACACCCTAGCCTAATAATGTCAAGAGACAAGGTGTCGCGGGGATGGTGGTGGGCGCCAGGATTGGTGGATTGATGCGCCAACAACCGCCGGCGAGCCTTGGAGCGCAGGTCACACAAAAGGTCAAGTTCGACCACATTTGTGGTAAATCTCTGCAATTATTTCTGGTGTTCGTGCAGATCCAAAGTCATTGCGGACTTGCCCCGTGTCTGTGGCCATCCTTCTCAAGCCAGAGAACCTATTCAAGCTGTAGCACCGAAACACCCTCATAGGGTACCGTCAAGTGAACGGCATTCTGTGCCATCGCGACCTCCCGCGATTGGTGAATGTCGTAGGCGCGATGATAACGCGATGGAAGCTTAATGCTGGCGGATTGATCCTCGCTGGTGTCATTAAAAACAATCAGCAGGCTGTGCTTCTTGCCTTCTACGAGGCGAGGGCGCACCTTGTCCGCAGTGACCACTGGTCGTGCGGCCTCGACAACGATCGAGCGCACCAGTTCAATGCCCGCGTCATTTCCAGATGCGATGCTTGCTCCCAGGTTGGTGCCAATGTAATAGACCTGCCCCTTGCCGAGTTTCTTTTTGGCTCCCACTGTTAAATCCTGGTATCGGGCAATGGGCGTGGCGGAGGTTATGTCAATGGGTGTAAGGTAGGTGTGTCCCTTCACGCGCAGCGGTTTAGGTTTGGTGAAGACGATTTCAGGATCAAAATAGATGCGTTCGGATGCGGCCAGGTGCGGAGGAGGGGCCATGGCTTTCGATTCCGTTCCCGCTGCCCTGTCGCGTACATCCAGCACTTCCCGCTGGAGGTAATAGCCTTCCTTCTCGCGATAGCCGAACGCCTCGGCGAGGCCGTAGGGTGGAACGGTGGGATTATAGAAGAAGCGCTCATCAAACTGGCCGAAGGAGGTTTCGAGAATCAGCGTGCCGCCACCCTCCACATGCGCGCGCAACGCCTCACAGGTCTCTTTCCTTCCGATGAGGTGCCACGGTGCAATGATCACCTTGTACGCCGCAGTGGGAAGACTCGCGGGCTCGATAAAATCCACAAAATGATCGCAGTTCCAAAGCGCCTTGTAGTAGCCGCGGAATGATTCCGTGGAAGCATCTTCGTTCCCGCTCATGGCGAAAGTCAGCAGCGAATTGTCCTGCTCAAAAAGGATCGCAACTTCGGGCTTGGGCTTATACCTTTCGATGATGTCCCAATGAGCCTGGATCAGTCGATTATCCTCGGCCGCCTCCAGCACTCGCTCTGTGGGTGAGCCGTCGCGAGCCACCAACCCAAACCCTGTCGCTTCGGTACCTGTTGCTTCCGAGTGATAAGTCCAGTAAAGAACTCCCTTGGCGCCGCATGCCACCGCCATCCAATTCCACAGCCGAATGTCACGCGGGCGCATGTGGGGGCTTTGCATCAAACCGTTGCTTCCGTGTCCGCCCTGGAGTTCGGTTGTCCAAAACGGCTTGTTGCCGGCATTGGAGCGCGTAATCTCAAGCCGGGACGCGCCCAGGTAGACGGGCATGGTCGGCATCGACTGCCAGCGCGGGAAGTTCGATACGCCCCAGGTGTCCACCACTTCCGCCAGCCGCCAGGTGTTGATGCCGGAGAGCGCCATGGGGTCAACCACCACCTGCCACCCCGCATGACTCTCAAGAATATGCTGCGAATCGACAGCCCGCACATTGTCCACGCGAAAGCGCATCTCATTTGTACTTCGGTCGATGATAAAGCGGCGCCAGTCTACCCAGTCCGCATACGTTCCCGGGCGGCGGGGGGGCTCAATGATGTTCCAATCGGAGTATTCCCGCACCCATGCTGCATTCAGCCGGTCGATAGTGCCGTAACGGCGCTCGAGCCATTTACGAAATTCCGCAATGGTTCTGGGGCAATAGCAGAACAAGCGCTCTTCTGTCAGCACCGTATAGCGATGATCCTCCCCCGACGGCTCCAAGTGTGGCTCGTTCCAGCAGTCGTAGGCATACATCGATGGATGCTTCGCCACGGTCTTTGCCATCTCCTGGATGAACTGGGCGGCGGCTTGGCGCACGGGGTCCCAATCGAGGCACAGTCCCGGCCAGCCTCCGCTGACGTTCCCACTGCTGCCCGCCAGCCTCATGGGTTGATCTTTGGAGTCGACGTATCGGGTTTCAGGATGGGCCGCTTCCAGCCAGTACGGGGCGTACTCCGTATTGATGCCATTTAAAACACGAAGCCCGAATTCGTCGCAATAGCCCATCACTTCTTCGAGCTCATCAAAGTTGAAGCGGCCAGACTCGCGACTGTGGTAAACCCAAGAACTAAAAATACGGATGGTGTTGAATTTGTAATCCTGCGCCAGCGTCTTCAGCATGGCGCGCCGCTGTGACGAGGGAGGATTGGGCGGACGATAAAAGGCCGAGCCGTAAATGAAGGGCTGAGTGGTGCGGGGCATGGGGCTTTCAATCGCTGCGGCTGTGGCGTGTGCTTGAGAAGCCAGAATCCGCATGCCTCCCCAGGCAAGACTGACCGTCCCCGTTGTGGCACATAGGAAATTCCGGCGGGAGACTTGATGACTCATTTTTTCTCCAGAGGCTTTATGGGGTGGTTGCGTGTGGCATTGTTGCGAACCGGCGGCGCGCGAACCCCCCCGACTTATTTCTTGACGCATTCAAAGGTATATCTAAAACCGTCGACGCCCGAGCCGGGGGCAACGTCGGCGCGCTCTGGCTGCTCCTGGCAACCACGCTGTTTGAGGGAAAGCGAAACGCGGCCCGGCAGCAATTCCATCGCGGCTGTGCCGTCGTCACCCGTCATCGCTTTGAGGTCATCAATTATGTCCTCGTGTGAAAGTATCGCTTCGATTTCGACTTTGCCCAGGGGTTTGCGGCTAGAGTCAAATACCCTGATCAGCACGGGTTTATGCACCAACGATTTGGGGCTGGGTCCTTCAAGCATGGGAGCCATAATGGGGCCTAGTCTTGCGTCATGAAAAGCAGCAGGATTCTCGGCGTCCGGCGGGTACAAAACCAGTTGCGTGCTGGATACAAGGTTATCGTGCGTCAGTTCCGTGTGACGAAAGACCATGGTGTCCCGGCTGGCGACATCCCAGCGTCCCGTGACCCAGTATAAGGCCATGGGCAGGTGGGTAAATGAATATCGTCCGTCGCTCTCGGTAACTCGCTGGTCGATCACCTGTCCTTGCGCGTTGCTCAAGGAAACGCGAATGCCGGCGCGCGGCTGAAGGTCCTGGCCGCCCACGGCCGTCCCGTTCACTTCCCCCACCGCGTCAGGAAGGGGCGGGCGCAAATCAATCGTAATCGTGTTACTGGTGATTTCCCCTTGCCAAAGATCGGCGCCGAGGCTGTTGGGGAAGATATCCCCATTGGAATAGCTCGCCGCATAGTTTACGGTTAACTGGTAATTGCCCCAGATTGGTTTCTGGCCCTCGGACAACGCCGGCTGCATATGTACGATGGACGTCTCTTCATAATCCTCTCCGGCAGCCAACTTGATGAGACGCGGTTTGGGCATTTGCACGTATTCGAGGACCGTTGCTTCTGCTGCCGTTACGACTGACTGCGCGGCCTTTTCGTCGGCGGGGAGGAGATTCACTTCCACTGTTGAGCCCCCCGAAGTCTTGAGGGGTCGGTTTTCCTCTTGAAGGGTCTCAACCGGCGGGTGCTTGCCGCGTGCCCGCCGATAAAGCCAAAGGGTTTGCGATGAGGAGTTGTGGACGTGCAGCACAATGCGGGCCGCTTCCGGCTCTGCAACGTAAGGCTGCTTCAGGGATATGAGCAACTTTATCTGTTGTGATGCTGGCGGTCGAGCGCACATCGCTGGGAATGAGAAGCCAGATATGATAATGGCAAGCACTGCGGCAATATTCATCAGCTTTGGGTGGCGTTGAACCATCGGCAACATCCTGAGCAGGGTTACATGATGACTCTTTGCAATTCGATCAGCAACGCACCTATCGTACCCTCATCCTGTCCCTTAAAGCACCCGAAGGATTAAGCACTTCAGGTAATGCGTTTCAGGAACGGTGAGCAGAATGGGATGATCTCGCGACTGCATGCGGCGTTCCACCACGACGGCGGTGCGGTGCGCGTCCAGTGCGGCGTTGGCGGCCAGTTCCAGCAGGTCAGCCTCGCTCACATGGAAAGAACAAGAACAGGTAACCAAGTACCCGCCGGGGTTCAGGATCTTCATGGCGCGAAGATTGAGTTCCTTGTATCCGCGCAGTGCCGCTTCCAGATTGTTTTTCTGTCGCGCGAATGCGGGAGGGTCAATCACCACGATGTCGAACCTCTGCCTTTCCTGGTCCGCAGTCTTCAGCAGGTCAAAGCAGTTGGCTTCCACCCATTTTACGTTGTTGAAGCCGTTCAGACCCTGGCTACGTTCCGCTTGTCGCAGGGCATCCGCGGAGCCATCCACGCCCAGCACCGATTCACATTGCGGGGCCAGCGCCAGGGCAAATCCTCCCGTGTAGGTAAAGCAATCCAGCGCGCGCCCATGAGCATAACCGGCGGCCGCGGCGCGGTTTTCCCGCTGGTCGAGAAACCCACCCGTCTTCTGCCCGTGCATCAGGTCGTAGCGCATCTTGATGCCGTTTTCTTCCACCACCACTTCGCTGACGTCCTCGCCTGCCAGCACGCCAATCTGCTCTGGCAAACCCTCAAGACTGCGCACGGCAACGTCATTACGCTCCAGGATCGACCGCGGAGCGAAATCCTTTTTCAGAATCTCAACCACCGTGGATTTCAGCCGGTCCATGCCTTGGCTCAGGGTTTGAATCACGAAGCAATCGCCATAGCGGTCAATAATGAGGGAGGGAAGCAGATCGCCCTCGGAAGAGACCAGCCGATAGGCCTGTACGCCAGCCGCCACCTGCTGGCGGAAAGCGGCTGCGGCGCGAATTCGCTCGGCGAGGAAGGCGGCGTCAAACGGCCGTTCTTCCCGCGTCAAGAAGCGCAGCGAGATTTGCGATTGGACGCTATAGAGAGCTTGCCCATGAAAGCGCTTGCGTTGATCGATGACGCGCACCACGCCCGCCTCGACTCCCGTGGGAGGGATGACGTCGGAGCTGTAAATCCAGGGATGGCCGGAAGCCAGCCGCTCCACTCCGCGTTTCGAGATGGTGACTGTAGGCGCGATCATCTCTTAACTTTAGCACACATAAGAAGTCTGGGCTCCGAGGTCCGAAAAAGTGTGAACAACCAGTGACAAGTGACATGAGACGTGTAACGGGTGCGGTGTGACAAGAGAATGTGCTTGCAACCCGCAGCCTGACCCCTCAATCCTCAACCGAGTCCCAAATCCCGCCATCCCCACAAACACCCTTCATAATTCTTAATTCCTAATTCATAATTGAAGTTCATGCTCCTCGAAGAATTTGATTACACGCTTCCCTCTGAACTGATTGCCCAAAGGCCGCTGGCTGAGCGCGATGCTTCGCGCATGTTGGTGCTGGATCGTGCCGGCAAGCGGTGGGAGGACAGGTCATTCAAGGACATCTCGCAACTGCTCATGCCCGGCGACCTGCTGGTCTTCAATAACACAAAAGTTTTTCCTGCGCGCTTATTGGGCCGCCGGCGCGGAATTACTTCGCAGCATGTGGGAAAGAACAATCCTGCTCAAAAAGGCTTTTTGACAGGTGAAACCGAGCTTTTTCTGACGCGCCAGGAGAGCGATGATGTCTGGCAGGGATTGGTCCACCCAGGGCGCAAGGTGCGTACGGGTGAAATTCTGGTGTTTGGCGACGATGAGCTGGAAGCGGAGATCCTGGGCCGGGGCGAATTTGGTCTGCGCCGGGCGCGGCTGCGGGTGCGCACGGGAACGGTTGAAGAGACCCTCGACCGGCTCGGCCATGTTCCCTTGCCGCCCTACATTCAGCGCCGTGATGAAACAAGCGACCGAACGACATATCAAACCGTCTACGCCAAGGTTCGCGGGGCGGTGGCGGCCCCCACTGCGGGGCTGCATTTTACCGAGCGGATTTTGAGGGAGCTCGCCGCGCGCAGTGTGGAGACGTGTGAAGTAACGCTGCATGTAGGGCTGGGAACTTTTCAGCCCGTACACGTGAAACAGATTGAGGATCACCACATGGAGGCCGAGCGGTACGAAATTTCAGAAGGCGCAGCAACCGCCATCAATCGTGCGCTTGACCAGCGCCGGCGCGTCATCGCTGTGGGCACCACAAGCGTCCGCACGCTGGAAACTGTGGCTCGTGAGCATGCTCGCCGCATAGTGCCGGGCGCCGGAGAATCGCGCCTCTTCATCACGCCGGGATTCCCGTTCCGGGTCATCCGCGGATTACTGACCAATTTTCACCTCCCACAATCGACGCTGCTGATGCTAGTCTCCGCTTTTGCGGAAAAGGATTTCACCCTGCGCGCCTACCGTCATGCCGTGGAGCAGCGCTACCGGTTCTACAGCTATGGCGACTGCATGTTGATTCTTTAGCCGCGCCCGGATTCCCGGCATTCCGTAACCATTCCGCTCAGTTTCGCATCTAATCACTTTAGGCTGCATTCTTTGCAGCCTTGTGTAACCGAAATTCTTTTTGCCACGTCAATGTGAGTGTAGGGCGGACGATCTGATAACCCAATCGTCCGAAATTGAAACCAAAACTGGTTAAGAATTATGAAGACATTTCGCAGCCTTCCCATACCGTTCCTGATCTTGATTCTGGCGGGTGTGGTGTCCCTATACAGCCTTATTGCCACGCGCAGTTCAGGGGCCGCCATGGCCCAGGGTGATTCCCTGCAAATGCAAACAGTGGAGCAGGACCGCGTTGCCGCAATTTATTTCCAGGTCTTGTCCTGGCTGTCGGATGTAAACGCTCGGACATCGAAGCCAGCGCACGCCAAGCCCCAACCTGCTTCCGTGCCGCAGATGGCGCACCACCCGCGAAGCAGTGAATGCCGGGTGAGCATTGAACTCTGCACGTTTCATCCTTCCAGGAAGCTTGCCATCAGTGAAGCCGGCGCTCACATCTGGTATTAAGTCTCTGCTTTGGAATGCAGCGGCGAAGTTGCCGCTTTCACAATCTTGCTATAAGTTGAAACGTATAAATTTCCCGGCAACGCTGGGAAGGCGGCAGCTTCTCTGGTGCAGCCCAATTTGCTGCGTGTAGCTTCTATCCATGCTTCGCTACCAAGCCGCGATTTGGTTAAAGATTCGGCGAGTGGCTCTTGCTAAGGTCTTCTGACATAAACGGACGTTTTCGGGTTGTAGTTTCGCCAGTCGAACCAGTAGTCTTTGATGGCTGCGACAGGTTCAAGGCAAAGTCCTGACGCCTTGCCTGAAACGGCGCAGCCTTGGAAATTCCATTCGCTTCCCGTGGCTTCATCCATCAGCAAGGGTGCTTTGGATGCCTGCTTCAGCCACGCGGCATCATGCGGATGGGATTGCTTGTCATCGAGCGTGCGGTAGAAGGCCGGATGGCCTTCGATGCCGGGTATCTGGTCGCGGAAGAGGCGCACCGATTCTCCATCCGGGCCCACCACCAGCAGAACCGGTTCCTTCCCCACGCGGTCAAGCACCAGCTTCTCCTGAATCACTGAGTCGTAAGGAAAAGCACGGCTTGCCCCGAAAGCCTGGACGCCCAGCAGGAGAGTGCGTGGCTCAAGACCGCGGGCGGGGTCGGCAAAGCTAAGCACGATCCGCTCTTTCTTCATCGTCACTTCCCAATCTTTCTTCTCATAATCCGAAGCGTACTTGGCCACATTTTTCAGGACGGTCCCGCCCGGCTCCTCCGCTGCCCAGAGGCCAAACGACAGTTCATCGGAAGCGACCAGTTTCAGCCGACGGCCTTGCAGCGGACCGGAGACGGCTTCACCGGTTATTTGCTGCCAGTATGAGCCAGTCTGATCGTCCCGCATCAGAAAATTCTGGTTGTTGATTCCGGCCAGGTGGAAAGTCAGGACCAGGCCGCCACTCTCGCGAGTCCACACCAGACCGGTGTGGCAGAGCGTTCAATAAGTCGCGACAATCGGCTCCTGGCCCACCACATCGTTGATTACGTGATGGTAGCCCATGCTGCGGATTGGATAGGCGCGGGCCATGCCGCCCAATTTGACGGCTAGGACCATGTCGTCTGGGTCGACTTTGGCTTGCTGAATGGGCACAAAGAGCGGATGAACATCCGGATGAAACATCAGCTCAAAGACATTCACCTTGGAGAGAACCGCGAAAGCGCAAACTAGCAAGGTGCCGGCCGCCGCCAGCCTTCGCCGTGAAATCAGGGGCTGCGCCCGCCAATACCAGAGCAACCCGCCAAGGGCAAGAAACGCGCAGGCAAGCTCGATGGGCGGTCGAATCTGAATGATCTCCAGAGCTGCCGCTAGCTCGCGTGGTCCTTGGTGGCGGAACGGGCGAATCACATAGATCGGGTAGGCCGCAGCGACCAACGACACCAGGCCCAATGGGATCAAGAACCAGGGGTACGTCACCGTGCGGCGCGAAGAGCTATTCATTAGAGATTGACCTTAGTCTTCCAGATTGGATTTCGCCCCTGTGATCCCGGCCTCGATGTACGGCTTTGATTGCCGCTAACGTGGCGTTCCTACAACGTACGGCATCGCGGGCGAAAACGCAATCATCGCGATGATGCGGGGCGTTGGTCCCCAGCGAGGACTATTTCCGGATGGACCGTTTGGGGCCGGGCCTCGGGGTGCTGGCGCGCATTTTTGCCATGGCAGTCCCGGCCCGGAAGAAGCGCACAGACAGGAGTGCCGTGCCACGGGAGACTGTTCCAACGCCATCCCTGAGGTTTCAAACGGTTGGTGATTTCTTCCGTACCGCCGAGCCGAATGCTTTCCAGATGCGCCAGTTGCCAGCCGCTTCTTCCAGCATGCGCTCGGGGTGAAACTGCAGCCCGACGACAAAGTTAGCTTTCGGATCGTAGTAGGCCTCAACCAGGCCATCCTCAGCATGCGCCATGGGTCTAAACCGCGGCGCAAGATCCCGAATGCCTTGATGGTGGTAACTATTCACCCGCAATGTTTCCTGCCGGTACCACTTGCTCAGCGGACTTGCGGGGACGATGGAAATCGGATGGCGATAGGCGTCGTAATGGGCGAAATCGATATGCTTGAGATGAGACCTCTTTTCCTTCTGCACATCGCCGTAGAGCGTGCCTCCGCAGACGACGTTGAGCAGTTGCGATCCGCGACATATCCCAAGAATCGGCAGTTTTTTCCGCAATGCGTGGCGGATGAGTCTGATTTCTATTTCATCCTTCAGTGGATGTGTCTTTTCGAGGTGTTGGAAATTTTCCCGCCGGGCTTTGTAATGTCCGGGTTCGATGTCTTCGCCCTCAACCAGCAGAAGTCCCTTCATGCCTGGCATGTAATCAGCAAGGCAGGTGGGCGCGCCCTCCACCACGGGAACCATCACGGGCAGAACCCCAAGCCGGATCAGAAGTGCCAGATGAAATTCACCAACGTAATCGATGTACTTGTTCTTGCGAATCGTCCTGCGGGTTACGACGAGAACAGAGAGGCGTTTCATCCGAGCAATATCCCGAGAGCTTCGACCAATTTGGAATCCTTTTCGCGTCCCTGTGACGCCACGCGGATGTGATATTTGTCCATCCCGACTTTGTTTGAACAGTCACGCACATACATGCGATGCCCGCTCAGCAGAAGCATTTGCAACTCGGCCGCGGACATGCCACCCTTGATCTTGAACAGAACGAAATTGGCTCCCGTGGGATAGACCTCAATTCCGGCGATCGCCCGCAAGGCGCTGTAGAGCCAGCGAACATCCCCAATCAGGCGTTTTCGCGATTCATGATAGGCAGCGTTGGTGGAAGGCAGCAAGGAGAGAAAATATTGGGCCAGCGTGTTCACATTCCAGGTGGGAATGTACTGGCGCATCCGGTTGAGTATAAAAAGATTTCCGCTGTAACAGTATCCGAGGCGCAAGCCTGGAACGCCGCAGTGTTTGCTCATGCTGCGCACCAGCAGCAGGTTGGAATATTGCTCCGCCACCTGGAGAAGGCTGGGAATCGGATCCCCGGCGAAATCGATGAACGATTCGTCCACAATGACCAGTTCCATGTCTTTTGCGTGTTCCAGGAATTCGATCATTTCATCGAAAGAAAAAAGCTGTCCGGTGGGATTGCCGGGGTTTATGATCAGCAGCGCTTTCAGCCCGCGCTGACGCACCCAGGCAAGGTAGGCCCTCAAATCCAGTTGGTAATTCTCTTCCGGCCGCAGCGTATAAAGCTCAGCGTCGCGTTGGTCTTTGAGCTTTTCGATATACTCCCCGAACGTTGGGATGGGCACGGCGATCCGTTCGATCAGAGTCGTGTTTAAGAGCACAATGAGTTCAGTCGCCCCATTTCCGATAATGAGATGGTCGGGGTTAACCTGCAGAACTTCCGCCAAATTCCTTTGGCAGGTGATCGGATTGCTCGAGGGATAGGATTTGATGAGGTTTGGAAAATTCTCCTTCAGACCTTCAAACATTGCGGGTGTGGGATAGTACGGGTTGGCGATAAAACAGAAATCAATGATCTCCTTGGCCTCTTCATAGCCGACCAGGTCTGCCAGCGAAGGAGAGTGTGAGGTCTCGTAGAAGAGATGTTTCCTGAGTTGTGTCGGGTCGATTGCGGATCTGACCAATCCCACCTTCCTGCTTCCGCCGCCCTCCGGTCGTTCACTCAAACTCTCATGTGCGGTTGCCTGGGTATTCTCAGTTGGATCGTAGAACACGTGTTATCAAGAGCGGCGTCGAACTTCCTCCGCGCTTCCCCCCAGAGGTTATTTTCCCACGCCGAAGTGAATGTTTCCAGTCAAAATGACCGACATCGCGCCGCTTAGCTAAAGACAAGGAGTAAAGATAGGAAGAATGGTGCACGTCCTGATTTCCCAGCGGACCGGCAGGCGACCAATCTTGCCGCCATGTTTAAGTATGGGCCGGAGCGTCAACGGCTGGGATGGTTCCACACGGCAGCCTTTTACGGAGCGGTCAAAAATTCCAACTCCGCCTTATCGCATCGAGGTCGATCCCAAAATCCGGCTCCTGAATTTTGGCCGATCATCGTATTCTTCGTGAACCGCTGCACCGGGGGGCTGAATGGGCAAACTGCTTTGGACCATCATCAAGGACGGATTGAAGTCGCTGGCGTTTTGGGCCGTTGCCTCAGTCGGCATGATCTTCCTTTGGGGCTACACGGGACGCATGTTGTCGCTGGGCCTCGGCATCATCTTCATCATCAGCTTTATCGGCGTAACCCTTAAACGCGTTGTCAACTCGTTTGGTAGCAGGGGGTAATAAGCTCCCTCAGCCGCCGCCGGCTTGGACACTACCCTATACGCCAATGCCCGTAGTACTGGGGCAGGCGCGTCGTTACTTGTCAGTGCTTCCATGGTTCGAGCCGGTACAATGACATGGGCGAGGGCGAATTGTGTCCAGAGTGTGGAGGACAATGCATGCAAACCAGTCTCTTGGTTCATGGCAGCGGGCTGGCCCCCGGGGTTGCTGAGTCTTCCATGATCCCGCCGTCCGCGGGGTAGATTCATCTCGTGATTGATGAAACCTGGGAACCCTGGGGAGCGGCACGAGTTCCGCCGCTGCTACTATTGTGCCATGGCCATTCCGATCGACTCTATCGGAACAGGTCTTGGCCATGGTCGAGCAAGGGCGGGCCGTCTCTCCCCCCGCCTCGATTGCTGCCCACTGCTACTGCCTATTCCTTACCCCTTCCCGCACCCTTCCCGAACCGGTGGGGGACCGCACTAAGCGCTTGGAGGAACTAGTTTCGCATTAACGGTGTACGGCGGGATTTTACCGGAGATTGGCGATGGCTTCGCGAATGCGTTTGGGGTAGTTCTGAAGCAACCGCTGCTTTCTGGTCAGCCAAGAGTGGTTCGACTTGAGCTCCGCCTGCGCTTTTCCCAGTACATCCTTCATTCGATCCGGCGCGGGGCCGCCATCAACGTTTCGAATTTCAACGAAGTGCATGGGATCGAGCGCCTGGAGGCATTCACGGTGAGTGATCTTCAGGGGGCGCCCAATCAGCTTGGGTGCCAGGCGCTTGAGGGCCGCAACCATCCGCCGATGGGTGTATTGGGGTCCCACGGCCTTGACCGCCGCGGAAACAAGCTGGTGCGACAGGCGAAAGCTTAAGCCTTCCTTCCGAACCAGGGTGTCCGCCAGCTCCGTCACGGTTAGCGATGTGTCCTCAACACGCCGGTGCAGGCGCTTGCTGCGGATCTCGGCGCCCTTAAGCAGTCCTGTAAACAATCGGGCCGCCCGCAGTGCATCGATGAACATGGAGAGCACTAGGGGTTGGATGTCATCTTCACTGTCCACGATATCGCCAAATGGCGTGTTGTGGGCGCAGGTTAAGACCGCCTGCGCTTCGCCAAGCGCTTTGCTGGCCAGAATCCGTGTGTGTTCCAGCGCCACCGGATTGCGCTTCTGCGGCATGATGCTGCTCACCTGAACGTAAGCATCGCTCAGACGCAGGAAACCGAACTCCTCGGAACACCACAGCAAAAGATCCTGCACAAGCTTTCCAAGGTTGACCATGGCCACAGCCACAACTCCGGCGGCTTCGGTGAAGTAATCCACCGCTGCGATGGCCCCGTAGGAATTGAATTGCAGCCCTTCAAAGCCGAGCAGACCGGCAGTGTATTCGCGATCGATGGGAAATCCCGTTGTGGTGATGGCGCAGGCACCCAGCGGACTGCGGTTGACGGTGGCAAACACGGCCTGAAGCCGCTTCGCATCGCGCCCCAGAAACTCGATGGCCGCCAGCAGATAATGGGCAAGGGTGGTCGGCTGGGCAGGCTGGCTGTGGGTATAAGCGGGGATGAGGGTGCGAACGTGATTGCTCGCCCAGTCAAGAAGCACTTGCGAGGCATCCAGAAGGGCCGCATTCAGTTTCAGAATCTCACGCCGCAGCGCCATGCGATACAGGGTGATATCGATATCATTGCGGCTGCGCGCAGTGTGCATCTTGCCCGCCACATCAGGGTCACACCCCTGGCGGAGGCACGTTTCGACGTGAAAAAACAGGTCTTCGCAAGTTCCGCCTCTCACGGCCGAGGCCAGGGCACTACGGTCCAGGCGGTCCAGGGCTTGCAGACACAGCTTTGCTTCGGGGAGCGGCAAAATCCCCTGGCGGCAGAGCATCAGCGTATGCGCGTAATGAAGCTCCAGCAGGAATTCGAGAAAGTACTTCTTGGCGTCCCCGAAGTTAACGGCCAGAACCGTCTCATCGTAGATGGGCGCGGGAAACCGATCATTCATATGAATAGACCAAACCTTCAGCCTCGACGGCCCCAACGAAACGGAGCTACTGCGGCAAGCCCGGCGAGTCCGTCAGCACCCGCAGGGTTAGGGTTCCAACGGTCTGCCCCTGGGCTTCCGCATTCCAAGAGAGCGCCTGCCATTCCGGCTTTGCTGTTGCGGGGGCCATATAATGCACCTGCGCCGGGTAGGACTCATGCGGCCTCACGGGGTAGCGCGCGGTTCCGTAAACTTCCTTCCAGCCTGCGGGAACCGTGGATGTCAGCGTGACTTCCACCGATTCGTCCGTGTCATTGTGAATCAGGATCGGCACATAAACATCGGCCCGGTTGGCCACGGCGACTTCCGGAGTTTTGAGAAGGTCGGCGACATGGTCAAGATTGTGCGCTTTCCAGAATTCGCGGTAAAAGGCCCAAGGGCCGCCGAGGTCGATGGAAACTCCGTGGTGAACCTCCGAGCGATAGCCGCGCACGGGCGCAAAGGGAATGGCGCCAGGCGTGATGCCTTCAAAAATGTCGCCCGTCGTGCTGCCCCCCACCAGTGACTTGCCCAAGGCCAGATACACCGGCGTTTTGAAGTAAGAGAAATCGCCTGTTTCAAGTGCTTGCTTGGCCAACTGCCCGGTATCGTCCTGGGTCAAATGGCGGAGCATCTCCTCGGCGGCGAGCTTGTAGTAAGTCTCGTTCTTGCTGGGTGAAATGTCGGTGGTGTTGTACTCAGGCCCCTTGCCCTTGAGAAATTCGAGATTGGCGGAGTCGGAAAAGAAATAGATCTTTTTGGCCTGCCAGGGTTGGAGGCCTTCCGTCAGGTTGGCGATCCCCCGGCGCTGACGCGGAGCGGAAACCTGCTCAGGAAAGACGGTGGGATCACCGGCCAGGTCAAACGCCTCGTTGGCGATTACGGCGGCGGCCTGATGGTCATCGTGATTCTCGCCGGCCACATAGTCGGGCAGCCAGGTGAGGATCACTTCCGGGCGCGTCAGCCGCACCAGGCGCACGGCCTCCCAAAGCGCGTTGCCGTGATTCCAGGTTTCGAGGGAACGAAGCACGTCCTGACCGGGCGTATCGGTGCCGCCCAAAAACCAAACGTGTAAAACGCCAAAAAAGGCCATTGCCTCGCGCGCCTCAGTGGAACGTACATCGCCGAGGGCCGCGGCCTGAGCGTTGCTCATCATGTCGCCGCCGCCGTTTCCTGGAGTGCCGAAAATTGCCGCCACTCGCTTGTGCTGATCATAGATAGCGCGGGCCAGATAACCGGTGACCTCTGTTTCGTCGTCGGGATGGGCCACAATCACCAGGATGTCCGCCTTGAAGCGCTCGTCAGGGGGTAGGTTGGGCAGGGCTTCCGAAATTTTCACGGTCTCCGTCGCCAGCCCCCCGCTCTGCGCGGCGGCCCGGAAAGCCTGTGTCGCCCGGAATAACATTCCCACCACTGCCAATGCCAGCAGCACATTTTTCCTCAAAGACCCCCGATGAATTTTCATTATGATTTCTCCCTGTTTTGACGGTTTAGTTGGCACTCAGCGTCTTCTCCAACCAATCGACCATCTTCTTCTTATAAAACATCCATTCCGGATGTCCTTCCCAGTTTTCCATGCCGTGCGGAGCTTTCTCCAACAAAACCACCTCGTGACGGGAGTGCACCGCATCGAGTCGCCGGATATATTCCTCTGTCCCGGGGTAGAGTTCATCCCCGGTGCCCTGAATAATCAGCAAGGGAGGCAGGCTCGCGCTTGCATAATACAGGGGTGAATACTCGTTCAGGGTCGCTGGGTCCTGATTCGCAAACATGCGCTGAAACATGCGATTGAAATCCGGATCTTTCCTCCAACGCTCAAAGTTGTAAACACCGTAGAATGAAACTACGGCCTGAACTTCACAGCCCGGGCACGGTGTTGAAACCACCTGCGCCACCAGATGCCCGCTTGCGGACTCACCGAGCAATGCCATCCGCTTCGGGTCAATATGGAACCAATCGGCATGCCGGCGCACGAAACGAATGGCATTGCGCACGTCCTCCAATTGTTCGGGGACATGGACATAGGGTGTGAGGCGATAATCGATGGAAAACCAGGCGAATCCGGCTTGCGCGAGGGGAGCAAAGACCGGTGAAACATACGTACCCTTGTCGCCGGCTTCCCAACCTCCGCCGTGAACGATGATGACGCCCGAGAATGGACCCTTCCCCTCGGGAACGTAAGCGTCCATTAGCAGGTCTCGGCCATCGGGCCGCGAATAAGCAATATCCTTCCACAGACCGCGCCGGTCTCCTCGCAGCCAGGCCTGAAATTCTTCCTTCCAGTACCACTGGTCGGGGTGCCAATTTTCAAAATTATGGATGGCGCCGGGGACGGGAAAAAAAGTGCAACCATTAATCTGATTGCAAAAATCCTGAACCTCGCTGGCCTTCACCTCATCGTCCGCGGTCCCCTGGATCATCAATACCCGGGTCGTGGATGGAATCGCACCTGGAGGGTGTGATTGCACCCTGGCGCCAAAGGTGACGATTCCATCAAATCCGCCGCCTTGCGCCAGAGCGAGGGCGATGGTGGCGCCCGAGTCCTCGCCGATTAGAATCATGTGCGGGGTGATGTTGAAACGTCCTGGGCAGCGGATATAGTCAACCGCCGCCCGGACATCGTCCGCCGATCCGTAATCGACGGAGAACCAGGCGTACCCCGCCTGATCAAGAAGGGGAAAAAGCTGGTTCACGTGAGTGCTCTTGTTTCCCGAACTGCCGTGGATGATCACCGCCGCGGGACGAGCCTCGCCCGCCGGGGAGTAGGCGTCCAGCGCGAAACCAGGTGCATAAACGAGATTGCTGCGGGCTCCCGGCTGGATGAAACTAGCCTCTTGCGCCTGAGTCGGGGGAGGCACGCAAATGCTTATTCCGGTCAACAAGGTGGCGGCGAGGGTAAAAGATGCAAGCATAAGAACGGCAGAAGACTGCGGGGTGGCGTTACTGAGGCCGCCATCACCGCATCGCGCGAATCATGACAGGTTTCAACGAGGTTTTCAAATTAGACGAGCAACGTAATTGCCCCGGCGCACCCGTGCTGCGGCGATCTGCAAGGGAAAGGCTCCGCAGAGTGCCAGGGGGGCGCATCAATCGACATCATTTGATGCGCCCCCCGTAGAGCGTGTTCAGCATTTGCCGCCGCGAGGGGCGGTGCAATACCCCTGGCTAGAATCGGAAGTGCAATCCGAACTGCATCTGGCGCATGGGTGTGGCGGTTGAGAGGATCTCGCCAGCACCCGAAACGTCAACGATATTGGCTGGCATTCCGTAGTTGTCAATATTAAAGGCGTTGAAGTTTTCCCAGCGGAACTCCAACGTCTTGTTTTCAGCGATGGTGAAGGTCTTCTCTAGGGCCAGGTTTACAACATATTCCGCCGGTCCCCAGAGCGAGTTATTGGAAGCGGTGCCATCCCGGTAGGGCGCCTGCGGGTCGACGAAAGATGCCACGTTGAACCACTCTAACGCACTCTGATTCGCGATGTGGGCGCTACCGATTTTGTCAGCCCGAACGCCGCCGAAGTCGGGGTCGTTCACAGAAGCTGTGTTGGAGACCACGGGCGAGAAGGGATGGCCGGAATCGAGCGTGGTGATTCCGTCAATGCTCCAACCACCCAGAAGCAGATCCAGGGCCTTGCTGTTGGTGGAGCCCCAGTGCTGGCCGCGGCCATAGGGAATGTGCCAGACATTGGTGAGGGTGACGGCGTGGGTGGAATTGAAGCTCAGCGGTCCGTAGTCGTTATGGATGTTGTAGGCGTTGTCAAACCCGCCACCGCCGAAGTTGCTGATGCCGTAGCCTCGACCGTAGGTGTAGTTGAAGGTGAAATCGAGGCCGTGGGAGGCGTGTTTCTCCAATTTGACCTGGAGGCCGTTGTAGTTGCTGGTGTTGCAATTGCACGTGTAATAGATTCCCTGCTCAAGCCCGAACTGGTTATAGAACGGCCGGCGCGGATCGACGGCGCCGGGTCCCAGCACTGCCTGGTTGATATTGGGATTCTCGTACAAGTGCCGTCCCACGTTGCCCACGTAAGCCACCTGGAAGGAGAGCCCACCGGCGAACTGGTGCTGGATGGTCGTGTTCCAGAAGTAGGCCATAGGGATCCGGTAGTGATTCAGGGGCCAGAACCAGTTGTAGACACTGATTCCGTCCGGAAGTGGATATTTTCCGTTTGACCCGATGGGCGGATTGACCGGCAGCGGCGGACCTGACAACAGGCTGGCTACCGGCGAGTAGGTGTACTGTTGAGGAAGGGTCTGACCATTGAGGATGGGGGGGTTGTACTCCAGACCCTGCCCAAAGATCGAACCATAGCCCGCAGGTGTATAGCCCCAGCCGTAGCCGGCACGAATCACCGTATGGTTCTGCACCTGGTAGGCAATGCCGAGACGCGGAGTGAAACCCAGATTGTAGGGGTGGACATTCAGGCTGAGGGAATTTCCCCCCAGACCGGCGACGAGCACGTTGCCGGTGGTCGGATCGAAGCTGCCGGCGCCGCCGGCCTTGGCAGCGCCTTGGGGCAGGTAATTCTCATAGCGAACCCCATAGTCGAGAGTCAGCTTGTGCGTGACGCGCCAGGTGTCCTGACCATAGAGGAAGATGCGCGTTTCACGCAGGCCGGGATACAACCCAATTCCGGTGAAATAGCGCCCAAAGGAACTGGGGTCGCCGAGCAGGAAGGAAGCCAGGGCGGCGCCGGTGGTCGTACTAAGGACTGCGGAATTGTTGAGGGTCAGAGCGTCGACCGTGGCACTGCCGGTTATGGCATCCGAGAAGGCGATTTCACCGGAGCGGTGTTCGTCACTGGGAATGCGCTGCTGCTCATCGCGGGGAATCTCGCCTCCCCATTTAATGGTGTGATTGCCTTTCAACTTGGTCCAATTGGTGATCCAGGAGAATTGGTTCTCAGTCTCCTTTAGGGGGCAATTGCAACCGTTCAGTCCCACAGCATATCCAAAATCAAACCCCCCGTTGCCGTTGATGTAGAAGGCCGGCATGCCGCTGGTGTCTTGCGACCCCAGGTTCAAATTGGGCAGCCCAGCCTGGGTGGCCGGATCGGTGCCCACACCGAAGGGTTCAATCCGGATGCGGTAGCGGAAGGCTCCAAAGCGAACCTCGCCGACCAGCGTGGGGCTGACGGTGTAGGTAAGTCCCATCGCCAGGCTCTGGTTTCGATCCAGCGACTGACCGGCAAAATTGAATCCACCCAGTGCCGGGCCGCCTGCTTCGGCGCCAAAAGCCGGCGGTGCTTGGATGGTGAAGTCGGCCAGGGAGTAACGGGCAAAGAAGCTGGCCTTCTCCGAAATGTTGTAGTCCACGCGCACGTCGGGCTGATCGGTATCGTAAATCTCCGAGCCCGAAGCGAGGTAATTATTAGCAATGGCGCTCGCGGAGCCCAGATTGGGTGACGGCAAATAAGCCATGATGTTGGTAATAGGCTTGGGAACAGGGATAATATTCGCCTGGCCGCCGGTGGTAATGGCCTTCCGCCCGGTTCCATCCAGATTTCCCGTGGTGGGGTCAAACACCATGCCCTCCTGCGCGGGAGCGGAGCCGCCCTCGGTGGTGGGCACCATCAACGGACCTGGATTGGTGCAGGCGCTTGCGGAGACCGACCCATCGGCGCAAATGTAGCTTCCCAGCAGAGCCTGGAGGTTGCCACTTCGCTCAGCAGTGGTAGGCACCGTGGTGATCAGGTTGGAGCCATTCCGTTGGCGGGAACCCTGGTAATCGCCAAAGATGAAGAGCTTATTCTTGATGATCGGCCCTCCCAATGACCCGCCGAACTGATTCCACCGGATGGGCGGATTCTGTTGGGTAAAGGGATTGGCGGAGTTGAAAACGTTGTTACGCAGATACTCGAAAGCGGTGCCGTGCACTTGATTGGTTCCGGACTTCGTGGTCGCTTGCATCAGCGCTCCGGCAACTGAGCCAAACTCCGCGTCGTAGTTGCTGGTGGTGACTTTGAGTTCCTGAAGGGAGTCAAGATTGGGGTTGATGATGGCGAGCGCCAGCAAGGGGTTCTGGTTGTTCGTGCCGTCCAGGAGAAATCCGTTGGCGGTGAAACTCTGGCCGTTGACGTCGACCTGGATACCTGCTTGCGGGTTCTCGCCTCCAGCTACCTGGAAACTATCCGCGTACCCTCCCGGAATGGTCAACATGAGCGTGGTCATGTTACGGCCCAGGATGGGAAGAGATGCCAGTTCATTGGAGGAGAGCGTGTCGCTCAGCTCCGCGCGGTCCGTCTTCAGAAGGGGAGTTTCGCCTGTTACGCTAATGGTGCTGCTTGATTTGCCGACCACCAGCTGAGCGTCAACCTTGGTTGCAGCATCCACATCCACGGTCGCATCGGCTGTAAACGTCTCAAAGCCGGGCGGTGCGATGGTGACACGGTAATGCCCAGCCAGCAGGTGCGTCTGAATATAATTTCCATCGGAATTCGTCTGCACCTTGTAATCGATTCCGCGGTCCAAATCCCGAATGGTCACGGCCGCGCCGGGCACTACCGCGCCCGTGGCATCCGTAACCGTTCCGAAGATGTTTCCGGAAACTGCTTGCCCAAAAACAGGCCGGACCTGGGCCAGGGCAATAAACAACATCAAAAAGAGGAAGAACGACGAAGTCTTGCTTTTACCAACCATTATTTTTCTCCTTCCCGATCTACGGGCTCAATGCCTCGCGTGCCCCCTGGCATTCGGAAAGTCCGCCAACTTACGAGAGACAATGTGGTTAAGTTCTTCATCTGAAGCGAGTTTGGTGTGTCAATTCAAAACTTGTCCAAAAACAAAAAAACCCACAGGCGGCATTGCTTCCGACGGTGGGTTTGGAATCAGGCTGTAATGATTAGAGCGCCGCTAAGTAATTCCTCCGCACGCCGGCAGTAGTCCTGTACAACAGTGCCCCGCCGCCCCGAGTTGAAGAATGTTGCTCATGGCTAACTTCCGCAGTATAAGGCGTCGGGTCCGGCGTGTCAACGGATTGTACGGGTTTCCCCTACGAAAGGAAAAACTTCTTCCCCTTTTGCGGATCTGTGAAGCCTCAAACTGAAAATGCTCCAGCGTGAACGCGAGATGCCCCGGCGGCCGCTCTTCCTCAGCCACGAGTCCCGAGTCCCGAGTCCCGAGCCCCCAACCCCTTCTTTTCCGACTTCGGAATTCGGACTTTGCACTTCCCAGGCAGCGGGGTAGATACAAGCGCGGGGAATGGTAGCGACGAGTTATTCGGCTCCGAGTCGAATTCCTCAGCGGTCCTTTCTCATTGCCGGGCATTGACCAGGTCGGAAATCCGATTTAAAGCGTCGCGGAGGAAGTCAAACTGCGACTACCTCCTCGCTACACCGCTCTTTCCGCTTCGCTTGAGCCCCGTTGGGGCTCAGAATCGACTAGCCAATAACCACCAGGCACTGCTTTCGTTGGGAATAGGGAGTTGGGGGCCGGTAGCGCTGAGGCATTTGGCTCCGAGCCGAATTCGTCGGCGGCCCTTCCTCATTGCGGGCAATGAACAAATTGAGAATGCGCTTAAAGTGCCGCGGAGGAAGTCAAACTGCGACTACGCCCTCGCTACCTCGCTCGGATATCTCCACTAAGGGAGAATGCAAACTCCCAGGAGCACATAATCTGCGTCAGCCCCGCGTTTAACGCTTATCCTTGACCAGTTTCCCAATTCTGCGGGTAATCACCCGCCGCGTTCTTTCGAACTCTTTCCCTCGAAGTTCGTGTTCCCAAATAGCCCACACTCTATAGCCCATCGCACGCAATACCTTGCGATTTGCCAAATCGCGTCTTCGATTACGAGTGAGCTTCGGGATCCAATAATTTCGATTCGATTTTGGGTAGTGGGCGTGGAGGGGACAACCATGGTAGAAGCAGCCGTCAGCAAAGAGAACAACGCGCAAGGACGGAATGTGGACGTCAGGCTGGCCCGGCAAACCGCGTACGTTCAGATCTATCCGCCATCGGCCGCCCAGGGATTCCCGAACCAAAGCATAAAGTCGCCTCTCGGGAGTTGTGCCAATGCTTCGGATTTTCGACATGATCTCACTGCGTTTCTTCACATCGAAAATGTCAGTCATTTACATTTCGCAGCTTTTCTAGCTCTGATTGGATTGCGTCCTGATAGACTCCTGCGGGCGGGAGATTCGCAGGAGCCGTGAAGGCTAAAGCGACTTGATCAATCGTCGTTGTAAATTGGCCCTCCGGAATAAGCTTGCGAATGTGTCCCTCGGGCAGTTTCGGTCCCACATTGTACCAATTGAAGGTGAGTGCTCCGATGCCGTGTTGTTGATGGGCTTCATGCAGCCAGCCAAGCCCCGGGATACCTGCCGCGAGTCGTAGCCCGCAACGCGGGCGAAAGATCGTAGCCCATGGCGTAAGCCGTGGGTGATGAATTGGAGTAACATCCCACCAAGCCCCGGAGGGGCGAAAGAACATGTCGCACACCTACACGAACCTCCTCACCCACGTGATTTTCAGCACGAAGGATCGCGCGCCCCAAATCACCGCGCCCCTGCACGACGACCTTCTCGCCTACATGGGCGGAATTGTGCGCGAGATCGGCGGAACGCTCCGTGCGGCGAACGCCAGGCCCGACCACGCCCACCTGCTATGCTCGCTGCCGCCGACAATTGCGACATCCGACGCTTTACGTTTGATAAAGACCAATTCGTCGCGCTGGGTGCATCGCGAACGGAACCTGCCCGGTTTTGATTGGCAAGCCGGCTATGGCGCGTTCAGCGTCAGCCATTCCATGGCGCCATCTGTCACACGCTATATCGGCGACCAGGAAAAGCATCATCGCCGGGTAACGTTTCAGGAGGAGTTGATCACCTTCCTCAAGAAGAACGGCGTTTGCTACGATGAGCGTTACATTTGGGTCTGATTTCTTTCGCCCCTAAAGGGGCTGGGGCGGGATTGTGGACCGCCGGTTTCCCACGGCTTGCGCCGTGGGCTACGGTCTTTCGCCCTCTTCGCGGGCTTCTCGAATAACCGTCAGTCGACACAGGATAGTCAGGCGGGTAGCAGATCAACATCCGGACCGTAGGTGCCAATTCACAGGGTCAGGCAAAAATTATTGCCAGCAATCTCTAACTAATAACCAATGAGCAAGATTCCTTTGAGCGGGAGTTGAATGTCGGCGCGCATTCAGAAACGT
>PLSX01000131.1 GCA_003165315.1 Acidobacteriota bacterium
GCAATTTCCGGTCCGGCCCCGAAGGGGCCAACCGTGGGTAGCCGCAGGTTTTAACCTGCGGCTCGCAGAACCCCATGGCCCCTTCAACCCCGACGGGGTTGACCGTGGGAAAGGTCGGCCCCTTCAGGGCCGAATTCCTTTCTCGCCTTCGGTTTCCGTAGGTTTCACCTACGGCTACCCACGGTGTCCCGCTTCGCGGCAAGGAAGGCGGCGAATCATCGCGTGGCTTATTCTAGCGCCCATGCCCCTTACCCCCGGTAGTTGCAAAACGTGGGGCCACCTCCGCCTTGCGGTTCCCCCTCTCCCTAGCCCGGACTTCTCACCACGGGGGGACGCTGCCGGAAGGGCGGGGCTGAAGCCCCACCGATATCGGGGCTCCCATCCCCTATTCGTCCCGCACAGCTTGCGGCCGCAAGCTGTGCGGCGTGCGGGGCTAAAGAGGCTGCTGAAAAACCTATCGGCACTGTCCATCCCTGATCTCCGAAGGGGATCTATGAAGTAGCCGGGGGCAACGCCCCCGAAAGGAGCACCCCTAACCGAACCCGACCCTGAAAGGGTCGAATCTGCGTAACATCACACAAAAATTACCCCTCCCGGCTACGGGGTTGTACGACCCCTACAGGGTCGAGAAGCGTGTGTCACGCGTTCTTTTATCAGCACCGCCCCGGCGCCCAAGGCACCACCCCTCCTGAATCAAGAGGGGAGTCGTTAAGGTACTCCCCTCCTCAGATGAGGAGGGGTGGCGCGCCGAGCGCCGGGGTGGTTGTCGGCGGCGGGGGCGTTTTTCCGCAGCCCGTAAAGCCCCGCCCTTCCAGACCCGTGGTGAGAAATCCCGCCTGGGGGGGGAGGGTGCCCGACGGAGGAGGGCAGGTGAGAGGCCTTTTCGCAGCCCATCGGATTTTGATGGAACCCGGTAAACCTTGTTTTTTCCCTTGAAAAGATTGTCGTTATGGTATATAGTAGATAAATGTTTACTGTTTATATTATGTTCCACGACAAATCTACGATCATGACTCTAAGTCGCCCCCGGCTGATACGGTCGCCCGCCATTAGGATCGAAGGACATTTTGCCCTAAAGACGCGGGCAACTTCGGTGCCTGGGGCGCTATGATCAAAAAGTATCAAAATGAAGGTCGATGCCGAGGAGTTATTGAAAACAAAGGAGACGTTAAGCGACAAAATGTCCGAAGCCGATGAGTCTATGAAAACAAGCGACTTCTCAAAAACGCCGATGAGTCATTGAAAATGCAGCAGATAGCCTGATTTAAGACCCCTCGAAATCGCGAAAAAGACCTCAAGCCCCCTCCAGGCCGATAACTTGCAGAAAACAAGCAGCTTATATTTACAGAAATCTGCCTATGCCGATGACTTTATGAAAATAAATGGCTTATCGCGCCATTGAAGGTCGAGCGCGGAGTGCAGCGCGCAAAATCGCAGGGGGGTGGAGTTAGAACTCCAGGATCCAAAATCCAGATTCAAGATTCAGCCGCCCGGTGGTTGGGACGGGATTCGGGGGCTGAGGGCTAGCCGGGTTTCCCACCACGCCGGGTTACTTTTGGGGTTGCCGGAAGGGGGGGGCTGAACAGGCTGCGGAAAAAACCTCCCGTGCTGTCATTCTGAACCCATCGCTGTCATTCTGAGCGCAGCGAAGAATCTCGCTCTGCGTGTTTTCAAGGCAATGCGAGATTCTCCCTTCGCAAGGTTCAGGACCGCCGCTACTCCTCAGATTGACAGTGCCGCCGATTTTTCCCGCAGCCTGTGAAGCCCTGCCCTTTCCAACGCCCGGTGAGAAATCCGTGCCCGGTGACATTGGCGGCTGCGAAAGGCGGCATGCCGCCTGATTAGCCTAACTTGAAGGGCCTAGCAAGCGGCGCTCGCTGCCTTGCCTGCTGCTTACGGCTTGCCGCCTACTGCTCTAATGCGGCCTCTGCGACAAGCCAGCGGCCGCCCCTCATTGACCTTTTGCCCGCTCTTAATCTTGTCTTCGAACGCGTGGTGTGCTACGGTCATAAGGTGAGGGAAACACCGGTTCTCAGCAAGCGAACCGCGGCTTCAAGCCTGTTAACTGAGTGATTAAGCTGAGGTCACGCGCTGAAATATAACCCCCGGCGATATGGGTAAGGATGGAAGTCCGATTTCCTAGTGACGAACGCCCTCCCGCCTGGAAGATTGCTATCCTTCAGTACGTCATTGCCTTCAGTTTTTTGGGCTTGTTGGTGGGATATTGGCGGCTCCAAATTGGGCAGCACCGGCAGTATCTTGATCTGGCTGAACGCAACCGCGTCCGCAACCTTTCCATCATCGCACCGCGCGGGCGCATTTTGGACCGCGACGGCCGCGTGCTGGCTGACAACTTTCCGGCTTTCAGCGTACTGCTGATGCGCGAGACGGTGGCCGTCCTATCGCCGGAGCGCATAACAGGAATCGCGCGGGGTTTGCAACTCGACCCCGACGAACTCCGGCGCACGCTTGAACGCACCGCCAGCCTGCCGCGTTTCCAACCCGTACTGCTCAAGCAGGCCGCAACGCTCGAGGATATTTCCTTCCTTGAATCCCACCGCGTGGAATACCCCGAACTCGACCTGATCCAGGTGCAGCAGAGGCTCTATCCCAAGCAGCAGGTGGCGGCGGCGCTGCTGGGTTATGTGGGCGAAGTTCCCGAGGAGATGATCGCCAAGCTCGGCTCATCTTACAAGCCCGGCGATGTGATAGGAAAGTTCGGCGTGGAAGCCGAATACAATCAGATTCTCGCGGGTCACGACGGCATGCGGCGGGTGGTGGTAAATAGCAGGGGGCAGGAAGTAGGTGTGCTCTCCACCATCAATGCACAATCCGGAAACGACCTGCGCCTGACCATCGACCTGGACCTGCAGATGGTGGCCGAGGCTTCCCTGGGCGACCACCCGGGCTCGGTTGTTGCTTTGGATCCGCGCACGGGCGAGGTTCTGGCGATGGTCAGCCATCCCTCTTTTGACCCCAACGATTTCGCCAAGCGCATCGATCCCAAAGAATGGAATGACCTCATGAACGACCCGATGAAGCCGCTCATGAATAAGGCCATCCAGGCGCAACTGGCGCCGGGTTCGATCTTCAAAATTGTGATGGCGTCCGCCGCTCTTGAGACCGGCACGGTGAATCCCGATTACATCGTGAACTGCGCAGGAGTCGTAAACATCTACGGACACCTTTATCACGACTGGGTTTTTGGAAAACGCCCAGTCCACGGAGCAGTAAATATTCACAAGGCCATCCGTGAATCTTGCGACATTTTCTTTTACACCATTGGAAAGATGCTGGGAATCGACAAAATCGATCTCTACGCCAAGGGCCTGGGCTTGGGCACGCGCACCGGCGTTGACCTGCCCGGCGAGGCGCCCGGGTTGATCCCCTCTCCGGAGTGGGTACAACGAGTTTTTAAGCGCAAGTGGTATGCGGGCGAAACAATTTCGGTGTCCATCGGCCAGGGCGCCGTCTCCGCCACACCTCTGCAAGTGGCCCACACGATTGGCGGTATCGCCATGGAAGGGGTTCTCCATCGACCGCACGTCGTTTTTCAGGACCAATTGCGGGCGCTGGGCATGGATCCACCAGACATTTCACCACATGACTTCCCCCTAAGCGAAGATACCGTTGCCACAGTAAAGTCGGGCATGTGGGCGGTAGTGAATGAGGGTGGAGGAACAGGGTCCGCCGCCCAAACGCCGGGAATCGAGATTTCTGGAAAGACCGGCACCGCACAGGTGGTGAGTCAAACATTGGAACAGTCCGCAAACAGTTCTGAATTTAAGAGCACGGCGTGGTTTGTTGGGTACGCACCTCCGGACAAGCCGGAGATCGTGGTGGCCGCCCTGGTCCAGCGCGGGGAGCACTCCGCTGTTGCTGTCCCAATTGTACGCGACGTGATCAAGGCCTATTTCGATAAGAAGCAGGGCCCCAAGGGTCCGGCCAATCAAATGGAATCCCAGGCAAGGGTGCTGAGCCAATTGAGACCCGGAGCTCTGCCCGCGCAGAAGTCCGACTTAAGACAGTAGGATTTGGATGGAGGAGCAAAGCAACAGGCAAAGGGCAAATGTCAAAAGGCAAAAGTGGAACCACTCTTTAGAGTAGCAAAGGCACCCTTCCTGATTTAGGAGGGGTGACGTGTTTAGCCGAGGGATGGTTACAGGCCTCCGGGCTGATTCTAGGCATCCTGGAGTGGTTATTCGCACAAAGAGTTCTTTGGAAGTCTGTGAAGCCCGGAGCTGCAACCGAAGGAATCCAGTGATGCAAGAACGTTACAATACGGCGATGAGGGGTTAGCAATTGGGCAGATCATTCCGCATGAGCGACATTGATTGGTTCCTGTTGGCGCTGGCTCTGGCCATTGCCATCATCGGAGTTGTGGAAATTTACAGCACGACGCTGCATTCCCCCCTGGCTGGCCAATACAAGAAACAGGTCTATTGGCTGATTCTGAGCAGTGTTTTAGCGCTGGTTGCAAGCCGCCTTGATTACCACCTGATTCTGGAGCAGATCCCCTGGCTCTACGGAGTTTCCTTGCTGCTTCTGGTGGGACTTCTCGTGGCAGGTCGCTCCATTGCCGGCACTCGCCGATGGCTGCAATTTGGCCCCATGAGTTTCCAAGTGTCAGAAATCGTCAAGTTGATTATAATACTTGTTGTGGCAGCCTACTTCGCCAACAGGCGGATCAAGGCGGTCACTTGGGGGGATTTGGTAAAGCTAGGGATGATCGCCGGAATACCGGCAATCCTGGTGGCTTTGGAGCCCGACTTGGGCACTGCGTTGACTTTTGTCCCGATCGTTGCGGCCGGCGTGATCTTCGCCGGAATCCGACTGCAGCACATTGCCATTTTGTGCCTGGTTGGAATCCTCTTGTTGCCGGTGGGCTGGCATTTCCTCAGACCCTACCAGCGCGAGAGAATTATGACCTTCGTGCATCCTACACAAAACACTCAAAGCACAAGCTACCAGGTTACCCAAACGAAGATTGCTATTGGTTCAGGCGGCTTTTGGGGAAAGGGATTGGGCAATGGTACGCAGAGCCGGCTGGGATTCATCCCTGTATCCCATGCAGACTCTATTTTCGCCGCCTTTGCCGAAGAACAGGGATTTGTCGGAACGCTGCTGGTTCTGCTGCTGTATTTTGCTCTGCTTTTGCGATTGCTTGATGGTGCGCAGATGGCTCCTGACCGCGCTGGAGCCTTTCTTCTAATTGGGTTAGCTGCGGTACTTTTTTTCCAAGTTGTTGTCAACACAGGGATGATGATTGGGGTGCTCCCGATCACCGGCATCCCCTTGCCGCTGATGAGTCAGGGCGGCTCCTCACTGCTCTTTACCTTTCTCGGACTGGGGCTGGCGATGAGTGTGAGGGCAAGGCGATACGTGAATTGAAGGCATGGTTTTACCCGCTGGGTTGGGGTTTACGCAATCCCGCTGAGCGGCTCATTATCCAGCGGTTTGCCAGGCATTTCGAACCGCAAATCGCCAACCGGATGGTCCAACAATTCCCGCGATTGAATGCGCGTCTTGGAAATCATCCGGAAACAAAATTTATCCGGCCGAGGCCAAACCCCTGACGATTCGGGGTGCCCGGTGGACCAGGAACGTTGTTGGTCGATCTCCGTTGTCCAACGGATTGAATCCCCGGCGTTCCGGAAAAAGGAGTTTACATGTCGAAGGAGATGTATATTTCCTCGTCTCCTCACGAGACGAAAGTGGCCGTGCTTGAAGACGACCAACTGGTCGAGGTATATTTCGAACGAGATACAGACGTCGGCCTCGTGGGGGGAATTTACAAGGGACGGGTCAGCCGCGTGCTTCCCGGCATGCAATCGGCGTTTGTCGATATCGGCCTTGAACGCGACGCGTTCCTTTACGTTTCCGACTTCTACGAGGACCAGGAAGAGTACGACAAGGTCTTTGAGGAAGCGGAAGCTCGTGCCACCAAATTCACGACACAACAAAGTGGAGCCACCCCAACTGCGCCAGCTCCCATTGCCACCGCAGTGGTGGTAGAGACCCCAGCGCCCGAAGTCGCTGAAGTTGCCCCGGCTCCGGTTGCAGCTCCAATCGCCGCTCCCCCGGCGGAGCAACCTGCCGTCACCGCGCCGTCCCCCACTCCGGTATTCACTCCACACCCACCCCGGGATTCTCATGAGCGTAGGGGATTTGATCCAAAGCGTGGCCGTCGTCGTCGCCATCGCGGCCGGCCCGAATTTGGTGAGAACCGCCCGGCAAACCGCCCGTTCGCGCCACCAGCTCGTGCTGAAGAACCACCCGCAGAATCTCATGCATTTGAGATCCTTCCGGGCGAGTCTTTGGCCAAATACAGCCATGCTGGTTCAGGGCCGGTAGAAGTTTCTGCGCCGGAATTTTCCGAGCGCCCGCCGCAGGAACTTTCCCATGAGGGGATTACTGAGGCTGTTGAGGAAGCCGACCTTCACCACGAAGTCGCTAACGAAGCCGAGTCCTTCAAGGGCGAGAGCGCCGCTGTTGAAACAGTCGCGGCTCCAGTGGAAACATCGCCCACAAGCGAACCCTTGAAAACAGCATCGGAACCAGAGCCTGTCGTTGCCGCTGTGGTTCCCGTTGAGCCGCGTGACGAAGACACCGTGGTTGTGGCCGATGAACCCGTGCCCTTTACTCCTGGGGCAATCTACACCGGCCCTCATTCTCTGGGGGTGGAAAGCTCGCCCTCCGCAGTTGCCACGCCCAAAGCTGAAGCATCCGTGCCGTTTGAAACCCTTCCCCTCCCCGCCGAACCGGAACATGTCGTGGAGGTCCCTGCCCCGTCCGTAGCTTTCGCGGCGGAAGCAGCAGTTGCATATTCGCCGGAGGGAATCTCCGCGCCGCCCTCAGGTGATGATGAGCCGGCCCAAGCGGCGCCAGAATCTCCATCGGACCGTGCTGAACTCGAGGTTGCGGAAGGAGAATTCGAAGGCGAGGAAGAAAGCTCGGATGAGGGTGAGGAGTTCGCAGAAGGCTCCGAAGCCGAACTGCTTGCCGAAACCACCGAAGGCCAAAACGACGATCAGGGTGAGCAGTCCCCTGACTTCGCCGCGGGATCCGAGGGAGAAGGGCAGTCTGTTGCAACTGGAACGGCATCGGGAGAAACTCACGCGACAGGGACTGCGGGAGAACCGGGCGACCGCACTTATACTTTGCGCGAGCCCAGCCAGCGTCCGCGGTTTGCTCCGCGCCGCCGCCGTGGCCGCCGTGGTGGCCCGGGAGGCGGAGGCGATCGAGGTCCGCGCCGTCCCGAAGGCCGTCGCGATGCTCCACGCTCGGGCGGAAATCATCATCCCGTTCAGATTGCCGAAGTGCTGAAGGAAGGCCAGGAGATCCTGGTCCAAATCGCCAAGGAACCACTGGGAACCAAGGGCGCGCGCATCACTTCACACATCGCCTTGCCCGGCCGCTATCTGGTCTACATGCCCACCATTTCCCACATTGGCGTCTCGCGCAAAATCTCTTCGGAAGAGGAGCGTTTGCGCCTGCGCAACATCATTCAGGAGAACAAGGGCTCGCTCACTGGTGGCTTCATCGTCCGCACAGCCAGCCAGGGCCGTTCCGAAGAAGAGTTCAAGGCCGACCTGAAGTTCCTCTCGACGCTATGGGCGGAAATTCGTTCCAAGCACGATCGTCTGAAGGCCCCGGCATTGATCCATCGCGATCTTGACCTCGTACAGCGCCTGCTACGCGATCTGTTGACTCCCGACTTCAAGTGCGTGCGCGTTGACAGCGAGATTGATTACGAGCGAGTTCTGGATTTCGTAAACCGCTGCCAGCCCGCGCTGGTGGGCAAAGTGAAGCTCTACAGCCGCGACACGCCGTTGTACGAGGAGTTCGGGATACAGGCGGAACTCGATAAGGCGCTCAAACCCAAGGTCTGGCTGAAGTCCGGCGGCTACATCGTCATCAACCAAACCGAGGCGCTGGTGGCCGTGGACGTCAACACCGGGAAGTTTGTGGGCAAGACCAACCGGCTGGAAGACACCATCGTCAAGACCAATGTTGATGCAGTGAACGAGATTGTGCGCCAGGTGCGATTGCGCGACCTGGGCGGCATTATCGTCATCGACTTCATCGACATGGACGAGCGCAAGAATCGCGCCAAGGTGGTGCAAGCCCTGGAAGAAGCTCTGCGATCTGACCGCGCACCGACCAAGGTCATCGCCTTTAACGACTTTGGCTTGGTGGCCGTGACTCGCAAGAGGGTGAAGCAGTCGCTGGAGCGGACCCTCTGCGTGCCGTGCAGCTACTGCACCGGCTCCGGCTGGGTGAAGTCCGTCAACACGGTCTGCAATGAGATCATGGCGGAAGTCCGCAAGATGGCCAAGGGAATCGACGGCAACGTCCTCACCTTGCGAGTCAATCCGGAAGTTGCCAAGCACCTGAAGTCGCGCGAGGGCAACCTGGTCTCCGAGCTCGAATCGCTGACCAAGAAGGACGTCATCATCAAAGGCGACCCCACGGTCCATCAGGAACGGTTCGAGATCTACTAAAAGAGGGACACGGGACAAGCGACACGGGATACCTACTGTTATTGAATCGCCATCAAGCCGAGCGGGGGGTCAACCGTCTCCCGCACATCCCAACAACCAAACAGGGCCGGCCCGCGCTGGCCCTGCTTGGTCTTCAGCGACCGTGCCGCCATCCATCACTTGCTGACCGCCTCCAACTTCCACCAAGACCAATCATCCCCAACTTCCAAGTCTGAATTGTCCCATCACCCGGCCCCCAGGATTCGAGGGCGAATAGGTGCGCATAACCCGGAGTATGCCGCGATAAGCCGTCGAAAGCCGCCTTGGGGGGGAACTGATGCCTGGGGAAAGGTGCTATACGGCCGTGTGGAATGTCTCGACAATTGGTCTGGATAATTCGTCTAGATAATTTGTCTGGACGATTTGTCTTGAGACTTTGTCCCCACCGGAGCCGATGGTCGGGGCGGGAGGAATCAGCTGTCGGGAGGCAGCAGCTAGTAAGCAGCGTTCAGATCTGCCCTGCTTGCTGGGAGGCATGACCAGGCTCAGACTTTCTTAGGCCTTCTTGGATGTACACCCTTTCAATCAAATCACCAAATCGCGCAAGCGAACGTAACTCATCGAACGCGGGATCGGTTCTGAGAAATAGCACCCAATGTGAATTCTCCTCAATTGCTTTGTCAATCCAGGCGAGAGACTTTTCTGCGTCCCCGAGCCCCAGGTAGGCAAGTCCTAAGAAATAAGGTGGCACGTATGCGGTTTCCGCATGGATGAGGAGCCTCTCCACGATGGGCATGACGGAAGCCGGGGCCATGTTCTTTCCGTATGCGTAAGCGAGTAACCCCAGCATTGCGCAGCTATCACCAGATTGGTGGCATGCCAATTCCAAATGTTGGATGGCTTCACTCCCGTGGCCCGCCTGTAGATAAGCTTTGCCCAGGCAAGCATGAGCCACTGGAAACGCAGGGTTCCATTCCACCGCCTTTTGACCCTGTTCGATGGCTTTGTCAAACTCCCGATTGTAATAATAGGCGTCAGACAGCAAAGCATTCAAAGGAGGGGAAAGGGCGTCCGCTCCCCAAGCCGCCTTCATAGCGGATATCGCTTCCTCCGGTCGATTCAAGGCCAGAAGCAAAAGACTTCGGCCATTGTGAGCAAAGGGATTGTCGGCATTGAGCGCAAGTGCCTGGTCAAACCCTTTTGTGGCGGCGGCGAAATTGCGGTCAAAACACAATTGCACCCAAGCCTCTGAAACTATCGCGTCAGCCATGTCGGGCTCATTTTCGAGAGCCCTTCTGGCGGCTGCCCGGGCGCGGGGAAAGGCATCGCCGGGCGGCATCACCGCCAGGAGGGCGGCAACGATCAAGGCACTGGCGAGGCCGCCGTAAGCAAGCGAGTACGTTGGGTCCGCGGCAACGGCCTGGCGGGCAAGATCAAGACTCAACTTCACGGATTGGGGGGTGCGCACTTCCAAGCCATGCCGCACCCGCAAGCATAGCGTGTGCGCGAGTTCGCGGGGAGAAGACTCGAAGCTGCGCTCGAAAACATCCGCGACAAAACAGTAGGCGTCTCTTCCCACCGTCTTGATGAAGCGCGAATTCTGTGAATCGTCGCCCAGCAGTGTGCGTAATCGGCTAATCACAACGTTGAGGTTGTTTTCGCCCACGCTGGTATTCCGCCAGATTTTTTCGGTTAGTTCCCTGCGCGAGACCCTGATGCCTCGCTTCTCAATGAGCAACTCCAGCCCCAGCAATTCCTGATGCTGGGCATGCAGTTTGCGGCCGTTTTTGCGGAGTTCTCCGCGCTCTGCCAAGAATTCGAAACTGCCAAACCGGGAGCATTTGGGGCCAAGCATAGACGATCCTAGCGAGCCAAGGTGCGAAGCGTATCATACATGCACCGCAACCCTCAACCTTTTCTATTACTTAGCCGTTTAGAAGATGTAAGCCGTGCGCAAGCGAAAGCAATTCGACTTGCGGGGCAAGTTCCTATAATCTCCGCGCTCGTGTGAATCGGCATTAGGAGACTTGGTATCACTCGTCCGGCTGTTGGCTATTTTGTAGCTAGTCGGGCGCGCGAACTCTACCGATCCCATGAACTCAGGGAATGGAGCCTTTATATGCGGCGGAGTGCATTCCTGTTGGCGCTCGTGGCGGTGGCTCAGTTAATCCTGCCTCGCGCCTCGCACGCGGATGACTGGACCAAGGCTCGTGAAGAGTTCCTCAAGGCCAGGTATGAGCTCACGAAGACAGGCATTGGTCGCGTTCGGATTACCAAACCTGGGACCGTGCTCGTGATCCAGGAGGAAAACATCAGTGTGACCTGGCGAGCGATGCAACGATTTTGAACAACAAAGTGGAAAACGGCCAAATCGCCCAGGCCGGCGGATTTGGCGCAACTCGTCGCTTGCCCAGCCCACGATGGACCGGCAAAATCGCCGCGTTGGGATTGAGCGGTCAGCAGGTTCGCCGCAAATCTTCTGCGCTTCTCAACGGGATAAGGCAGGCCGAATTCATATTGAGGAGGAATTAGTCATGAGGAGATTTTGGTTGGTGGTTTTGTTTTTATGCTCTGCCGTAGCAATAGCTACATCCGCCCAGTTCATCAGAATTGTTACTGAAAATAAGAAAGTTCCTTTCCCGATTCCCCGGGCTCCTGAGTTGGGTCTGATGATTAAACGGATCGCCTTTGGGCAGGCGACCGGCGCATGCGCCAGTGAGCTGGTTGACCGGATGATCATGCCGGACTTCCGCCAAAACCGGGTCAGCGTGATCGAACGTGAAGCTTTGGCTCAGATCATGGCCGAGCACAATTTCAACCAAAGCGCTTACGCGGACCCTGCAAGCGCCGCCCAATTGGGAAAGATCTTAGGTCCGAGCGCTCTGGTGATCGTGAATGTCGATAACTGCAATCCTGAGCAGCAACCGCTTTATGAGGACAGCAAGAACTTCAATGGGGTTGTTACGAGGACCTTTATTTCCAAGACCCGCTTTTCCCTGGAAGGCTCTATTCGGGTAACCGACCTTACCACCGGCGAAGTCTTGCAGACACAGAGCTTTGAAAGCAAACAGGAAAAGCAGAATGCAGCCACCAACGGTCAGCCGGAGTTTCCCCCGGTCGATGAGGTCAAGGATCTGGCGATGCGAGGCGCGCAGTCGCAAATCCACAACATGTTCTTTCCATGGTTCGAGATGAAACAAGAGGTCTTCTATGACGACAAGGAGTGCGGCCTGAAAGAAGCTTTCGAGCTTTTCAAACGTGGCGACCACGATGGGGCCTTCGCCATGACCCAGACGAATCTGGAGCAATGCAAAGGCGAACACAAAAAAGAGAAGACACTGCCCCGCGCTTATTATGACGCTGGATTAGCCGCGTGTATTCAAGGTGATTACGACAAGGCAAAGGATCTGTTCAACAGTGCGATGCAGGAGAAGGGCGCGGAGGCCACGGCGACAGCCTCCGCTGACTGCATTCGGGCGCAGCGGAGTGGCGCGCAATTGAAGGATTATCAGGCACGACTCGATAAAGTCCCGTCACCCCAGCCCCTTGCGCCCACCGTGAACAACTCGGGGGCCAGTCCCCAACCTCCTATTATCCAACCATCTACGATCCAGCCTCCGACGGCCCCCATTGCCAGCGCGCCAACAAAGCCGTCGGTGGAGGTGCGACTGAAGCAACTCGATGACCTGCGCAAGAAAGGGCTGATTAGCCAAAAGGACTACGACACCAAAAAGGCAGAAATACTAAAGGACCTTTGAGCCGCGGCAGACCTGCGGGGACAGTTTTTCGTAAGCATTTCGCGCCCTAGTAACGGCCTGAGCGATCATCACACGTCGGGTCGAGCCGCCGAGTTTGCAGCTAGCCCGTACACCGTCCATGAAAAATCGAGGAGGTATCCCACCGTGCCCAATAAGATAAAAAACGTCCTCTCCCAAATAGTTCTTACTCTCCCTGTGACCGCCTATATTCTGACGGCATTCGCTTTGGCGCTGTGTGTGGCCTGCGGCGGCGGTGGGGGCAGTACTCCTGCGCCAGTGTCGAATCCTGTGCCGAGTATAACCAGCCTCTCCCCATCTTCCGCCACGGCTGGAGCAACGGCACAGACTTTGACGGTCAATGGGACGAACTTTCTCTCCAGCTCGACAGTGACTTACAACGGCGTCAGCCATACTGCGACCTTCGTAAGTTCAACCCAAGTGACGATTCCGCTGACCGCCGCCGATCAGGGGACTGCCGGGGCTTTTGCGGTGGTGGTAACGAATCCGTCGCCAGGGGGCGGGGCATCGAACCCAATTAATTTTACAGTAAACAACAATGTGCCAGCAGTCACCTCAATCTCCCCGTCCTCGCTTAACGCTAGCATCTCGGCAGTCTCAATCACGGTCACGGGCACAAACTTTGTATTGGGAGCAACTGCGAACCTTAATGGCAGCCCCCTCACAACTAGCTTTGTCTCGTCCACGCAGCTTACCGCCACTGTGTCTGCTGCGAGTCAGGTAGCTGGAAATTACGTTGTGACAGTTACGAACCCTGCACCCGGTGGTGGAATCTCGGCCACCTCCGCGGGTTTCACTATATTGCCGGTGGTGGTCGGGATATCACCTAGCAGCGGGCCGGTCGGCTCAACGCTTTTTGTCACGATCTTGGGCGCTAACACAGCTGAAATCGGCAAAAATGTCGTAACCTTTACCCAAGCTAGCCAGCCCTTTAGCGGTACGGCAATAGCAGCATCCGGCTCAAGTTCCGGAATTGTCTTGAGTGTCACCGTTCCCTCCGGCCTCTCTCCTTCAATCGCATCGGCTGTACTCTCGGCGCCCTCGGTCGTTTCTGTATCAGTCAGCGGCGTGGCGGCAGGAAATTCTACGCCCTTCGAGGTGACCCCCACTCCCCACGCTCTGGCGGTTTCGCCACCCTCGGCGGAACAAAATACTTCCGTCATCATCGGGCTGGTGGGTGTGTCTACCTCGTTTGATTCTATTACTCAGCTCACGACTGACGATTCTGGCCTAACTACATCGAATGTTTTCGTCGCATCGCCTCAATTAATTACTGCGAAACTGACGATTGGCAGCGGGGTTGCCGCTGGAAGTCACACGATTACAGCAACCACCGGAAGTAATTCCATTCCGTTTAACTTCATGGTGCTCACAACTTCGAGTGCTTCCTTGACGCTGAGCAGCCTTTCCACAACGTCGCTCCCGCCAATTGCCCCTATCAGTCTCCTAGGCTCCGGGTTTACGGCAGGCGGATTAGTGGGCAGCTCAGTCGTAGTGAGCTATACGTACTCGACGAGCACTATTGAAGTACCTGTAGTGAACATTACCGACACGGAAATCGATACATTAGCTCCAGCGTTCGTTGATCCTTCTACCGGACAGTTTTACACGGGTTCGGCATCTGTGCAGGTCCTGGTTAACGGACGAGCCTCCACCTCGCTTCCCATTACGATTTTACCCCTTCCGGCGAATACCGGATCCGTTGGTACCACTACCAAAGCCTACCTTAGCCAAATTGGTAGCCAGTTGACAGCGGAGCAGACACAGCTCGCAGGCTTCACCAACATCCCTGCCAGTGAAATTACAGCCGTAAACTCATGGCTATCGGGGCTTCAAAAGCAGCTGATTAGCCTGACAACGCAAATTTCCACGGCCGCAAGCGGGGGGACCGGTACAGCCCCCGACGGCACCACCTTCGGTAAGAACGAGATTGATATCGTAGACCGATTCCTGCAGACGGCACAAATTGCAACCAGTAGCGCCGTCGGATCGCATCAGCTAGTGGAAACGCTCTCGGCTCCGGAGACAACTTCCGGCATAACGGAAGGATATGAGTCGATAGCCGGAAAGGTATGTAAAGCGGCTGATGTCTTCCAGTCGGGGAGCGATGCCCTAAATGATGCATCACTCATTATCTGTATCGCAAGCGCTCTTCCGCCGCTTGCGCCTCTCCTCGGCCCAGTTTGTGGTCTCCTTAAGTCTCTTCAAGTTGGAATGCTGCTTATCCAGAATCTGGACGTAATCTGCGGTTTGCTTCCTGCCAACCTTGACGCTGTTCTTGCTACACCTTACCCACTGATCTTCCCCGTGACGAGTACCTCGGGAGGATCAGAATCCCTACTTGGCACTTTCAAGACAGTACCGAGTGCCGTTCCGGCCGGTGTCTCGGCAGTCCTGGACGACATCTTGCAATTGACCGATGCGGATAAGGTAGTACCCAAGTGGATACTTGGCCCGATTAGCGGGTCTGTAAAAGTTGCGGCGACATGGGGGTTCGACGCTATTCAATGGGCTGGTGACAATATCATTGATTCCATCAGTCCGGGATCGATCGAGGGGTTAAGTGAAACAATTCCTCTCACTTCCGCCACAGTTTCATTCATGCCCGACCCCGCTCAGTTAGTCAACACGAGCGGCCTTACAGTCCTGCCAGTGGGTTCAGACGGAAGCACAACTTTGAATTTCAATCTGTCGGATTTTCGGCTCCTCAACTCCACACAAACCGTAACCACTAACAGCACGCAGGTGACCGGCGACAGCTTGCCTGTTACCGTAAAGTCCGTAGTGACCGTCACTCCCGTTTTGGCTTTAGTTGCCGAAGGAGGTGGGATGACATTTTCCGCAAACGTCGCGGGGACTACAAACCAGACGGTTAGCTGGTCAGTCAACGGCACGGCCGGGGGAAATAGCTCAGTGGGGATAATCTCCACGGGCGGAGCTTACGTCGCTCCCTCAATCCCGGGCACCTACACTGTTACCGCCACGAGTGCATTGGATGGATCAACGGGCACGGCTCAAGTGACCGTCAATGCGGCAGCCGTAACAGTAGCGGTTTCTCCCGTCACGGCCCAGGTCGTAGTCAATGGGCTTCAACAGTTCACCGCCACTGTGAGCAACACATCAAACACAGCGGTAACCTGGAGTGTGAACGGAGTAGCCGGAGGCAGCTCCACCGCGGGAACGATCAGCGCCGGAGGGCTATACACCGCACCGGCAACCGTACCGACACAGGCGATGGTGACCGTGACGGCCACGAGCCAAGCAATCACAACCGCCAGCGGCTCAGCCAGCGTGACGATTGGGCCATACAACGAGACGCCTGTGTACTCGTTTACAAGCCTCAGCGACGGCGCTGCGCCGCGGCCCCTAATTCTGGGCAGTGATGGGTACTTCTATGGGACTGCCCAATTGGGAGGCACTGATTACGACGGGACCGTGTTCAAAGTGGATTCTTCCGGCAAAGTCACGTCGCTACATGAATTTACAGGCGCTGACGGGGAATATCCGATTGGAGCTCTAGTCCAAGCGAGCGACGGCTACTTCTACGGGATGACACAGTGGGGCGGGGCTAACAATGATGGAGTAATTTTCAAGATGGACTCTACTGGGAGCATGGCAGCTCAGTACTCATTTACTGGAGGGAGCGACGGAGCCCAACCTAGCGGAGCTCTCGTGATCGGTACGGACGGATATTTCTATGGGGTCGCATACTCAGGCGGAAATAACAGCGTCGGGACCGTGTTTAAGGCAGACTCATCCCTCGACGTGACTCCCCTCTACCAATTTACGGGTGGATCCGACGGCGCGGGGCCCGTTGCCCTGACGTTGGGTAGCGATGGAAATCTCTATGGAGTCGCTCAGAATGGGGGGAGTTCTTCCTGCACTGCATTTGGGGGAAGTGGGTGCGGCACTGTCTTCCAAGTTACCACGGCAGGCGCCCTCACTCCACTCTACGCTTTCACCGGTGGAACAGATGGGTCTGCTCCGGAGGAGGCGTTACTGCAGGGGAGCGACGGTTTGTTCTACGGGACTACAGTGTACGGAGGTGATGCCTCCTGCACGGTGTCCTCCGGCACTGGTTGCGGCACTATCTTCACCATAGACACAATAGGGAGATTTAACTTGGTGCATGAGTTTTCCGGTGGCTCTGAAGGCGGGGTGCCTTTCTCTTCCCTCATTCAGGCAACAGATGGCGATTTCTATGGAACTGCGACAGCAGGAGGAGACCCCTCTTGTTCCGTCACGGCGAGTGGCGAGACTTACTCGACTTATATCGGTTGCGGCACCGTTTTCAAGATGGACTCAGCGGGTAATGTCAGCGCCCTTTACTCGTTCACTGGCACACCTAACGACGGGTCAAATCCTTTTGCGGCGGTAGTTGAGGGAGACGATGGATATCTTTATGGGACAACACGCTGGGGAGGAACAGACACAACATGCTCATACACCAACGACGGCGGTTGCGGTACCGTATTCAAAGTTTCCGGGCCGGGAGGTCCACTGCCCTTGCCCCTGTTAAAAACGGCTGCCGGCAAACAGCTGATGCACCTCATGCTGAACCCGGTGCGATTGACTCCGCACACTGTGACAGTTGCAAAAGACCATGCGGTACAAAAGCCTTCCAGCGCGCAGAACGCCCAGGGGGTGAAGCGATCTGTAGCCAGCGAATGATAATTGCGGTCAAGTGCACGAAGAAATTCCTGACCGTCGGCCCTACGCGTGGTGGCCTGCGCCCTTCTTAAACATATGTGAGAGTAGAATCGCGTCGGGCGCGCTTTGATGATGGAAGAGATGGCCACAGCGGTTCCGGAAATTTCCCTTGGCAGGGCGAGTGCTTTTGACGATTGCGGGTGCCCACACCAAAGGTGACTGGCCAGAATAGGCCTATTGCACGATGGGATTGAAATTGTGATCGCCAATTTTCGTAATCCCGAAACATGCGGATTGCAAAGCCCTACAAATTCTATGTGGCTATATTGCGGAGGTTCAAATGTTCATCCTCAGAAGAGTTGTTTTGATCCTTGCCTCTCTCCTTGTTCTCTTATGCTTTGTTTTGCAACCCGCGACCATCGCAAGCGGGGGACAGGCGTCAGGCGCCCCTGTTCTCACCAACGATGATGTCATGAAGATGGTGCAGGCAAAACTCGCTGACGGAATTATTGTGGCGAAAGTTAGATCATCAACGTGCAAGTTCGACACTTCCACCGACGCGCTGATCAAACTCAAAGGGGCGGGCGTCAGCGATACGGTGCTGGAAGCGATGGCCGGATGCGGGGCCGCACCCGCCCCAGTCACTGCTCCACCTACTTCCGCGCCTCCCGCAGCGGGGCCGGTGAGTGACATTGGCGTTTATATGAAAGTGAATGGCGATTGGAAACAAGTCGATCCCGAGGTGGTGAATGTGAAGTCCGGCGGCGTGGGAAAGTCGATGCTGACCGGCGGCATGGTCAAACCAGACATCAATGCCCACCTGAACGGCGGCCACAGCATCAATCAGGCACATACGCCGGTTGAGATTCTGATCTACATGGCCGAAGGCGTGGGGATTACGGAGTACCAACTGATCCATCTGCACGCGCAGAAGGATTCGCGTGAATTCCGCACGGTTACGGGCGGCGTGATGCATGTATCAAGTGGCGCCACCCGCGACCTGATGCAGTTCGAAAGCAAGAAAATCGCCAACCGTACCTTCCTGATCGACCTCAGCAAGATCGGTGCAGGCGAGTATGGTTTTCTGCCGCCGGGGGCTGTCCTTTCGAGCAGTGGAGGCTCCGTCGGCAAAATGTATACCTTCAGTGTGCTGGAATAGGCAAATCGCTTCGCATGGCGGCGCGTACAGGTGGGAACCTATACCTCCGACCTGCCCCCAGTGTTACAGCCATCCTACGGGCTTCTCACTCCCATTCCCTGGCCTTGGCAGTTTTCCTCGTGCCAGAATCGAATCTCGAGGCGTTTACGACATTTTCAGTTTTCCAAATTCAGTGGTCGTCGGTGGATTAGCGCGGAATGAAACATCGCAGTATTGGTGCGCGATGCGGACGAGTCGCAAGGCCGGGGGCTGCGCCAGACGGCGGGAAAAGGAAGTGACACAGCCACTCCTGGCTGTGCAGGAACAAAGATACGCTGGAAAGCGACACTGGCAGGAGAAACGACACAGGGGAATACGGCACGGGGAAAAACGACACAGGCAGGAGTGCCTGCGTCACCAGCGCTGAAGAGACCGGCAGCCAGCGCATCAGGGCGGGCGCGGGGCGTTGAGGGCTGGCGAATGGCCGGGAGGCAATTTGACTGGATCATTTGTCAAGACAATGGGTCCAGACAATCGGTCTGTACATTGACAAAATGACCTATGGCTCTGGGCAGAGGTGGGGCAGGTTCTGTTGGGAATAGCGGGAATTTGTGGGCTATCCATAATAAAGGCAGCAGCCGGGGGGCCAAGCAGTACCGGCCCCGGACGAGCGCCGCTCCGCGGACGACCTTGGCCAAATGGAAACCGGCCAATCAATATCATGCCCCAGGAATTCAAGGTCGGGACTAATGGCTTGAGAGGGTCAGGACTAATGGCTTGAGCCGCAGGGGGTGAGGGCCGGGTCTTTGAGTTCGTGTCGCGAGCCGCCTTCCGCCGCCGACCAGTCCGCTTGATAACAATCTGCCTCTTGATACCTGCCGTCGTTGTAACGTAGGAGCTTCAGAGTGCTTTGCGCTGACGACAGATGCATTTTCACCACCAGGTCGTTGTACCCGTTGAAACGACTCCCCTGAATGGTGAAAGATTGGATCGCCGCGAGGGAGATGAGCGGCTTGTACCCGGCGCCGGATTTCTGAAACACCCAGAACCGGCAATTTCCGTCGGGGCTGCAGCCACCATCTTCAGGCGTTCCCTGAGCAATGACTTCGGGCGTGCCGTCGGCGTTCAGGTCAACCAACTTAACCGGCGTTTCGAGCGCTGTATCTTCGAGTTCCGGCTCGGTGCGGCCCCCCAACCCTCCCATGTCAGGCATGAGCTCCAGGGCAATGGCTCTGGCAATGGCCGCGCGTTCGACGCTGGAAACCCTGGCGCGGCGCAAGGATTGCTTTGCAGTGAGCGCCTCCGAGTGACGCCAATCCCACTGGAAGTCATCCGCGAGCAGCATCAGCGATGCGAGGATGCCGCCACAGAAAAAAGCCGCGAGTATTCCCCGCCAAATAGTGAGACGCATCGAACGCCTTCCCATCAGCCGAGCCTGCTTCGTGCTCACAACTTCCTCCCAACTGAACAACACTGCAAACCAGGTCACTCTCACTGCCAAGGCAGCATAGGCGGGCAGCTCAACACTTCACCCGGGCGCGATGTGGTTCAGCTTCCCTGGCGAAAGATCTTACCCAGTTGAATCGCGGCGGGCTTGGGATTTCCGTCAAAGTCAACAATCGCTGTGTTGGATGTGCAAGGGAATGAGTCATGCCCCATCCAGATGATGAGCCCGCCACATGCGGGAAAGCGCGACTTGACCACCCTCGCCGCAAGGGTTAGCGCCGCCGCTTGCCGGTCCTGGCTCCAGTTGACGAACTCTTCCAGGCTGGCAGGTTCATGACCTTTTTCCTGGATGAATTTCGGCCAGTCAATCCACCAGGGTTGGCGGTTCCAAAGCGGATTCTGGTGAGTGCCGGGGGTTTCTTTCAAATCACCTTTGTACTTGCGGATGAGTGCCGCCGAACTTGCGGACGGTGCGCCCATTTCAGAATGGAACATGGCATCGTCGTTGGCCCACAGTTCCTTCCATTCGCCTTCCACGGGTCCTTCCAGATTCCACGGGCCATGAACGTCCCAGAAGACGCCTTTACCACAATCCTGCAGGGTGAAGCTGCCCACGGGGCCGTAAGGGCTGGTGGGCAGAAAGCGGCGACCGGGATCCTTTCTGGCGACGACCGCAGCGAAAGCGACAATCATGGGGTGGTTCTTGATGGTCAACGTAGGCTGACTGCTTTTCACACCGTTTTTGTCGTCCATGAGTTCGTTGCCTCCACACCATAAAAGCAGGGATGCATGGTGATGGCGACGGTCGATGTAGGACTCGGCAATGCGCGTAAGGGCTTCGACGCTCGCCGGGTCATCGGGCGGATAATTGTCGAGTCCGGAACTCGAGAGGGGAAATTCCTGCCACAACAACAATCCCATCTCATCGCAATAATCATAAAACCAATCCTTTTCAGGAAACCCTCCGCCCCACACCCGCAATACCGTCATGCCGCAGTCGCGGTAAACACTAAGGCGCGAGCGGTAATCCTCAGCGCGCAGGTCAGCGAAATTGGGCCGAATAGGCGTCCAGTCCACACCGAAAAGCAGGGTCTCTTTCCCATTCACCACGCAGAGGTAAGGGTCAGCGCTTTCGGCCGCACCCTTCGTGCGGCGCCATTCCACGTGACGGAACCCAACGCGCCTCGATTGGTGGTCAATGAGCCGGCCTTGATCATCCAGCAAATCGCAGGTCAACTCATACAATGGGCGCTCACCCATCCCGTTGGGCCACCAGAGTGCCGTGGGCAGGTCCGCCCATTGAAGGCCTGCCTGCGAGAACTGTGCCGAAGAAAATTCCCCGGTCCGGATCACCTGATCATCATGCTTCAAGGTTACGCGGATGCGCGCACCTCCCTTGACGGAGCCTGACAGATTTAACTTTCCCCTGCCGGACGCTAGGTCAGCATCCGTGACGCAATGCAGTTGTTCAATCTCCGCTCCCCGGACAACCTCCAGAGTGACAGCATCCCAGATGCCCGTCTGCACGACGCGGTTGATCCAATCCCACGAATAGTTGAATCGCGGCTTCCACTCCATCATGCGGGAGGTGTACCCGAATTGCCCGAGCCAGCGCGGAGGTGGAGCGAACCGAATGCTGAGAATGTTGCCCGAAGTCTTCAGGAAAGGCTTGAGATCCGCCGAGTAGGGTGTAAACGAACCCTCGAAAAACCGCACCGTCTGGCCATTCAGCGAAATCTCGCCGGTATAATCCAAGCCGGCGCAATGCAGGCGGATCTCCTGTCCATCCCGGACCCACTCATCGGGGATGCTGACCTGGTAGATCCAATCGCGGTTTTCCACCCACTCGTTCTCGCGCGCATTCAGCCCTATGTTCCAATCCTTGATTACGCCAGCTTTCAGCAGTGCCATCTGCACGGATCCTGGAACGGGCGCAGGGATCGGCCCCACTTCCGCAATTTCCATCTTCCACAGATCTGAAGTCTGGGCAAACTTTTCAAAGAAGGGTACGCACCCCGACAGCGTCCAGGGCAGCGCCGAGAGATCATGGACGGTTTTTGCCAATGGCGATGCCTCGCTTTCTCTGATATTTGACGACTCGCCATTCAAGTTAGACGTCTGGGAAGAAATACCCGCGGAGATCGCGGCCAAGCCCGCGAGTTTCAAAACGTCTCGGCGGGTATGTCCGCCGGCATTCTCTGACATTGGGCACCTCGTTATGAATTCGTTTATCCAGCAAGTTCAACTTCTAATGACAGCATTACGAAAAATGGTGGAAATCAGCGGGGGGAATCAAAGATGGCAAGGTTTTTACGTAGTTCATTTGTCCGAATCCGAGGATAGGCCCCGTTCCTTTACATTCTGGTTTCCGGCAGAGGCGGACTTTGGGCCAAGCCCGCCCGATGCGGTGCTACGATGGCGCAATTCGCTTAGGGGGTCAATACAATTTTTCCAAAGGCGCCCGGCTCCATGACGGCGCGATGGGCCTGTGGCGCCTCGGCGAGTGGGAACTCCTTTCCCACTACAGGGCGCAGCGAACCATTTTCGAGCCCGGCCACAATGCCGGCGTGAATTTTGACCAAATCCTGCCGGCTCGCGTTCCACAGTACCAAGCCCATAACAGCGGCGTCACGGCGCATGATCTCGCGCGGGTTAATCTCAATGTTGCCACGATTGCCAATCACCACCACGCGCCCCTTCGGGGCAAGAACAGAAAGGTCTTTGGCCAGGTTCACGTTGGCCAGCATCTCCAGAACCAAGTCCACGCCTCGCCCCCCAGTGAGCTTCAGCAATTCATCAAGGTAACCAGGAGCGTGATGGTCAAGCACATGATGCGCGCCTTGATTCGCCACAAGCTGACGTCCGCGCTCAGTGCCGCCGGTACCAAACACGGTCAATCCAGCCGCCCGCGCCAATTGCACGCCCGCCACGCCCACGCCTCCACTAGCCCCATGGATTAATACGGTTTCTCCCGGCTGGGCGTGCGCAATTTGAAACAAGGCACGGAATGCCGTGGCATAGGGAACATTGACGCCTGCTCCCTGGGCAAAGGACACGTTAAACGGCAGCGGATGCACCTGCCAAGCTTCGGCCAAGGTCTCTTCCGCGTAAGCACCAGTAAGCGTTCCACCCACGTAAACGCGATCCCCCACGGCGACGCCTTCGACCCCCTCCCCCACGGAGTCCACAATCCCAGCAGCGTCACTTCCCGGCGTGTAGGGAAGCGGCGGCTTGATGGCATAGGTTCCCTGGCGCATGTACGTATCATACGGGTTCACGCCCGCCGACTTCACGTGCACAACCACCTGCCCCGGGCCTGCTTTCAAATCGGAGACATCCTGCAATTGCAGTACTTCCGGACCGCCGAATTCGTTTACTCGTATACCCTTCATCTTTGTCTCCTCCACTGCTGATCGCTTAGGCATTCCTACCTAAGCCGGATTTCGTTTACGGCCAGGAGTGGCGGTGCCGCATCCAAATTCTTAGCCGTTACTTCACCGCACCGAATAATCTACCACCAGTGCGGGCTGCACGCATGATTCTGTTGTCATCAAAACTCGCAGAGTTGCGAATCTTGAGTGCGCGCACGGAACGAGGGACGGGGCAAGTACTGTTGCATACTGCCCATTGCGGCTATTAGTTAGGCGCAAAATGGTGATGGTGCGCTGGACCTTCTGAATATTGCCGATGCTTGTTCCCTCTGTACGGCTATTTTAAGCCAGGTACTTGGGGTAGAATAACTTACTTGGAGTTTTCAAATATGGGGAAATATCCGGTGGTTCAGGCAACGGAGTGAAAAAGCAAATGGGCATGGCATCATCGGGTGAAGGCCGGAACGAGAAAAAATGGAGAAGCGGGCGAGCAATTGCCGCCGCCCTAGCAATTATTGCCGTTGTGGCGGGATCGCGCACGGTTCGCACCCCGGCTCAACAAGCGCCTGCCCCAGCCGCACCAACGGCGCAGGTGGACCCCGCCCATCAGGCTGAGAGTCCCGATAAAGTGCCGACCATCCGCGCCAATGTCCAATTGGTGAATGTCCCTGTAACCGCTTTGAACAAGCGTGGCATGCCGGTCATTGATCTCAACATGGAAGACTTCCGGGTTTTTGAAGATGGAGTTGAGCAGAAAATCAGCCACTTCGACCGGGAAACCCGCATGCCCCTTCGCGTCGGATTGCTTCTTGAAACCAGCAATAGCGCGCGCAGCCGCCTGCAATATGAAAAGGAAGCTGCCGACGAATTTGTTTACGTGGTCTTACGCAATGGAAATACGAAGAATGAGATTTTTCTCCAGACCTTTGACGCTTCAAGCTCCATCATCCAGGACTTTACCAACGATCCGGATCTGCTGAATGAGAAGATCCAGAACCTCAAGTCGGGCGGCGGAAAAGCCCTATATGACGCCATCTATTATGCTTGCCATGAGAAGATGCGAAGTGCCGGCTCGCCGGAAGAAGTGCGGCGGGTCCTCATCATCCTAAGCGACGGCTTGGACGTGCAAAGTCAGCACACCCTCGACCAGGCGGTTTCGATCTCCCGTATGACCGAAACTATGGTCTATACCATCGGCACGGCCGCATACGGCTTCACCAACCCCGGTGACAAACTCCTTGAGGACATCTCTGCCGAAACCGGTGGTTATGCCGCATTCCCTTTGCGGGCAGCACCCGGCACCGACATGGAAACCGGTTACCTCTCCCACGGACAGGTGGGGGAAACGTCCCAGAATAAGGGCTTGGGGGCCGATACCGGGAGGTTTTCCGCCGAGCGATTGGTGAACCTGGCGGACGCTCTACAAGCCATCGGCCGCAATTTGGACGAACAATATGAGCTGGGTTACCGGCCACAGAAGGACGTCTTGGACGGCACTTACCGCACCATTAAGGTCGTCATGGAACGCCGCGGAATTACCTTGCGCTGGAAGCCCGGTTACTTTGCCACGCCGCAGTAATGGACTCACGCCAGGGTTCAGTGCCGGTAGAAAACAAGCCATTCCACTTTGAAATGGAGAACCTTATGAGCGACCTCCCCGCCCTGTTGGCAAAACTTCGCGGCCTGCGCGCCATTGACCTAAGCCAAACGCTGGAAGAACACATGCCCAATTTTCCCACGCATGCAAAGTTCTTTCATAACCTATGGGACTCCTATGGATTGGGAGGCCGCTCCCTCAGCTATCAACTTGTCGTGCATGAACACAATGGAACGCATGTGGATGCCCCCGCCCACTTTCTGAAAGATGCCAGGCAGGATGCGCATGTAACCATCGAACGGGTCCCCCTGAAGCAATTGCTGGGACGGGGCGTTCGCGTGGATTGCCACAATACAAAAGCGGGGGAATATGTTTCGAGAAGAGAATTGCAAGAATGGGAGAGCAAACACGGCCCTATCGAGGCAGGTGACATTGTCCTGTTCGACTTTGGCTGGTCGGCAAACTGGGCAGTGCGCCCGAACGCTGCAAACTATCTTGAAAATTGGCCGGGAGTCAGCATGGAAGCAGCGAAGTTTTTGCTATCGAAACAGGTTGCCGCAATAGGTGTGGACACGCTCTCACCCGACCCACCCGAGGCGCTGCGCACGCAACCCATTCATCCTGTAGTCCTGGAAAAACAAGTACTGATTATTGAGAATTTGTGCAATCTGGATCAACTTCCGGATTTCTTCCTCTTCCTCGCCCTCCCGCTTAAGATTCGCGAGGGGTCCGGCTCGCCTCTTCGCGCCGTGGCCCTTGTTTAGGTGGAAAATGGGGATTGCGCGTGGAATGACCTTGTTTCAGCCTCGAAATGAAGAGTCCCTAGAGAAACTTTAGGTCTGTTAACTGACGGCGGCAGCCCGTTTGGGCAGGAAGAGTGACGCCCCGGCGCCCAAAAGCAGTGCCAGGCTGAGGACGGCGAAGGCGTATCGGAAATCGCCCGTGCGATGATAAACAAAACCCACTGCCAGCGGTCCGAAATAGCCTCCAAGATTCCCTAACGCATTCACCATTCCCATGGCTGGCCCGGAAACCGAACGTGGCAGGGTTTCCGTGGGAATCGCCCAAAACGGCCCCAGCATTCCATACGATCCAGCGCCCACCAGGGAGATCGCTAAGAAACCCCATGTGGGGGAATGGCCAGTCAGGAGAATGCAAGCCAACATACATGCGCCTCCCCAAGCCAACCCAAAGGCAACGTGATGCCGCCGCTCACGCTGCTTGTCTGAATGGCGGGAGACAATAACCATGCCCACCGCCGTTACCAGATACGGAATTGCCGCCAGTACGCCCACCAACTGGTTGCTCATCTTCTGGATATGTTGAAGCGCTGAGGGAAGCCAAAACAGATAGCCGTAATTTCCTATGTTCTGCATTAAATAGACGCCGACCATCACCAGAACGGCAGGTTTGAGCAGAGCACGCCAGGATGAGCCCAGCCGTGCCGCGCCATGGGGATCAGCCAAACTGAGTTCACGGGATTCCTGCTGAAGGGTCGCTTCAAGATAACCACGCTCGTCCGCGGAAATCCAACGCGCCTCATGGGGATAGTCATCAACAAAGATCCACCAGATAACAAGCCAGAAAAACGGCAATGCACCCTCCGCGATCAACAACACTCGCCAGTTCCATCGCCCCAGAATCCATCCCGAAAGGGGAGAAGAGACGATGACGGCAATGGGAAGGCAGAGCATCCAGTAAGCATTGGCGCGCGCCCGTTCACCACGCGGGAACCAATGCGAGAGCAATACCAGAACGGCCGGCCACACGCCTCCTTCCGCCACTCCGAGCAAAAGGCGCATGGCCCAGAATTGCTGCCAGGTGTGAACCAACCCGCAGCCTACAGAACAAAGCCCCCAGACCACCAGCAGGATGCTGACAAATCGTTTGGCGCTCCAGCGCTCCGCCAAATGACCTCCAGGGATTTGCAGCACAACATAACCCCAGAAGAAAATTCCCGCCGCGCCTCCAGCTTGGGTGGGATTCATATGAAGTGCCTTGCTCATTGAGGGCAACGCCAATGAAACATTGGTCCGATCGATGAACGCGATCGTGTACATGATGAAGGAAACCGGGATGATGTGCAGCCAGCGTTGGGAGCGCATGCGGTTGGGGAGCCGACTAAGCTCCAAGACCTCAAAAGGGAAATCGGGCTTGCAAGGCTCCGGCAAATGCGAACATCACGCGAGTCATCTTGATCCTCCATTGCCCCGCCCAAATCAATTTAATTCTTGTGTCCGCAATCGCGGCGGCAGGATATCAGTATCTGGAGTGAAAACGCAATGCGCGATAATGTTTATGGGTGCGATAGCGTCCGTGCGGCTTCCCACGCCAGGATGGCCTTTTTCCGGGGAGTGCCCCAGTGGTAACCGCCAATTCCCCCTGCCTTGCGGATAACCCTGTGGCAAGGAATCAGAAAAGCGATGGGATTTTTCCCCACCGCCCCGCCCACCGCGCGCGCTGCATGCGTACTGCAAACCATGGCGGCGAGATCTTCGTAAGGTACTACCGAGCCCATGGGAATCTTCAGCAAGGCTTCCCATACCTTGATTTGAAAGTTTGTACCTTGCAGCACCAAAGTGATCGGCCGATTTCCATTTTGCTGGCTGCCACCAAAAATACGGCGGATGTAGGGATGGGTCACCTTTGCGTTCTCTTTCCACTGCGCCTGTGGCCAACGCGACTGGAAATCGCCAAGGGCCAGGTCATGCCCACCTTCGACAACAAATCCAAGGCCGCAAATGCCCCTCTCGGTCACACAGAGGATGCACGCACCAAAAGGCGTGGGGTGAAATCCGTAGCTGATCCGAAGCCCCGCGCCCTGGGATTTGAATTCTCCCGGAGTCATGGCCTCAATATTAACGAACAGGTCGTGCAGGCGACCGGGACTTGTCGGCGCGCATTCAGAAACGTA
>PLSX01000114.1 GCA_003165315.1 Acidobacteriota bacterium
ATTCTTAAATGGCTTGATACGGGAGCTGTGGTATGTTATGGTGGAATCGAAGAAAATCTCCCAGTCAGTCTTCCGAAAACATCACTCCGATCCCAGCCTTTCCTATCGATACTGAACCGTTGCTGCGTCTTGGGCCAGCCAGACCTCACCAGATTAATAACTGGAAGATCGGTCTGGCAGTCTTCGGCGGCACGATTTCACCAGTTGCGACCTTTATGCTTTCACAATATCTCACAGCGAGGGGATTTGTGAGCATTCCATTCGCCAGGCTGCTTCTTGTTGGGGCCGACTTGCTCATTTCCATACTAGTTGTGCTAGTTGTGAAGGCATTTGAGATTAAGCGTCCTGTGATAGTGTGCGGTACCGTAATTTTATTCATTACGTCAATATTAGGTGGCTTAGAAATGTGGGCGACTCTTTCGGAAAGGACACCTGAGATGAAGTTGCAGGAACAAACCGTGCAATCGCCTAAGCCTGTAACCTTAAGACAGTTATTCGAGAATGGATGGCCTAATCTTATTGGCATTTATGATGTGACGATGGTTAGCACGTCATCGAGAAGGCGACCAGATGTTGAAATATCTTGGAGACTAAACGGAGATTTCACCTCAAGGTCTAGATTCCTGGAATTTTTTCTGCGCGATGCTGTTGCTCCTAAGGATGCGGTAGACATATGCAAGGTCATCGCCGAGAACTACCAGTTCTTCATAAACGAAGCAGATCTAAATGTTGACATCATTGGACAGTGGCCGGGAGACACGGAAGTTACGCACATGAGAGACATGGTGTTCTCAAGGCGAATATATATTTATTACGGAAATCCAGACTTTTCGATGGAGCAAAAGGGGATACTTGAATCTATTTGCAAAAAATACAATCTTGCCGTTGAGTTTCGGGGAAGCGATTATGAGCAGCTTCACTTTCTAGATCATTTAGAACTCCGACCAAAACCTCTTACACCACATTCAGTTCTTCTTCCAAAAGCATCCGTACCGGGACCTAGAATTACGGTTCACAATTTGAGTTCGCAAAAACCCGTTGAAGGAATTATTGACAATCCGCTGAGAAAAAGGCAAATAAAGTACTTGACAAACCACGATGTTTAAGGTACTATACTAACCATGATGAACACCAATGAAACCCCGAAAACGCTGCTGGAAGCGGTTAAATTCTTTGGCGATTACGAGAACTGCCACAAGTTCATGGTTGAAGCTCGTTGGCCTGATGGTATCGTGAAATGCCCCACCTGCGGCTCCGATCACGTCACCTATATGGCGAATACCCGGCGCTGGAAGTGTTACGGCAAGCATTCCCGCCCACAGTTCTCTTTGAAAGTTGGAACAATCTTCGAGGACTCGCCCTTGCCGCTTGAAAAATGGCTGCCTACGCTGTGGCTGATCGTGAGCTGCAAGAACGGCGTTAGCTCGTATGAGGTTTCACGCGGCATCGGGGTAACGCAAAAGTCCGCATGGTTCATGCTGCACCGCCTTCGGCTCGCTATGCAAAACGGCTCGCTGATGAAAATGAATGGCGAAGTCGAGGTTGATGAAACCTTCATCGGCGGCAAGGCGCGGAACATGCACAAGGAACGGCGAGAGCAAGCAATCCACGGCACAGGCGGAAAAGATAAAACAGCGGTCATGGGATTCCTTGAGCGTGGTGGCCCGGTCACAGCAACCGTAATCGCTGACCGAAAGAAGCGGACACTCCAGAGTCTAGTCAAGAGCCGCGTAAAGGCTGGAGCTGCCCTGTACACCGATGCGCTGGCATCCTATGACGGTCTTGAAGGCGAATTCTTTCATCAAGTGGTTGATCATGCCGTTGAGTACGTGAATGGGAATTGCCACACGAACGGCTTAGAGAACTTCTGGAGCCTTCTCAAGCGGAGCCTCAAGGGAACGTATGTGCAGGTTGCGCCGTTCCATCTGTTTCGCTATCTGGATGAGCAGACGTTCCGTTACAATCAACGCAAGACGAATGACTTCGCCCGGTTCATCGCGGCGCTGGCAACCGTCGTAAATCGCAGGCTGACTTATAAGAAGCTGATTGGAGCGACCGTGTGAGGGTAAACATAGACACTTTCGAGGTTGAGAACCCGAAAGAGGCGATGGAAAAATTCAAATCCGCATTGGCCCAAGTTGTGAATGTGCCCAAGTCGGTGGTGGAAAAGAAGCGCAAGCGCATCAAGGCCAAGAACAAAAAGAAGCGGAAATCCTAGCCCCGTTTTTGGGTTCGGAAAGATCACACGGCCCAATCTTTTAACCTTGGTTAGCCAAATATGTTAATGCCAAAAATAGAGGGTGAATCCGTTATGTTGCTGAAAACACAGCTAGAAAAAATGTCCGAGAATTGCCTTGCCAAGATGTATATGAAAACAAAGCTATATACACGTCGCTTGCCAAGATGTTGATGAAAAGAAAGGCTCTTATGGGTTTTCGCTTCATTCCTCCAAGAGTCGGATTTTTTCTACCTAGGCTAATCCCAACCGTCCTCCCCTTGTTCGATTGGGAAGGGCGTGATAAGTTGTCTCCCTTCCCCCTAGGAGGCGTTATGAATCAAAACGTGGTGCGAGGCCGTTGGAGTTCAGTGGCGCGGATAATTTTTGTTCTCGTCTTTGCCGTAGTGGTGGCTGCTACGTTATCTCCCCTTCCGCTGACGGCGGCGGGAGGGAACTATCATCTTGTTCAGAAACTGGTGCTTGGCGGTGACGGTGGTTGGGACTACCTGATTTGCGATAGCGCCGCGCGTCGCGTCTACATCTCCCGCGGCACGCACGTCATGGTGTTGGACGCCGATACCTATGCGGTGGTGGGAGACATTCCAGGTACAGAAGGTGTACACGGCATCGCACTGGCGCCGGAAATTGGCAGGGGATTCACCAGTAATGGCAGGGTGAACACCGTAACAATTTTTGATCTCACAACACTGAAGGTTCTGGGGACGGCACCCACCGGCAACGGTCCAGACGCCATCGTTTACGATCCGGCCTCCAAACGAGTATTCACCTTTAATGGTCATAGCAACGACGCCACGGCCATCGATGCGGCTACGGGGAAAGTCGCTGGAACAATTCCGCTGGGTGGAAGGCCTGAATTCGCCGTCGCAGACGGAAGGGGCAACCTTTACAATAATTTGGTCGACAAAAATCAACTTCTACAGATCGATTCACAGAAATTAGCGGTCACGGCGAGCTGGCCTTTGGCGCCCGGCGAAGGACCCTCGGGGTTGGCCATGGACAGGGAACATCGCCGCCTGTTTGCCGGCTGCCATAATCAGTTGATGCCGGTGGTGGATGCGGACTCCGGCAAAGCACTGGAGACACCTGCAATCGGCCAGGGTGTGGACGCCAATGCGTTCGATCCCGGGACACAACTTGCCTTTAGCTCCAATGGGGAAGGCACGCTCAATATCGTGCATGAGGACTCGCCGGAAAAGTTCACTCCGGTTGCGACCGTCTCCACCCAGCGTGGGGCCCGGACCATGGCGCTGGATCTGAAAACGCACAACATCTTTCTGGTGACAGCGGATTTCGGTCCGCTCCCGGAGCCCACGCCCGAGCATCCTCACCCCCGGCCGCCAGCCATTCCTGGCACTTTTACGCTGTTGGTTTTTGGTCAGTAAAGTTTAGAGAACAGAAAGAACTCGATCCTGTGACCTCAGACCGCCCCATTGATCCCCCGTCCAATGACACATCCGCGGGAGCGTCCGCGCACACTCAATCGGACTCGCCGCAACCAGGGCCGAAAGCGATCTATTTCCTTGTTCTGACGGCAATCGCGGCCCTCCCCTACCTCAACTCTTTGCGGAACGGATTTGTTTACGACGACTTTGACCAGGTCTTGACCAATCCTTACCTGCGAAACTTTCATCACCTGCGGGAAATTTTCACCTCCTCTGTCTGGTCGTTTATGGGCGATTTCCGTGGTTCCACCAACTATTACCGCCCAATGATGTCACTGGGGTATCTGTTGTGCTACCAGCTCTTTGGGCCGAGGGCGCTGGGTTTCCACCTGGCCAACCTTCTGGCCAATGTGGGTGTGGTACTACTCGTTTTTCTGGTCACAATCAAGATGTTCCGTTCTGCCGCCGTGGGGATGGTGGCGGCATGCATCTTCGCTCTCCACCCCATTCACAGTGAGGCCGTGGATTGGATTGCCGCGGTGACCGAACTTGAGCTGGCTTTCTTTTTTCTTCTGACCTTCTGCTTTTTCCTCGCCTCCGCGCGCCCCGGCGGAAAGTGCTCCAGCCCACTCCAGTTCGCGATGGCAGGCAGCTTTGTGCTCGCGCTGCTTTCCAAGGAGCAGGCACTTACACTTCCGCTGCTGGCAATAGTCTATGAGCACTTCTTCCGCGAAGACCGCGCCAGAACCAGCAAAATTCAGAAACTCCGCCGCTATGGCCTTTTGTGGTTGCTACCTCTGGTTTACCTGGCTTTCCGGGTCCACTACCTGGGCAGGTTTGCCCCCAGTTTTGAGCGCCCGGAGTTCGGAAAAAGGGATCTGGCGATATCGGCAATGGCCTTGATTGGCCGCTATTGCTTCAAGCTGATATGGCCGGGGGAACTTTGCGCCTATTATCTTTTTCCCTCCAGCGTCATCACTCTTTACCCCTGGGCCCTTTGGGGGACTGCCGGCCTGGCCATTTGTGCCTTGGTCTTTGCCATTCTCTGGAAATACAGCCGGCAAGCTGCTTTTGGAATGGTTTGGGTATTCGCGACACTCGCCCCCGTCTTGAACGTCCGGTGGATGACCAGCAATGCTTTTGCGGAACGCTACCTTTATCTTGCCTCGGTGGGATTTTGTTGGATGGCGGCATGGGCCGGTGTCCAGGCATGGAATTTGCTCTCCGCTCGTAGAACCCGGTGGCGCTTCGCCCTGCCGCTCGCGGCCGGTCTTATCGCCTCGCTGGCCTTATTTCGCATCGTGGTTCGCAATCGCGACTGGCACGATAACCTTACCTTCTATACCGCAACCCTCAAGGTCTCGCCCGAAGCCTATTACATGCACAATAATCTGGGAACCGTTTATTGGCAGATGGGGAACTTTCCGGCGGCAAAAAGGGAGTGGGTTACCGCTCTGATGCTTGCGCCGGGCAGCGAATATGTTTTGCATAATCTCGGCTTGGTGGCCAATTCGGAGAAGCATTATCCGCAAGCGCGTGCTTTCTTCTTTGCCGCCCTGCGGATCCGGCCGAATTTTAGCGATGCCCATCTGGACTTGGGGATAACTTACCAGGCCATGGGCCTGTTGGATCAGGCGGAGGCCCAGTTCCTCAAAGCGGAGAGACTTTCACCGCTCAATATCCGGGTACACAACACTCTGAGTGAGTTCTACCTTGACCGGCGGAAACTGCCTGAGTCGGAGGCGGAAGCGCGCCGCTCTGTGGAAATCCAGCCGACAACTCAGGGGGAATGGGACCTTGGCCTTGCGGAATGGATGCAGGATAACCGCAGCGGCGCCGAGCGAGCCTTTGTGGATGCTTTGGCACTAAACCCGTCGAGCAGCAGGGCGCACTTCATGTTGGGGCTTTTCTACATGGACTCGAGCCGCAACGCCGAGGCCATCCGCGAATACCGCGCGGGACTGCAACTTGATCCCAGCAATGCCGATGCAATCGTGAACCTCAAGAAATTAGAATTTCTGGAGGAAGGACATTAATAAATTTCGGAAGTTGGGGGAAATACTTGACGGTCGCCGGGGGTTCGATTATTCTCAACCCCGTTTGTGCCTGGCGGCGAAGGATTCCATTTTGCGCAGATAGTCTTTGGCGAAAGGGTGCCACCCGGCTGGTTCGGCTTCACCTTGTCACGTGATTTCGAAGCGTGGCACTGTTTCTGGGCAGGGCTTGGAGTGCTTAGGAGACCCGGGGAGCTGCCATCAACCCAAACTTGCTGTGAAAAAGAGAAACCCTGCGGGACGGAATAAAATCAACGCGCGCGTTGACTTTCCCTCACCCCTGGGGTAATTTCAGTTGTGGGACCTGCGTCCCTTCCCGTGCCCTATGATTCCTGAGACGAGTGTCGTTGAGGTAACACTGGAAAGTGACCTCAAGAATGTCGAGGTGGCGGAGGAGATTACCCGCCGTGTTGCCGGCACCGCAGGATTCGCTGAGGACGAGCAAACCCGCATTGAGATGGCCGTCCACGAGTCGATGATTAATGCCATCTGGCACGGTAATAAGAATGATTCCAGCAAGAGCGTTTGGCTGCAGTTCACCATTCATCGCGACCGGCTGGAAATTCACATCCGGGACCAGGGTGTTGGCTTCGATCCCAAACGCATCCCCGATCCGTTGGAAAACGATAACCTCTTGAATGTGTCCGGGCGGGGCATTTTTCTCATTCGCGCCTTTATGGATGAGTTCAAGGTGGAAAGTCTTAACGGTACGGGGACCGAAGTGACCATGGTCAAACGCCTGACTTCCGGAATTCAGACCAAAAAAGGAGGAACCGACCGTGAGCATGAAAGCCACAATACGACAAGTTGATTCCGTGACGGTCGTTGATGTCAGCGGCAGAATTACTTTGGGAGAAGGGTGCACGCAGTTGCGGGAGTTGATCCGCGATCAACTGAGCAAGGGTAACAAGAATCTGTTGCTCAACCTCGGCGACGTCACCTACATCGATAGCTCGGGGATCGGCGAGTTGGTAAGCGCCTACACCGGAGTATCGAAGCAAGGCGGAGGTCTTAAGCTTTTAAACCTTACCAAGAAAGTTCACGACCTTTTACAGATTACTAAGCTCTATACGGTTTTTGACGTCCACGACGACGAAGCCAAAGCCATCAGCAGTTTTGCCAAACCTGCCAGCGCCTAAGGGTGCTGCCATATATCCTGCAAGCCGGCACGGCTGGTGCTTTTACGACACAACATCAGCGCCTCCGCTGCCGGCGTGCGGTTCTCCTTGCGTGGCCTATTCTCTTTCCCATTCCACTCCTTCTATTTCTTCGGCAATTCCGGCCTTCCACGCATTGAAAGGCCAGCCTACTGTCACGCATTGATCATCCCTGAGGATCTTCCCTTGGCGTGGGAATTTCTCGATCGATCGTGACGAGCCCTGCCCCGTAGGCAGGTAGGGATTCGATGAGGGCCACCACAAACGGGTAGCCCTCGCTCAGCAAGGTTACCTGGCAGATCGTCTGACATTCCGATGCGGTGTATTTCAAACGCGTGGGATCGAGCAGTGTCCGCCCCGGTGTAAAAGAGC
>PLSX01000190.1 GCA_003165315.1 Acidobacteriota bacterium
ACATTATTTATGGAAATGCTCTAGCGGCAGTCGATTATTTCTGTCGATTGGTTGTGCCAGCGCCTCCAATCTTAATCGCGCGGCGGGCAGGCGTCTTTTCCTTGCTGAAATGAATCATGGCGTGCAGGAGGAGCCCGTTCGCCTTGGTCTGGTAACCGGGACCATCGGCTTTGAGCCAGGCGATGACGTCCGCATCCGAGCGGATGGTGACGGGTTGCTTCCTGGGCCGATAAAACTTTCCGATTTCCGCCTCGCTCCAATCGAGAACGGGGGAGCAGGTGAGCTTCCTCATCTTTAGTGGGATCGTTGAGATTGCTAAACCTCATTGAAATACTGCGTAGGGGGAATTGTAAGCTGTGAACGCGCTACGCTTGCTTGGAATCTTGTTGCGTTCCGGTGGGCAGGGTAATACGAAATGTGGTGCCGTGGTTTAATTCACTGGTGAATTCGATGGTGCCATTGTGAAGTTGCACAACTCGGAAAACCACGGCGAGCCCCACTCCGGTGCCTCCGGGCTTGGTGGAGTAGAAGAGCGAGAAGATCTTCTGTTGGTCATCAGCGGGAATGCCCACGCCGGTGTCGGCAATTTCCAGGACGAGGGCATTGGGGATGGCGCGAGTGGTGACGGTCAATTCCCCGCCCTTGGGCATGGCCTGGCAACCGTTTAAGACCAGGTTCAACAGCGCCTGCTTCATCAGGTCGCGATCGAGTAAGAGCGGCGGGACGGGCCCATTCCCCGCGAGGGTCAATTTAATATTATTGCCTTTCGCCTGCGGCTCCGCCAGGGCGAAAACACGGCGCACCAGCGGCTCAACTTCCACCATCACAGGATGAATCTCAACGGGCCGGGTAAAGTCCAAAAAAGTCTTCACCACGCGATCGAGGCGGCGCATCTCCTCCGCCAGCACTTCCATCTGCGGGTGCACCCTGCCACCATCTTCACCGAGCCTGGCCTTCAGCACCTCGAGTTGCAGCACCATGGCGTTCAGGGGGTTCTTGACTTCATGCGCCACGCCGGACATCAGCCTGCCAATGGCGGCAAGTTTGGTGGTGGAATCGATCTGGTCGCGGATTTCCGCGCGCGAGCCCATGTCCCGCAAAGTAATGAGGCAGCCCATGCGCTCCGCGCCCGTGCCCACAAATTGGGCGTTTACGGCGAGGCGGGTGGGCGGATCGCCCGGCAATTCCAGCGTCTGCCAAAGCAACGATTGCCGCGTTTGGAAAGCTTCCAGCAGCAATTGATGCAAGGGCGTGTCCTGGGAGAAAACATCCAGCGCGGCGCGATGGGAGGGGATGTTGACGGCAGCGCCCAGAAAGCGCTGCGCCGCCGGCGTCGCCAGCACCAAACGGTCATGCTTGTCGAAAAGCAACAGTCCATCGCTGAGATTGCTGAAGATCTGGCCCAGATTCTCCTGGAGGCTTACGAATGCGGCTTTTTCCCCACGCATCTGCTCACCCAGAAGATGGAGTTTGGAGGAGATGATGCCCCACTCGTCGCTCCGCTTGAGAGCAACGGGGCCGGAGAATTCGCCGCGTGCCAGCAGGTCAACGCTTTGCGCAATGTTTTCAAGCGGACGCAACACGCGATAGGAAACAAGAGCGGCAGAAAGTGTGGCAATGATGATGGCCGTCAGTGACAGGAGCAGCGCGGCACGAAGATTCGGCCAGATTTCACCTCGCAGCAGAACCGTGGAGACACCCACACGCACATCCCCCAGGGGCTTGGGGCCGATGGCCAGTGGCAGGGTGACTTCATAAATGCGCGGGCGGCCAAAGACATTGCGGAGCTGGCGCACAATCCCGGCCTTCACCACATAGGAAAATGGCCATCCCGGAATAAGTTGATGGCCAACCTCTTCAGAATCGCTATGAGCCAGAACGTCCAAATTGGTATCCGTGATGGCCACATAATCGACGACGGGCAAGTACCCCACGGCTGATTCCATCAACGAATTCAGACCCGGATCAGAATTGAGTTGCCTTTGCACTACGTTGCGCAAAGCCTGAAGGTCCTGGGGGTTTTCGCCCTCCGGCATGCGGCTTCCAGCCAGGGCCGCGGCGGCCTGGTGGGAAACCTCGTAGGCAACGTATTCACCTTTGCTTTGAACGTCAAGGAGGGCCTGGCGGGTAAGGTTCGAGATGTAAACCGTGGAGGTGACTACCACCACCAGAAGGACCAGCGCAGTGATCAGAGCGGTAAGTTTAGCCTTGAGGCTCAGCCTCATATTCCTTCAACTTGTTATGCAGGGTTTTTAAACTGATGGCCAGCATTTCCGCGGCACGGGTCTTGTTGTTTTCGGTAAACGTCAGGGTTTCAAAAATCAGGCGGCGCTCGGCCTCCGCCACGGTCATTCCCGCCTGCAGACGCAAGCCGTCATCAGAACCTGAAACGGCCCCCTTGCCGAAGTCGAGCCCCAGGTTTTCCTTCCCCAAGGAGTCGCCGGAACAGGTCACCAGCGCCCTCTCCAGAACATTGCGAAGCTCACGCACGTTTCCCGGCCACCGATACTTTCGCATGGCATTGAGCGCTTCGGGGGCGATGGTCTTCACGGCGCGGCCGTGCTTGCGGTTCAGGTTGTCCAGCAGCGCGGCCGTCAAATCCGGGAGGTCATCCAAATGCTCGCGCAATGGGGGCATGACAACGTTCACTACATTGAGCCGGAAGTACAAGTCGCGGCGCAGCAGCCCCTGGACAACGGCATCTTCCGGGACTTTGTTGGTGGCCGCCAGCACGCGCACGTCAACGGAGATTTCCGAACGGCTACCCAGGCGGCGAACTTTGGAGTCTTCCAGAACGCGGAGGAGTTTTGCCTGCGTCGCCATCGGCATCTCCCCAATTTCGTCGAGAAGCAGCGTGCCACCATCGGCCAGTTCAAAGCAGCCGATGCGCCGATCCACGGCCCCGGTGAAGGAGCCTTTCTCGTGACCGAAGATTTCACTTTCCATCAACGACTCGGGGATCGCCGCGCAGTTGACGGCCACGAAAGGTTTGGCCTGGCGGGGACTGAGTTCGTGCAGCGTGCGCGCCGCCAATTCCTTGCCCGTACCGCTTTCGCCGGTGATCAGGACGGAGGCGCTGGAGGGCGCCACCATGCCAATCAAGCGCATTACTTCCTGCATTTGGGGAGAGCTACCCACCAGGCTTCCCAGCACGCCCAAATCACGCAGGCGGCGTTGGGCAATTTCCAACTGCCGCTCGCTCTCCAGCCGCTCAAAGCAGTTGCGCAGTTCCACCTGAAGCTTTTTGGGATCAACCGGCTTCTCCAGAAAGTTGTAAGCCCCCAGCTTGGTGGCCTCCACGGCGTCTTCAATGGTGCCCTGGCCCGTCAGCATGATAAAGCGCAAACTGGGCCGCGAACTGTGGAGCACCCGCAATAGCTGCATACCACTTACTCCGGGCATGCGAAGATCGGAAATCACCACTGCTGGATTGAAAGCCGCAATCTTCTGCAAAGCCTCATTGCCATCACCGGCCGCTTCCGTCTCGTAACCCCACGCGCCCAGCAGGTCCGCCAATCCCTGACGTGCATGAGGATCATCTTCCACTACCAGAATTTTTTCAGACTTGCCCACGCCAAATTCCTCCTATCCTGAACTATAGTATACCGCTTCCGGCCGCCGCGGCTGGGTGTGATCATCATGCCGGGTTAGCCAGATAATATAGTTTTGACTTTACTGGATATGGACTATATACTACCGCATCACTAGGCGCGCCCTCGCACCGGGTGAAAGCAATGACCCCCGTCAGCCTTCATCCCGCCGCCATGACCAGAAAAGTATTGCTCGTCGATCCCGATCCGTCTTCACAACAGCAGTGCGCTCGCGTCCTGCGCGACTGCATGTGCGAGGTTATTACGGCAGAGTCCGCTTCCGCGGCAATGGCTCTGATGGGTGGCAGGAAATTCGACGCCGCCGTGGTGGATCTTCGCCTGGCCAGTGTGGGTGGAAGCGACTTTCCCGCTGCTGCCACGCGGGCGCATCCGGGGATCAACATCATTCTGACGGTGGAGGCCATGGGCAACGCCCCCACCCCTCAACCCCTGCGATTGTACGGATATCCCCTGCTAAGCAAACCCCTGAAAATTGAAGAATTGGTGCAGGCCCTTGAAGCGTTGCCGAAGGAAGCCGCACACACCTTGCAGGAAAAATTGGCAGCCACCGAGACGCCGGTCGAGGAAGAGTTCGCAAACATGGTGGGCGGCTCGGAGAGGATGAAAAAGATCTACCGGTTGATTTCAAAGGTGGCGCTGCAACGGCACCCAGTACTGATCATGGGTGAAAGCGGCACAGGCAAGGAGCTGGTGGCAAGGGCCATCCACACGCACAGCCCGGGGAAAGATAAGCCGTTCGTCCCTGTAGATTGCGGGGCGCTACCGCCGACGCTGATTGAAAGTGAATTGTTCGGGCACGTCAAAGGCGCCTTTACCGGAGCGGCCCAATCACGGCAGGGTCTGCTTGCGGCGGCAGGTTCAGGAACGGTCTTCCTGGATGAAATTGGCGAACTGCCGATTGAACTGCAATCGCGGCTGCTGCGGGCGCTCCAGGAGCATGAAATCCGGCCTCTCGGCGGCAACGAGCGCATCAAGTTCGAAGCACGCATCGTTGCTGCCACCAATCAGGATCTGGAGGCAGGAATAAAGAGCGGCAAATTTCGCAAGGATCTCTTCTTCCGCCTCAACGTGGTGACCATCAAGATGCCCTCGCTGCGCGAGCGAAAGGAGGATATTCCCGCGCTGGCCCGGCATTTCCTCAAGCGCTACGACGGCCAAAAGCCGCCGATGGAGATTTCGGACGAGGCGCTGGGACGGTTGATGAGCTACGACTGGCCCGGAAACATTCGCGAACTTGAAAACTGCATTCAACGTGCGGTTTCACTGGGCTCCGGGAAGTTCATTCAAATGGAGGATCTTCCCTCCGCCATGCTCTACCACATAATGCGGAATTCGTCCTCCCGGCTGGACCGGAACACGTTGCAAGCTCTCGAGCGGCAGGCGATCTGCCAGGCGCTCCAGACAATGGGCGGGGACAGGGTCCGCGCCGCCAAGCTCCTCGGCATCGGCAAGACCACAATCTACCGTAAGCTTAAAGAGTACGGAATTGATGTGGGGCCGGCTGAAGCATAAGTCGTTAAATCTCCGGTTCAAGTTGATCAGCTTTCAGTTGTCAATCTTCAGTAGGAACTTCGCTGCCTATCCCCTTAAGGCCAAAGCTGCGGTCCGTACACTTCCCGGTGGGCAACTACGCAATTGGTCCGCGATTCGACATCCATCCCTTTTCAAGTTAGGATGCAAACTTAAGCTTCCGTGCAGAAGAACAGTACGACTTACTCGAACGATGGCCACGATTGCCCTTGATGCTACTTACAGCGCCGAACCAAACCTTACCGGGATTGGTGTCTATTCCCGCCGCCTCATAGAAACTTTACCCACATTGGAGACGTCGCACCGGTTTCTTTTCTGCTACCGGCTATCGCGATGGGGCAAGCGCCATTACTTTCTGAAGCCGGAGTCGATTCCAAACGCCAGGTCCAGATTTTCCACGTGTGTATATCAGGAACCTCTCACGTTCTGGTTGCCGTGGCAGGCCCCACTGTTCCATAGTCTCGCGCAGCGCCCTCCCGCTTTCCACTTTCGCCAGGAGATTGTGACCGTCTTCGATATCTTCCCGATCACGGGTGAGAATTATTCCACCCCGGAATTCCGCAAGAAGTTCTCCGACCTCCTGTTGCAAGCGACGGGCCGGGCGACGCGAGTCATCACCTCTTCCCATGCCACGGAAAAGCTGCTGATTTCGCACGCGCATGTCCCGCCGGAGAAGATCCGCGTGATTCCGCTGGGCGTCGACCCTCCCTCCGTCAGTCTTTCACCCGCGGAACGCTTGCAGGAGCGCGCCCGCATTCTCGGCGGTGAAGGTGAGTTGATTTTGAGCGTGGGAGTCGTTCAAACCCGCAAAAATACGCTGAACATGGTCAAGGCGCTGAAATCCCTTCCAAACAACTACAAGCTGGTTCTTTCCGGAGGAAATGGCTACGGGGCGGAAGCCATCCATGAATTCATCCGCACTGAATCGTTGGGCGACCGAGTCAAACTGCTCGGATTCATTGACGACGCACATCTGGCAAGGCTTTACCAGGCCGCGAGCGTTTTCCTCTTCCCTTCATTCGAGGAAGGCTTCGGGATACCCGTGCTTGAAGCCCTGGCCAACAGCGTACCCGTGGTGACCTCAAATGTTTCGTCAATGCCGGAAGTGGGCGGAGAAGCGGCTCTGTACGTGGATCCGCACAATCCTGCGGATATTGCCCAAAAAGTCATGCAAGCGGTGGAGGATTTGCAACTGCGAAAATCTCTGGCGCAAATCGGAATCGCCCGCGCGAGCAAATTTACCTGGCGGCGCACGGCCGAGGAAACGCTGGCAGTCTACGACGAGGTCCTGAATCCCTAACCGGCGCCCGCCTTGCTAAATACCTTCAGCTTGCGTAATCTGTGAAATCTGATAAATCTGCGGATCATTCACTCATGGGCTTTCAAGAATCATTGCTGCATCCGGCCGTTCCGTTGACGCTGTTTGAGGTGGTTCCACCTGCCGCGGGGAAGCCCGAGGCGCTGGATTCATCACTGCACGAACTGCAACAATTGCGCGGCCGCGTGGATGCCATCAACATTCCGGAGATTCACGACGAGGATCGGCCGGGTGAACGCACAAGCAAATTCATTGAGCGGGTTGAACCCCGCATCCTGGGCTCGCGCATCAAACACGAACTGGGGATTGACGTGGTCATCAATCGCGTCACCGTTCATGACGCTGAACCTGAGCGTTGGTTCCGCGAAACGTGTGGCGAGTGGGACATTGCCAACTGGGTTCTCGTGGGCGGCGAGTCGAAGGAGATAACCTATCCCGGCCCCAACCCTGCCGAAGCGGCGCGACTGGTGAAATCACTGAGCCTTCCCGTTTCGATGGGTGGAATCGCGATCCCCAGCCGCGTCAATGAGCCGGACCGCATCCACAAGAAGCACGCCCAGGGAGTGGATTTCTTCACCTCGCAGGTGATGTTTGACTCTAACGACCTCGTGTGGCTGATCCAGCGGCTCAACGGCGTCGAAGCGCGAATCTTCATCAGTTTTGCCCCCATCAGCAATCGTCGGGATTTGCAGTTTCTGCGCTGGCTGGGCGTCGACATTCCGCGCGACCTTGACCGCTTTCTGATTGGGTCTGAGCAAGGTGCGGCCGTTGCCGCCGAGACGTGCCTGGAACGTTCCATCAACCTGGCCCAGCGTATTCTGATGGATGTGTTTGACAATCTGCCGCCCGATCCTCCCCCCATCGGCCTAAATATCGAGCACATTACCCGCAAGAACTTTACGCCTTCGCTCGCGATGTTGGATCGGCTGGGAAATTTATATGCTAGCCTTGTGGCGAAGAGTAGTGAAAAGTGAAGAGTGACGAGTTACAAGCCGGCGAATTGGAGCTTTGAAGGAGCGGTTCCGCTCGTTACTTGTCCCTCGTCATCCGTCACGGCTTTTAGCGTAGAATGAATTCGTGGATCGCAAACCCTCTTCAACGAAATCCGCACCCCGCGCGCGCCGTGCGAACCTGGTGGACATTGCGGTGATGACGGGAATTCGCAATACCCTCACCTACATGGTTCCCGATTCCATCACTGTGCAGCCGGGGCAGCGCGTGCAGGTTCCGCTGGCCACGCGCAAGGCCACGGGGATCATCCTTCGCGCCGGCAGCACGCTACCTCCCGGCATTGCTGCACGCCCCATTCTGCGCGTGCTGGATGCTGAACCGGTTATAACCCCGGAGTTGCTGGAGCTGGGATTCTGGATTTCGGATTATTACGTGGCTCCGATCGGCGAAGTCTATCGAGCCATGCTGCCACTGCGCGCGGAGACGCGACGCGCCCGCTCCATCCGCCTGAGTGAATTGGGACAAAGGCGGGTCACTGAAATCAACGAGTCGAAAGATGGACCGTCCGATCCTGCGAGCGACCTTCTCAACTACCTGGCAGCGCGCGGGAGTGTGTCTGTACAGGTACTCCGGCAGAAATTTTCCGATGCATTCTTGCAGGCACTCAAAGAGAAGTGGGTCATCATTGATGAAGAGGATCGCGAGCGCACCCACCGGCTGGTTTATGCCGTGCGCCTCGCGGGCCCCATGCCGGAAAAGCCGCCACGCCTCTCACCCGTGGCAAAAAGAATTCTGGACGCGTTGGGAACGGACGGACGGGCGGAAGACCATCGGGAACTCCTCAGCGCTGCACGAGCCGATCTTGGCGCGCTCAAGAAGCTGAGCGCAACCGGCCTGATCGAACTTGAAACCGCGAAGAAACTTTCCCAGCCCCAGAACTCATGGGCAGCGTCAGATTCCTCACTTGTGCTGACTGCCGCACAGATTGCGGCGCTCGACGACCTCACCCAGCAAATGGAATCGGGGGAATTTCAGACCGTCCTCCTGCACGGGATAACAGGCAGCGGGAAGACAGAAGTTTATCTCCGGCTCATCGCTCGCTGCCTCGAAATCGGCCGCACCGCGCTGACCCTGGTTCCCGAAATTTCCCTTACACCCTCGGTGCAGGCGCAGTTCCTCGACCGCTTTGGGTCAAATGTGGCCCTTCTTCATAGCGCTTTGTCTGAAAACAAGCGCCACGAAGAGTGGTGGCGCATTCGGCGTGGTGAAGCCAAAGTGGTGCTGGGGACGCGCTCAGCCATATTCGCTCCACTGACGAATTTGGGTGTAGTGATTGTTGATGAAGAACACGACACGAGTTACAAGCAGGAAGAAACACCTCGCTACAACGGGCGTGACGTTGCCGTGGTGCGCGCGCAAATTGCCGGGGCGCTGGCACTGCTCGGTTCCGCCACCCCTTCGCTCGAATCCTACTGGAACGCTCGCGAGGGAAAATATCGTCTGGCCGTGCTTCCTGAGCGAGTGGAGGGACGAAAACTGGCGGAAGTTGAAATCGTGGACATGCGCCAGGAATTTCGTGAGACGCACACGAGCGTGCCGGTTTCCCGCCGCCTGCATCAGGAGATCGAAGCGCAGATTGCCAATCGCCATCAGACCATGATCCTTCTGAACCGCCGGGGATATTCATGGTTCCTGCTGTGCCGAAGTTGCGGACAGACGCAACGCTGCGAGAACTGTTCCATCTCCCTGACCTATCATCGCCGCGAGCACCGCTTGATTTGCCATTATTGCGGTTTTTCCGCGCCCGTTCCCGCGCGTTGCCCGAACTGTCAGAGTGAGCACCTTCACTATGTGGGCGAGGGAACAGAAAAGGTCGAGAAGAAGTTTGCGGAGCTCTTTCCTACTGCCAGAGTGGCGCGCCTAGACCGCGATGTGGCCCGCCGGCCGAGCCAGTTCCAACATATCTTGAGCGAGTTCCGGCAGGGCAAAATCGACCTGCTTGTGGGCACGCAAATGATCGCCAAAGGCCACGATTTCCCAGGAGTAACGCTGGTGGGTGTGGTCTCCGCTGACATCGGTCTGGGACTGCCGGATTTCCGTTCCGCTGAGAGAACCTTCCAATTGCTCACTCAAGCGGCGGGTCGGGCCGGTCGAGGCGAAAAGCCAGGCCGAGTGCTGGTGCAAACATTTTTTCCTGAGCACTACGCCATTCGCCTGGCGGCGGAGCAGAACTACGAGGCATTCTTCCACAAGGAAATGCGCTTTCGCCGCATGATGCACTATCCGCCCATGACCGCTCTTGCCAACGTCATCGCGCAAGGTTCCAACCTGGAGCAAGCTGCTGTTGTGGCGAGGCACGTGGGCAATTTCCTGATCCCGTTGGAAAAGAACACAGAGGGGTTGAAGATCCTCGGCCCTACGCCCGCACCTTTGGCAAAACTGGAAGGCCGCTTCCGCATCCAATTTCTGATCAAGTGTACTTCGCGAGCTCGCCTCAGCAGCATCCTCCAGCGCCTGACAGCCTATATGGACCAGCAAGGCATTCCCCAACGCTCACTGATGATTGACATGGATCCGGCCAACATTATGTAGGCCGTAGGCAGTTGGCAGCCGGCAGTTGCCATTGCGCAGTTGGAAGTAAGCGGAAGGCAGAAACAGAAGCTGCTATTGCCCACATGCTTACCGGGAAATACCTCCTGCCGACTGCTTAGTGCTTACTGCCTACTAAAATTTGAATGGTGTGGGCATGAACGTGAGAATGAAAATGAGGGCCGCGACGATGGCGAGAGTTTTTCTTTTGCGCCCGAGGGGTTCTTCCGGCTCAAGCAGCATGGGATGGCGAAGGCCCAGGAAAAGTAAGATTAATGCCCAGGCCAGCCAACCATACCAGCAAAAATATCCCAGCGGAAGCAACCCCAGGTAAAGTCCTCGCGAAACACTCCGGCATTTCTCGCCCAAAACGGCATAGAGGATGTGCCCGCCATCAAGCTGCCCCAACGGCAGGAGATTCAAGGCAGTGGCGAAGAGCCCCACCCAGGCAGCGCAACCGACCGGATGAAAAATAATCTCCGCCGGGCTCAGGCCATTCCGGAAAAGCTTGGCGAGCAGGATGAGCGCAAGAGGATTCCCGAGAGATATTGAATCTGGCGTGGTTAAGGGCAGCGTACCTTTAGCCAGAAATATCGCCAGAATCATGGCCGGAATGGCAACGACGAAACCTGCGATGGGACCTGAGATCCCGACATCAAAAAGCTCCCGGCGATTAACCATGGGCGACTTGATGCGAATGAAGGCGCCCAGGGTTCCAATGAGGGTTGGAGCGGGAATAAAGTAAGGGTAAGTAACGGAAATCCTATAGTGGCGGCAGGTGAAGTAATGTCCAAGCTCGTGAGCCAGCAAAATGCTCAACAGGGTAAGGGAAAACGGCGCGCCTAAAACCAGCACCCCCGGGTGGCGCCACAATTCATAGAAATACGCAATTGAAACGTCCCAATCAAACACTGGAACATTATGCGCATAGTTTAGGGCGATGTGCGTTCCCACCACCGTAGTCGTCAATACGGTCAGCAGGAAAAGGGCAACGTGAAACGGGAGAGAGTTGTACCAGTACCTCCGCGGACGCGGGGACCAAGCGACAGGCGCCCACGCCCGAGTGGCCCAAGGGATCTCGCTGACCTGTGGCTGGCTGGCACGCTCGAATTGGGATTCATCGCCCATACGGATGTGGGGAAGAATCCTATTCTCGCCCGCTCCTCACCGCGTGTAAAGGGCAGTGACGAGTGGCTTGCGACAAGTGGCAAGCATGCCTTCCATAGGCTTAAAAGCTTGCTCGTCATCCGCCACTTAACACTCATCACTGCACTTACGAGAGAGATTGCAATTCCTTGCCGGGCTTGAAGCGCACAGCCTTGCCGGGGGGAATACTAACTTCCGCTCCGGTTCGGGGGTTCCGTCCGATACCGGTCTTGCGCGGTTTCACATTGAAAACACCAAAGCCACGCAGTTCAATGCGGTCGCCCTGCGTCAGGGCTTTCTTCATGGAATCAAACACAGTTTCAACAGCCATTTCAGCTTTTGTCTTGGTGATGCTTGTACGATTGACGACCTCATTGATGATGT
>PLSX01000146.1 GCA_003165315.1 Acidobacteriota bacterium
ACGTTGGTGGGAATGTAGGCCGAAACGTCACCTGCCTGCGTTTCAATAATCGGCAGCGCTGTGAGCGACCCGCCGCCCAGTTCCTTGCTCACCTTGGCAGCCCGCTCAAGCAATCGCGAGTGGAGGTAGAAGACGTCGCCAGGATATGCTTCGCGGCCTGGTGGGCGGCGCAGCAGCAATGAAATCTCGCGGTAGGCCACGGCGTGCTTGGAAAGATCGTCGTAGATGCACAAGGCGTGGCGACCACTATCACGGAAGTATTCACCCATGGCACAGCCGGCGTAAGGAGCCAGGTACTGCATAGGCGCGGGGTCGGAAGAACCTGCCTCAATCACGATGCTGAATTTCATGGCATCGTACTCTTCCAGCGTTTTCACAACCTGGGCGATGGTAGAACGCTTTTGTCCGATTGCGACGTAAATGCAGATTACATCGCCGCCACGCTGATTCAGAATCGCATCCAGAGCGACTGCGGTTTTCCCGGTCTGGCGATCGCCGATGATCAACTCCCGTTGGCCGCGCCCGATGGGAATCATGGAGTCAATTGCCTTGATTCCCGTCTGCATGGGTTCGCGTACGGGTTGTCGCTGCACCACACCAGGGGCGATGCGTTCGATCGGGCTGTATTTATCCGTAATCACGGGGCCTTTGCCGTCCGTAGGGCGACCGAGGGCATCAACGACCCGGCCCACCAAGGCCTCGCCTACCGGGACGGACATAATCCGGTTGGTACGCTTGACGATGTCGCCTTCCTTAATCTTCGTGTAGTCGCCCAGCAGCACCGCGCTCACCTGGTCTTCTTCCAGGTTCAAAGCCAACCCCGCCACGTCGTGTGGCAGTTCGAGAAGTTCGCCCGCCATGACGCGGTCGAGACCGTGAATGCGGGCAACGCCGTCTCCAACGGAAATGACTGAGCCAACTTCCGTCACGGTTACCGTGCGATCGAAGTTCTCAATCTGTTCCCGAATAATCTTGGTTATTTCGTCGGCTTTAATTTGTGCCATTATCAGCTTTCAGCTCTCAGCGTTCAGCTCTCAGCCCATGCGCAGGCAGAAAGTTGAATGCTTCCCTTCTAATGATTTAACGGTCCGCTCTCATTTCTCAACTCTTGCCAAACCCGAGGCCCAAGCTGAAGGCTGATAGCTGACCGCTGATAGCTTTCCTACTGTGCCAATAATTGTCCGCGAAGGCGGTCCAAGCTGCCGCGTACCGATCCGTCAAAAACCGTGCTCCCGATTTGCGCCACCAAGCCACCGATCAGGCCCTCATCGAGATGGAATTCCAGTTCCGATTGTTTTTGGGTCAGCTCGTTGAATCGGCTCTGTAAGAGCTTCTGTTCCTCCGCGGAAAGGCGTGATGCGGAAGAGATCTTTACCCTTACGATTCCCATGCGCGCATGCACCACGCTGCGAAAGGACTGAATGGCTTCGTCGAGCAAAGGCATGCGGTAATGGCTCATCAGAACACGCAGAAAGTTCAATGTAACGTGCGAACTGCCCATTTTTGCGGCAAGGGCTTCCAACACGCTCAACTTCTGCCCCATGCTCACCCCGGGGGTATCACAAACCTCGCGAAATTCCACGCTCTCCTGATACGCCGCGCCGAAATCTTCCAATTCGCCGAGCACCTGGCGATAATTTCCGGTGGCTGCAACAACATCGGCAAGCGCGCGCGCGTAGCGATTGGCGACGACGGTGGGCATGGTTAGTTCTTCCGTTCCTTGGACTCGATGGTGGCCACAAACTGCGTCACCAAGCGCTTGCGGCTGGAGTCATCCAGACGGCCGCGGATCAGTTCCTCCGCCAGAGTCACCGATTTCTGTGCGGCATATCTTTTCAGTTCCAGCTTGGCGGCACGCACAGCCACACTGGTCTGGTTACGTGCGGACTCCAGAATGCGGGCTGCTTCTTCCGCCCCGGCCTGCTGCATGCGCTGTCGTTCTGCTTCCATTTCGCGCATGGCGGAAGACTTGAAGGCAGCAATTTCCGCCTCCAAACCCTTCAGCTTGTCTTCCACAATCTTAAGTTGGGCTTGTGATGCTTCCAATGCTTTGCGGCCTTCATCCAGACTCTTCCGAATGGAGGCGGAGCGCGAAGTGAAGAACTCTGTCAGCGGTTTGCGGAGGATGTACCCGAGTCCACCGACGAGGATTGCAAAATTGATGATTTTGTAGAGAAGCTCGTGGGGTGACTCTGAATTCTCCTCTTTTGCTGCCGTCTCAGATCCCTGCCCCCATGTCACCAAGGGAGTGGAAAATCCACCCAGGCAAATTCCCAGGAGGGCGAAAAAGGCGGCATGGCGAAGGGTACGGATCATGGTTGAATCCTCTCTCCCCCGCCGGGGAGCAACCCGGACCCAACTAGACTTTGAGAAATCTCTTCCGCAAGGGGTTGGCAGGCGCTGTCCAACTCTGACTTGGCGCGCTCCACTTCCCCCGCCAATTCCGCCTGTGCCTCGCGAATCACCACGTCCGCCTGCTCGCGCGCTTTGCGCAGACCCGCGTCCCGCTGCTCCAGGCTGCTGTGGCGATCCGTCTCGCGCTGGCGGTAGACCTCCTGCCGGGCTGCTTGAAAGGCTGCTTCATATTCGCGAGTCTTTGCCTCAACAGTTGTAGCCTGTTCGCGCGCGTGTGCCAAAGCACCCACCGTCAACTCCTCGCGCTGTTTCATGACCGCCGTCAATGGGCGGAAAAGTATCCGGTCGAGTATGACAAAAAGAAGAAAAACCAGGACCACGGTGGGAATGGTCTCAAGAAACAACTGTCCGAGTTGGTGGAACGTGTCACCCATTTGGAAAGCTAAGCCTCACAGGCATGCATTTCGCAAGCAGCAAAGACTGGCAAATGTAGCATGTGGGTTTCACAAGTGTCAAGCAGAACGGCGCAATATGACTACCCCATTTTGTCCGATATTTCTCTGATTCTATGTGGGTTAAATGTTCTCGTGTTCAATTCGGACAGCGTGACCTAGACATAGGGCATTATTGTCCACACATACATACTGCGGATGCCGTGTTCTTCTCAACCTCCCGAGAATCCTATCGGCGGTTTTCACTCAAACTTGATGAATCCGGGATTAAGGATGCCTTGCGGATCGAATTTCCGTTTTGCCGCCGTCACTGCAGGCCACTGTTCCCCGTAATGAGCCTTCCACGCCGCATGGTCAAAATTGATCCAGCCGGAGAGGTAGCGCTTGCCTCCCATCATGATGGATGCCTGGCTGGCCATGTTCATGCGCGGCAAGACCTCATTCAAATATTGCGGCGGGACGGCGGGCAGAATTCCAAAGCCCATCAGGAAATCGCCTTGGGGACGCATAAACAGCGGCGCGCGTGAAGCCGTTCCCTTCGCCGGCCAAAGCAGGATGTGCCCGCCCACCAGGGCTTGTGGCGGCAGGTTGGCCAGGACTTGGGATATGTACATTCCGGTGGTCTGCCAGGGCAGAACGCATTCCATCCACGGGTGCGCGTAATCCCAAAAGCCGCCACGCTTCCAGAGGGCAAACAGGTTGTCAAGCCGGGTGAGGAATTCTGCTATATCGCCGTCTTCGGTGTGAACGTGCTTATAGAACTTCAGCCCTGCCAGCTTTTCCGCGGCCTCATCGGGTGACTCGTCTTCCTCTATTTCCACCGTCGCATGCAATGGAAAGAACCATTGTGCAAAGGGTTGGCGCTGCTCCCCCACTTTCTTAAAACCTTGCGGACAGGGAACGCACCAGGATTCCAGATTGTCAAAGCGTTCGTCGCTCATCACGATCTTTAAGTCATCCAGCAACGCCGCGAGATTATCGTATAGCAGATAGAAGCTTCGGAAGCGGGGTGGATGGCGGCGAAGCTTGACCTTTGCTTGAGTGATCACTCCAAATTGCCCGGCGCCACAACGGGCGGCATCAAACAGGTCGCGATTCTCGCTCCCGGAGCAGCGCACGATTTCGCCAGTGCCGGTCACCACCTCCAGTTCCATACAATTGTCCGCCTGGGTGCCGTGCCGCCATGAAGCAACGCCTAATCCAGCCATGGAGAGGGTTCCTCCCACGGTGACATCGAGATTGTTGGTGAGTACCGGAGGTGAAAGGCTTTGTGGCGTGAGGTGTTCCACCAGTCCCCGCCATTTGATTCCCGCCTGCACGGTGGCGGCATCCTCCCGAACGCTCACAACTTGATTGAGCGATGTCATATCCAACACGATTTGGTCAGAGAGCGACTGCCCGGCTTGCGAGTGCCCCCCGCCGCGCGTCGCCACGGTAAGGGATTGCTGGGCCGCGAACTTCACCACGCGTGACACGTCTTCCGCCGAAGCGGGGCATACCACCACCTGCGGCCTGCGCACGATGACGCGGCCAAAATCCGTCGCCATGCCTTCGCGTGCGGCGTCATCGGTCAGGACTCTGCCGGATATTTCCTGCGCCAACTCCTCTGTCCAGCTCATTACGTCTCCTTCAGTGTGTTTCGGGAAGGGTGTAGTCGAACTCGTAGGAGTGCTTTCCAGCTTCAATCTTGATTGCCAGCTTACCGGTGAGGCCAACCAGTTCGCCGGTGCCCGAATCCGGGACCACGGTAACGCTCAGTTCCGGTGTGCCACGAGTCATCGTACCGCTATGTTGAAGGAAGAAGGTGCCGTTCTGGCCATGCAGGGTTCCGCTGACGCGCTCAATGGCAACATACCCTGCTGAGCCCTTGAGTGCGGTCATGGCGGCCAGCATCTCGCCCGTGCTGGTTGCTTCGAGCTCGCCGGAAAACTTCTTGTCGATTGACATCCTGGCGACGCCGGAGCTTTCAGCTTCCTTGTTGTCCGGCTTTTGCGGAGTTAACTTCACTTCAAATGTTCCCGTAGCATGATTCACCACTGCTGCCTCCTTACTGGATTGCGCCAGGAATTTGCGAAGTGGTCTATCCGCAGATCGCGGAACTCAATGTGTGGAACAGACAGATACCCATGATGACCCTTGTTACATCAGGAGCCACCTTCTTGTAAATGATGTTGGCCACTTCCCCAATTCGCCTAATATACCGCGAAATGAGTCCGTGGCGCAGCACTACGAATTACTCGTGGCCTATGAAGGTGCAAAATGAGTGGGCTGGGAGAGTGTAAAGCGTTTGCCAAAGATGCGGCGCGGAGGCAAATAAATCGCATATTTTCGCTTATAATCGGTGCTTATAATGGAAAGTAGACACCATAATCGTATTTATTGTAAACTTTGAATTCCGAGGGTTAATTACTGACATCGGGGGTCTTAATGCGGAAAGCGGCTCCGCTTTTGGCTGAGCTTACCCTCTACCTTAGCCTCGTTGAGACAGATTCTCAGGAAAGGTGACACATCGTGGAACGCTCTAACCGCTCGCAGATCCTTCTCCGGCAAGGGAGGCGATGGAAAAAATTGACGCCCTCCCTCTACTTTCCAAAATCTGCCTCACTGCTGCTGACCCAACCCTGCTTGCTGATATTGTTGCTTGCGATGGGGGCGTCCCCGGCGTGGGCCCAAACCGGAGCGAGCCTTTCCGGCGTGGTGACGGACCAAACCGGCGCAGCCCTTCCCCATGTCGCCGTGACAATCAAGAACGCCGACACAGGTGCAACGCGCACGATCGCAACTGACGGCGGGGGACAGTATCAGGCGTCCGGCCTGGCTCCGGGGCAATTCGAGATTCGAGCGGCAAAACAAGGGTTTACCGACGAAACGCGCAGAGGAATCAGCTTGGCGGTTGGCCAGAACGCCACGGTCGACATTAAGATGCATCTGAACACTCCCGATCCCTGTGCGAACGGCCACGAGTTCGCCACCACCGATTGCACGCTGACCTGGC
>PLSX01000219.1 GCA_003165315.1 Acidobacteriota bacterium
TCGATGATGTCAATCGGGGACTCGCTCCTCTCCAACGCTGGTGGGCGAAATCCAGGAAGTAATCAGACCTCCCCATTTCTAAATTGGGCTGCTTACGCACGCCTACCGAAAGCTCACGCTCTTCCGGCGTCGAGAACTGCTCAAACTCGCTCTTGGCCTGCCGCCCCAGGTTATTGCGGTCTACGAGGAAGAGAATGCGCTGGGCGCCCGCGTGCTTGATGAGCCGATAGCAGAAATTGCAGGCGGTGAAGGTTTTCCCGCCGCCGCTGGCCATCTGAATCAGCGCCCGCGGGCGCCCGTGCGCGAGCGAATCTTCCAAATTACGAATCGCTTTGATCTGCGCAGGCCAGAGTTTTTCTTCAATGGCGGGGGGGGGGGTGCTTCAAGCGCGCACGCGAGGTTGAGCCAGGCTTCCTTGACTCATCCATCAACCAGTCGGCCATAGTCTCAGGGCGGTGAAAGGCAAAGACGGGCCGGCTGCGCGCCTCGGGCTCCATCAGGTTGGTAAAGCGCGTTTCGATGCCGGTGCTCTGGTAGCAAAAAGGCAGCGGCCTGCGGTAGGGCTTCAGGACGTCTGGAAGGCCAACGCTGTACTTTTCCGTTTGAATCTCGTAGCCAGTGAGGGTCTCGCCCTCCTTCTTGGCTTCGACGACGCCTGCGGGAGCCCCATCCACGTAAAGCAGGTAGTCGGCGAACCCGTAGCCAGACTTCAAGGGGAACTCACGAATGGCCACGCCACGAGCGGCACTGACATTGACCTCTTCTCGGTCTTGGATAGTCCAACCTGCCTTCGATAAGAGGTCGTCAATGGTTTTGCGCGCTTTGTCTTCCGGCTTGTCAGGCATACTAATTGATAAGGGGATTAATAATACTACTGAATAGGAAGAGGATTTTATATCTTTTTCAACCCAAACACAGGGTATTCTGACGCCAAACACCCGCAAAAAGCAAAACCCCGCCGGAGGCCATGCGGCTGATCCGACGGGGGAGTAAATCTCAGGATGAGAGTAAATTCCAGCGCGGTCGTTCGGTAATTAGCAGCACGGGGGAAGGTAGCGGCGAGTTATTCGGCTCCGAGCTGAGTTGATCCGCGGTACATTCCACGCGGCCTGGAAACCCGGGGACAGGAACGTGTGAAGAAATTGCCAGCCTCGCGCCGAGACGCAGACGCGCTGAGAATCGAATTAAATAGATGCTTTAGTTTCTTTCGCTCCCCCGCGCCTCTGTGTCTCGGCGCGAGATGCTTTTGATTGAACGTGAATTTTTTCATACGTTCCCGTCCCCTTGTCCTCGTAAAGAGCACGAGAGTCGAGCCTATGCTATCCTTGCAGGCAGAGATCATTCGGCAGGGCTTGCCGTGGAATGGAGATGTCACATGAATAAGTTGGCGTTGCTGGTCCTTTACTGCGCCGCGTGGGCGGCACCCTATGCTCGCGCCGACGACGCGGCGGCCAAGCCCACACCTCAAGCACCCACATCATCCGCTGCCCGGCGCGGAGCGCCCGGCGCCAGTGCTGGCTCAGGCTCTTACCTGCTCCTGAAGAAGGCGCAGATTATGGTCAAATACGATGACCCCAATGAGGCGCTGTCACCCGCGATCGAAATGTTGATTCCCGGCACCTGGGACTTCAAGGGCTCGGTCCAGATGTACGGCGGCAAAACGGGCTGTTTCAGCGAAAGTTTTTCCGTCTTCTGGGAGGCCACAAGCCCGGATGGCATGTCCAAATTTGCAGGCGTTCCCAATTACGCCTGGCAATACTCCGACGACCCGCAAGAGTTGCACAACCTCACCGATCCTAACCGGCGCACGCACACGGGGAACAAGACAAACGATCTCTGCGCCGTGGCCAAGCCCTTGAACGCCGAGCAATATTTCCGCCAGATGGTGCTGAACGAGCTGAAGCCCGCGATGACGGTGGAATCGGTCGAGCCGTACCCCGCGCTCGAGCAACTCGTGCGCCAGCGCGATGGACTGCCTCCGGCGGACTCCGGCAACGGCGGCGCCCGCATCGACGCCATCCGCGTACGCCTCGCGTTTCAAAAGGACAACCAGCCGATGGAGCTGTGGTACTCCGTGGCGCTCGTGACCCAGACCTATCGCGTCGGCCGGGGATCTCTGTACGATATCCACGCCGTCGGCCAGGTAGCGTTTGGAGCGCCCAAGGGCAAGCTCGATAGCAACGAAAAACTGTTCAAGGTGGTGATGAGTTCCATTCAACCCAAGCCTCGCTATGCCGCCTATACGAACAAGTGGATTGCCAATTACTACCGAACACAAGCCCAGAAAGAGGCCATAATGGACCAGATGCAGGCCGAACTCACCAACTTCATCACCCAAACGTACCAGCAGATGAGCGCCAATGCCCAGCGGGTTTCGGATATAGGCTTCCATGCCAACGATCAGAACCTTCGGGATGTGCGTACCTATCGCGATCCCTCCACGGGACGCGAGTTTGAGCTGAGTAATCAGTACAACCACGCCTGGCTGAATGGCGCCAATGAGTATGTGATGAGCGATGATCCGAGCTTCAATCCGAATTCGGAGCTGACGGGAAGCTGGAACCAACTGCAGCCCGTGCAGTAGCCCACACCGCACCGGCGGCCGTTATCGCATTCAATGCCTTGAAATGATCTGGACGATAAGTCCAGACAATTTGCCGGAAATCGGGGCCAAACACCCCGCATGATGCGCCCTGATGACTTCCGGGGACTTAGTTTTTCGGGGGAGTTGCTCCGCCTTATAACCGGTTATGCCGGGAAACTCGGGGCTATTCGCCCTGAAGTCCAGCCAGAGTCCGGGGCCGGTTATGCCGCTTGGAGCGGGGTAGCACTGACTTATTTTTCTCCGAGAAAAATTATTCCACGGTACGCCTGATCCATTTCCGGGCAAGAGGAAAGAACCGCAAAGTGATTCGGCTCGGAGCCGGCTAACTTTGCGCAACCCTTACCCGCGCGACCCCGCTCTATTGTCCCGCCGGATTATCCAGCCAATAGATCGTCAATCCTGAAAGCAGCTTGGGATAGAAGTCCGTGGATTTCTGCGGCATGGGGCAGTCGGCAATGGCGTTGTCATGAACGGCAGCGACGGGCGTGGGATTCAGCAGGAACGCGACCTGCCCTTTGCCCTTCTCCACACTTTCGCAGGCGGCGGCCGTGTTGCGGAAGTAGGTGAGATTCTTTTCTTCCCGCACGGCTTGGGCGTTAACGCCCAGAAGACGATCAAGCACCAGCCGGTGGAGCAGAGCAACGTCGAGACGGCGCATCGTGGAAGGAAGATCGGCAACCGCCCCATCAAGATCAAAGTCAGGACGCAGGCGCAGCAAAGCCAATTTTCCCGGACCCGCGTAAGCGCCCAGAGTCGGCCGCTCGCTGCCAGCAGCCTTCAATTTGGCGATGAATTGAGGTGTCCATTCGCTTGCCGGGCCTTGCACGTCAACCTCTTCCCAATCGAAAATTGCCCGCGCCCCGGTGGAGAACTTATTCCAATCAAAATTCTCCAGGCTGTGAACCAGCCGGTGGGTGGGAAGGACGGTAAGGCCATCGGTCTCCATGCGCACAAAGGTCATCATCACATATTCGGCGCGGCCATCATCCCGGCCCGTTTCCCGGCAATAATTGCGGTAGGCGAGCGCAGTTTCGTAACGATGATGACCATCGGCAATGACTAACTGTTTGTTGCTCATCGCCGCGGTAACAGCGCCAATAACCTGGGGATCTGCCACCTGCCAGGCGGTGTGCCGCGTGCCATACTCATCAGTAACCTGCTCCCAAGGCTGTTCCGTTGAGGGTGCGGCGAGGAGGCTTTCCACAGTCCCGCTGGGATCACTGTAAAGCATGAAGATCTGACCATAGTGGCCGTGCGTCGCCTTCAGCAATTCCATCCGGTCGGCCTTGGGACCGGAAAGCGTCTCTTCATGGCGATGCACCACGCGGGCTGAGTAGTCCTCCAAGCGCAGCAGGGCGATGAATCCACGGCGAACCTTGCGCACTCCGGGCTGCCCAGGAACTTCGTATTCCTGGTTATAGGGATAGATGGCAGGCTTGTCCGTCGAGATGAGCACGCCGGCCTTGATCCACGATTGCAAGTCGTGCGCGGCGCGGGTATACACATTGTCCGTTGGTCCATCCTCTGCCGATGTGCGTCCGCGAATGATTCGGACCAGGTTGTACGGGCTCAAACTGTAATACCGCGCCTGCATTTCTGGAGAAATTTTGTCGTAGGGCTGGGTAACCACGGTGCCGAGGTCGGGAGTCTTCTTGGAGTCGTAATAAAGAGCGCGAAAAGGGTGTATCTCTGCCATATTCCTCACTTTCAGATAAAATCTGCCTGAAATTTTAAACTACCACACCGCCGCGCCGGGCGTCGAGACTTGAGTACGTGTTCGATTCAAGCCGCATGACGCCAGCGCCGATACAAGATAGAATAAGAGGTTCGGGATTCACAGCCGATACCGTCGCAGGCTGCTTGATGCGTGCGCCGCCCGTCGGAGCACGGACCGTCTCGAAAGGCAACGTCCATGGCTGAATTGCGTTTGGACCCATTTACTCGACGCTGGGTGGTTACGGGTAAGCGGCCGGTTATGCCGGATGTGCATGATGAAAGCGGGGGGTGCCCCTTTTGCCCGGGAAACGAACACATGACACCTCACTCCATCCGCGAGTACAAAAACTCCGACGGTACGTGGATGGCGAGGGTCTTTCATGATCGCGCTCCTTTATTTCTTGTGGAGGGGGGGTTGGACCGTCAGCCCGAAGGTATGTATGACCGCATGAACACCGTAGGCGCGCATGAAATTGTGGTGGAGACCCCTGTGCATGGATTGACGCTGGCGCACCTCCCGGCGGACCACATTGCGCACTTGCTGGAACTCTTCCGCGACCGCATCCTCGACCTCAAGCAGGACCGCCGCCTTCGTTACGTTTCGCTCTTTAAGGATCAGCATCCACCCACTGCCACCCTGGAAGGGCATGCATATTCCCAGGTGCTGGGATCCCCTGTGCTGCCGCAACTGCTGGAAATTGAATTCCGGTGGAGTCAGGCGCATTTCAAGCGGCATGATCGCTGTATCTATTGCGACGCCTTGCAGCAGGAACTGCAGGAGGATGTCCGCGTCGTGGACCAGACAGAGGATTTTGTGGCCTTCTGCCCCTTTGGCTCGCGCTGGTCCTATGAACTTTGGGTGGGTCCCGTCCGGCATTCCTCCTCATTTGAGAACGACATGACGGAGCCAGGGCGGGCGGCGGCGTTTGCGCCATTCCTCAAGTCCTGTCTTATGCGCATGGAAAAGGTTTCGCCATCTCTCCACGTGGTGGTTCATACGGAGCCGAATTTGCTGGCGTGGAAACCCACCAAAGATTGGTGGAGCAGCATCCGCGACGATTATCATTGGCACCTCGAAATTCAGCCGGATGTGGCGGGCAAGAGGCGCTTTCTGGGCACCGAGGGCTTCCACTTCAATCCCATTCCGGCGGAGCAGGCGGCGTTGGTACTGCGCGCATTTGACCCTGGCAGGGAGCTATACTCCAAATCTTAAATATGGACGATTTCGTGAGTTCAGACTGGAAACAAGTACGGTTGCTGGTTTTTGACCTTGATGGCACCCTGGTGGATAGCAAACAGGACCTGGCATTGAGTGTCAACGCCATGCGCAAGGAGATGGGGCTACCTCCCTTGACGCTCGAATTGATCTCTTCCTACGTGGGCCATGGGGTCATGCTGTTGGTGCGCCGCTCACTGGGAACGCAAGCCACAGACGAGAATGTGGAAAGAGGGCTGGCCTTCTTTCTGGATTATTACCGCCAGCACATGCTCGATAACACCGCGCCCTATCCCGGAGTCTCCGAGACGCTGGAAAAACTCAAAGGCTACAAAATGGCGGTGCTGACCAACAAACCCGTCAACTTCAGCCGCGAGATGATTTCGCGGCTCGGATTTGATCCCTACTTCTCCTATGTTTATGGGGGCAACAGCTTTCCACAAAAGAAGCCCGATCCCGTTGGCTTGCACAAATTGATGGAGGATCTGAAAGTCTCCGCGCGCGAAACCGCGATGGTGGGTGATTCCGACACCGACATCCTCACCGGACGGAACGCCGGTGTGCTGACCTGTGGCGTCACCTACGGATTTGGGACAGAGACGCTGGAGAAGGTCTCTCCGGATTTGACCATAGATGATTTGCGGGAGCTTCCTCCCCTGTTGAATGGCCACGGGAGAATCCAGCACGGGGGGCGGGCGAAGACTTCGTGAGATAGAGCAGTCGACAACGTCCACTCCAACTTGTCCGGTGTCTTTCGCATCCAACCAGAGACGGAAATTCCTATGATGAACGCAGTGGAAATGAAGGGGCGGGCGAGTGTCCCTGTGCCGGTCGTGAAAAAGCGCGCTGCCTCAATTTACGTGGGCACGGTAGGTTTGTGGATGGCCTTTTGCCTCCTCCCCGCGGTTACGGGGTTTTGCCAAGAGCCAACTAAACCGCAACCGACGCCCCAATCGCCGGCGACGCCCACTCCAGCCCCACCAGCGGCGGCCGATGATGATCAGCAGCCTCTTCCCGGAGATTGGGGCCCTGAGTTGCTCTATGGAATCCTCAGCTCGCCCAACCAAGAGGCTCAATACGGGTTGCTGCGCGCCACGTTTGCCGCCGGTCCAGCCATTATTCCCCAACTCATTGAGGCACTCAAAGACGATCGCACCGCTGAATTCGCGGCACAGTCCATCGCCTTCATTGGGAGCCAGGATGCGCTGCCCGTATTGGAAAAACTGCTTTCCGACCCTCGAGATCTGAACCTGCGGCGCTTCACTTATGGCGCACTCGGCGAATTCGATTCCCCCCAGGCCACCGACATTCTCTTTGGCGTCATCAACAAATCCGACGACGAGCCGGACCGCACTGTAACCGAGGCGGCGATAATTGCCTTGACCGTGCGCACTGACCCGGCAGTGCTTTCGCGGCTGATCGACGCGGAGAAAAAACTTCAGGACGTCGTCATTCACGACGATCTGGACAACGCCCGCATGGTCATCGAAGAACGGGGGAAGTATCTGGCGTCGGCCCGGGGGAAGAAGTCTGGCAACTCGATTGAATCTGCCGTGCGCACGTATTTTCTTCCGGCGCTGGAGGAACCGGCGGAGACGGCGGCGCCCGCCGCGCCAGCTCCCAATAAGGGCCTGGGGAAGACGGGGACCACCCTCCCCGCACACACTTTGAAGCTTGCAACCCCTATGGTAACGGTGGAAGTCCGTGATGTTACACTTTCGCCCGACAAGGACCGCGCTCTGGCACGAGTGCTCTTCCAGGACCCTACCGCGTTGGCTTACTATGATTTTGTTCTGCAAAAACGCATGGGCAATTGGGAACTCGCCAGCGTATGGCTGGGACCGGAAATGGAAAAGCCAGGAACACGGGCCAAGGGGGAGGGGCCAGGGAACGCGGAACCTGACACCACACAAAAGGGACCGGAACAATAGGAGTAATTGATCAATTTGAATGGGTCGATGCAAACCCCGCTACCGTGCGGGCATTGATCTCTTGTTCCTAATCCCCAGCCCCTGGTCCTTTTCTTTATGCGACACGTCATCGTAGGAACAGCCGGCCACATTGACCACGGCAAATCGGCGCTTGTCCTTGCCTTAACCGGTACCGATCCCGATCGCTGGCAGGAAGAAAAACGCCGGGGCATCACGATTGATCTGGGGTTCGCACACCTGGATCTGGGCAGGGATCTTCGCATAGGATTCATCGACGTCCCTGGCCACGAACGCTTTGTGAAAAACATGCTGGCGGGCGTGGGGGGCATCGACCTGCTGATGCTGATTGTCGCGGCCGACGAATCCATCAAACCTCAAACGCGAGAGCATTTCGACATCTGCAAATTGCTGGGAATCCAGCGCGGCCTGGTAGTGATTACCAAATCAGACCTGGTGGAGCGCGAAGTTTTTGACCTGGTGCGCCTGGAAGTGCAGGAATTCGTCAAAAGCTCATTTTTGGAGGGTGCGCCGATGCTGGCCGTAAGCGCGCGCACTGGCGAAGGATTGGAGGAGCTAAAAAGTGAGCTGCGCCGTTTGAGCCTGGACACATCTCCCAAATCAGCTGACCTGCCCTTCCGCCTCCCCATTGACCGCTCATTCGTCATGAAGGGTTTTGGAGCCGTCGTCACCGGTACACTCATCGCCGGAACGGTGGAGAAGGAGGCGGAAGTCGAGATCTTTCCTCTGGGGAAGCGCGCGCGCGTGCGCGGCATCGAGGTCTACAATGCTCCCGCTGACCGCGCCACCGCGGGCCAGCGAACAGCTTTGAATTTGGCCGGGGTCGAGGCGCGGCAAATTACCCGCGGCATGGCGTTGGCCGCCCCCGGTATGTTCCAGCCCTCCGCCACGCTGGATTGCAGCGTAAACCTTTTGCCCAGTGCCCGGCCGCTCAAGAATCATGCACCGGTGCATTTCCACTGCGGGACGGCGGAGACGCTGGCACGAGCCGTCCTGCTGGGAGGCAAAGAGCTGAAACCGAGTGACACCGGCTTTGTGCAGCTTCGCCTGTCAGAGTCCGGCCTGTTCGTGCCCGGAGATCGCTTCATTATCCGGCAATTCTCGCCCGTCACGACCATTGGCGGAGGCGTCGTGCTCGATAGCGCGCCCCCAAAACACCGCCCCGGCGATCCTGCAACAATCGATTCCCTGCGCGTGTTGGAAAACGGAACACCTGAATCGCGGCTGGAGCTTCTGGTCCAACGCACCGGTGAAGCTACACTGGCGACTCTTGCGGCCCGCACCGGATGGAAGCCCACCAATGTTCTTGAGGTGGCCAGGTCCCTCGCGAACCAGAAGCGGCTGGTTTTGCTCGGGCAGCCACCCCACCTTCTGATCCATGCCGCACACTTCGCGCAATTGGCGAAACTTCTGCTGGAACAGCTTGAGGCGTTTCACACGGCAAATCCATTGGTCGCGGGATTCCCCAAGGAGGAATTGCGGTCCAAGCTGGCCATCGGGCGTGATACGCATTCCCTGCCCTCACCGACCCTGCTCAATGCCCTGCTGCATTCTCTGACGTTACTGGGGGAAATCGAGGTGCAAGGCGAGATGGTTCGCCTGGGCGGGCGCACGATTCAACTATCCGCAGAGGAGACCGCGGCACGCAATCAAATTGCCGCTGCATTCGAAAAGGCAGGCCTGACGGTGCCAAGCGCCCCGGAAGTGTTGGCAAACTTACGGCTCGACCGGGCGCGGGCAGAGAAGTTATTTAAGATGCTGGTGAAGGAAGGTGTTCTGCACAAAGTTACAGAGGATCTGATCTTTCATAGGTCTGCGCTTGGCAAACTCCGCGAGATCCTGGCGCACCGCAAGGCACAGAACAACCGCTTGGGCGTAGTTGACTTCAAAGCGCTCACCGGACTTTCCCGCAAGTACGCCATTCCGCTGCTCGAATACCTTGATCGAGAACGCGTAACTCGGCGCGACGGCGACGAGCGAATAATTCTTTAAGAGGAGTCTGGAGACAGGGTTCGGATTCTGAATTAAAGCATCCGAAATACTTCTGATTTACTGAAGGCTGGCCTCTAACTCGTAGCTTCAAGCTCCTTTAATTTCTCGTAGAGCAGCGCCACCGGCAGCCCAACCACATTGAAATAACAGCCGGAAATATGGCTGATGAATTTTGATCCCAGGCCTTGTATGGCATACGCGCCTGCTTTATCAAACGGTTCGTGGCTGGCCACGTAGGAACGAATTTCATCCTCGCTGAGCTCCGCGAAAGTCACAAAGGTTCTCTCCTGCTCCATCACGGCGACCACATCTGGAGCCCTGACCAGGCAGATCGCAGTGATCACCTCATGAGTCTGGCCGGATAGAAGGCGGAGCATCCGGGTGGCATCGGAGGGGCCGGATGGTTTTCCCAAGACCAGATCGCCAATAGCAACAATTGTATCCGCGCCCAAAACCAGGCTTCCAGAGGGCGCATGGGCGGCAACATGTAAGGCTTTGTCACGAGCGACGCGCTGGGCATACTCCTCCGGAAGTTCGCCCGGCGATGGCTCGCCTTCATCCACGCCACTGGGAATAATCTCAATGTCGAAGCCGGCGTTCCACAAGAGTTCACGCCGGCGGGGAGAATTGGAAGCAAGAAGTAACTTCATGCGATGAGTCTTCAGTCATCAGACGCCAGTTCTCACGAAAGATTACCACTGACTACCGACGACTGACAACTAACGACTTCTTTGTAACTTCATTCGCAGCCATTCCACCATGACTGTCAATGTGCTAGACTGGGAAATTATCCGCAGTTTAAGAAACCGCCCAAGGGAACGCTGATCGTGGATGAAATAGGAAAATTATTGCCCGCGTTGTTTAAGAAGCAGATCCGGCGGGCAGAGCCGCACCTGCTGGAGATTCTGGCCCCGCTATGGCCGCGCATCGTGGGCAAGACCATGGCGCGACATTCCCGGCCGGCGCTGTTTGAACTTGGCGTATTGACCCTTCACGCCGACTGCGCCACTTGGGGCACTCAGCTTCGGCACATGACCGAGGAGATTCGCACTGAAGTGAACGGCTTCCTGGGCCAGGCGATCGTCAAGAAGTTGCGGGTTAAGACAGTATCTCAACCTGATCTTTTTTCCCGCGGCACGAATGGAATCGCTCCATCTCCGCCACCGCTGGCGGAGATGGTGATGGACACGGATTCAATCGCAGACCCGGAAATTGCCGCGGCTCTGGCAAGTTCCTACGCCAAATATTTCAATCGTCCCCGGAGCTCGTAAACCAAATGGCTTTTACAGAAAAAGACGTTCGCTACGTGGCTGACCTCGCCCACCTTGAACTTACGGAAGAAGAGGTTAAGAAGTATCTGCCCCAGCTTGACTCCATATTGCAGTATGTGGAGAAGCTGAACGAGTTGGACACTACGGCCATCGAGCCCATGGCGCAGGTAACGTATCCGGGCTCGGAGAACGCCTCATTTCGGGCAGACGTGGCGCAGAAGAATTTTACCCAGGATCAGGCGCTGGCGAACGCCCCTGAACAGGGTGCAGGGTGTTTCAAAGTGCCGAGTGTAATCGAGCGGGAAGAGTAAGGGTATTTTGGATTTTAGATTGTTGATTTTGGATTAGAAACTGCAGATGCCTCCCATTAGGCTTCAATCCAAAGCTGCAAATCCAAAATGGATTCATCAGAGGCCATCAACGCATTATGGACTTCACAACCCTGAGCATTAGCCAAATTCGCGAACTTCTTAAGACACGGGAAGCCAGCGCTGTCGAGATTGCCCATGCCCATTTAGCATCCATCGAAGACAAGGACAAGGAAGTGCGCGCCTACCTCAGCCTGTGCCCGGAACGCGCATTGGCACAGGCGAAGAAGGTGGATGCGGTGATTGCCGCCGGTGGAGATCTGGCACCTCTGGCAGGTGTGCCGGTCGCCGTAAAGGACGTCATCCTAACTCGCGGAACCCGCACAACGTGTGCCTCACAGATTTTGGAAAATTTCGTTGCGCCTTATGACGCCACGGCCGTGCAAAGGTTGGAAAATGCTGGCGCGGTCATCATCGGAAAGACCAATTGCGATGAATTCGCCATGGGCTCGTCCACGGAAAACTCCAGCTTCTTCCCCACGCGAAATCCTCGTGACCTGACGCGCGTGCCAGGGGGATCGAGTGGCGGTTCGGCTGCGGCTGTAGCGGCGAATTTCGCCACGGTCGCACTGGGCTCAGACACTGGCGGGTCCATTCGGCAGCCAGCCGCGTTCTGTGACATCGTGGGCATGATGGGGACCTACGGCAGGGTTTCGCGCTACGGCCTGGTGGCGTTCGCATCATCCCTTGACCATATCGGTCCGTTTGGGCGCTCGGTGAAAGATGTGGCGTTGGTGCTGCAAACCATCGCGGGACCCGACCCGCTGGATTCCACCGCCGCCGCGCTGCCTGTGGACGATTATGTTGGCGCCTTGAGCGGCGACATTCGCGGAATTCGCGTGGGAGTGCCCACGGAGTTTCTCAAGGGCTTGAATCCTGACATCGGTGGGAACATTCAGAAGGGGATCGACCTTTTCAGCACGCTCGGATGCCAGATTGTGCCCATCAGCTTGCCGCACACCGACTACGCGATTGGGTGCTATTACATCATCTGCACGGCCGAAGCCAGTTCCAACCTCGCCCGCTATGATGGTGTGCGCTACGGATTCCGCTCCCCGCAGCACGACGATTTGCGCGACATGTACCGGAAATCGCGCAACCTCGGTTTCGGCGCAGAAGTAAAACGCCGCATCATGCTGGGAACCTATGTATTGAGCTCCGGCTATTACGATGCTTACTATTTGAAAGGCCAGAAAGTACGGACCCTCATTACCCGCGATTTCGTCGAGGCTTTCGACGAGGTCGACGTCATCGTTACACCCACGTCCCCCATTCCGCCCTTTAAGCTCGGCGAAAAAGTGAATGACCCTCTCCAGATGTACCTCGCCGACATCTACACTGTCACCGCAAGTCTTGCGGGCATTCCGGGAATTAGCGTCCCCTGCGGGAAAACCCCGAGTGAACCACACCTTCCAGTGGGCATGCAAATCCTCGCCAATCATTTCGACGAAGCGCGCCTGCTGCGTGTGGCCGACGCCTTTGAAAAAGCCGGCGGATTCCAAATTAGCTAAGAGTTGCTGGTGTCGCGAATTGCCATTGATTCGGCTGCGCGACTGTCTCTATTGACAGCCCAAAAACAGAAGTGGCCAGCAGTTGGTCATCAGTCTTGCAACTGACAACTGCCTGCTGGCCACTTACGGGCTTTGCTGGGGTCTTACTGCGTTCTTGCTTCGTCCTCGTCCGCCAGATCCGTTCCCACTGCCCCGGTGGCAGAAGTGGGAATGGTGGCTTCCACCGGCGTCGTAACCTCCGGCGCGGGCGGCTCAGCTTCCGTGAGCAGCTTGAAGTTGCGGTAGAACTCCAAGCCGGTGCCCGCCGGAATCAGCCGGCCCATGATGACGTTCTCCTTTAAACCGCGGAGGTGGTCCACTGCACCGCGAATGGAGGCTTCGGTAAGTACTCGCGTTGTTTCCTGGAACGACGCGGCCGAGATGAAAGAGTCGGTGGCCAGTGATGCCTTAGTGATTCCGAGCAGCAATGCCCGCCCGGTTGCCGGCTTGCCTCCCTTGGCTTTGGCCCGTTCATTCTCCAGACGGAAGCGGAATTTGTCCACTTGCTCGTCCAGCAGGAACTCCGTATCGCCAACTTCTTCAACCTTAACCCACCGCATCATTTGACGAGTTATTACTTCAATGTGTTTATCGTTGATGTTGACGCCCTGGAGCCGGTAAACTTCCTGGATTTCATCGACGAGGTACTTTTCCAGTTCCTTTTCGCCCAGGACCGCCAGAATATCGTGAGGATTGCGCGGGCCGTCCATGAGGGGTTCACCCGCCTTGACGCGCTCACCTTCCTGCACGGAGACGTGTACGCCGCGCGGCAGCAAGTATTCCTTGGTTTCGCCTTTTTCCGGAACCACCAGGATCTTGCGCTGGCCTTTCACTACATCCGAGTAACGAACCACGCCGTCGATTTCAGTAATTACGGCTGGCTCATGAGGCTTGCGGGCTTCGAACAACTCCA
>PLSX01000223.1 GCA_003165315.1 Acidobacteriota bacterium
ATTTGAAGTATACTGAATCGTTTCAATCCTGCCAACCCCTTTTTGCACTATCTTGCCTGCAGAAACATTTGTGCAGGCTGAACCCTCGTGCAATTTCTCCCCTGACTTTGATCAGCGGTAATGCCGGAACTCCGATCCCGGGAAGAAATGGACCCCTTTCGCTCCATTCTCGCACCCCGCCCCTGATCTTTACTGGGCTATAGATGTGGTGTAAAGGCGGTGTTAGGCAGCGCGAGTTCGGGAAAATGCCCTCCCGGGACCATCCCGGACCAGTTTAAATTCGAAAATTCCCCCCATTCACTCTCCCGGAATTAACTCTCCCGCGAATTCGCCGATATATGCGGTGTGCCCGAAAGCTTCGTGGCACGCGATGAAGGCGTTATGGCCGCTGATGATTGCACTGCCCGGATGCGGGCGGAAACCCGGCATTCCGTTTGGCGCCGTGCCCCCATGGCCGCCGGCAAGTTGCCGGAAAGCCATGATGCTTTCCCATTCGGTTCGCCTGCCCCAACCCCGGGACCGATTGCGAATGAGGATGTGTCTGCTGCCTTCGGATTGAGCGCAGTTTGCCCTCATTCACAAATCCCCGGGTTGACCCGGGGCCCAACCTTGACCGCAGGCGACCACGCGAGGCCGCGCGGAGACAGCGGTTTCTACCACCATTTCCTGCCGGATTTATTTCGGAGGAAAAAATGGCGACACACCGACGCGCTTTTAATTTGGCTCTGGTAATTGGACTCTTCTTGGTTCCAACGGCACTGATGGGGGCCGACCCCGCGGTGATTCAGCCCCCTCCCCGCACGGCACATCATTTCCTGGATGCCCAAAATATAGGCCTGCTTTCCCTCAATGCCCTCATGATGGCGGCCGACCTTGCCACGACTCGTCGAGCCCTGCAAGTGCCGGGTACTTACGAGGCAAATCCTTTAATGAAATCTCAGGGGACGGCGATCGCCTTGAAGGCCGGCACCATTGGGATGGGCGTGGGCATTGCTTATATGCTTCACAAGAGCGGCCATCACAAAGCGGAGCGGATCATACCCTTATTTATGGGAGTGCCGTCCGCGATTGCCGCAGCTCATAATGCAGGTATTCACCCCTAGCAGGGTGCCCAGCGTAAGGAGTTGGGTTGCGTGGGTGGGGCTTGCCTCGCGATCATTGGGAGAAGCATGTCACTGTCCAGACTCCGGCGACGTCGGAGTTCTCGAGTGTGGCGATGTCTCCAATCTCCACTCGTACCACCGCGCCCGGCTGCAACCAGCGGGACGGAGTGCGAGCCATCCCCACTCCCGCAATGGCTGTTTCCTGCCGATAGGAACTCGTAGCGACAATCTGGGGTACTTGGCGAGCTTTTTCCCCACCGGGAAGAATGTCATCAATAATTGTATTAACAAGCAACCTGGGCTCTGGGCTAGTATGATGAAGAAGCCGATGTCAGGTGCCAGGGGGTAGGGGTTTGACACGGCAGAAGGAGTTATGCGAAGTGCAACGCCAGGCAATTCCATGGATTCCCTGGCGGGTCCCTCTCCTCTCGAGCGCCCTCGCTCACGCCCGTATGGAAGGTGCGCAGTTGCTGAGGGTGAATGCGTCCAGCTTCCGGCAAATCTGGCGGAAGACCGGTCGTTTGGAAAGATGAATTACGAGGCATATTGGGAAGATATCTGGCGAAAAACTTTGAGAGTCCAGTAAGTTATTGAAAAAAAGTATGTTACGAAAAAGCATGGGGCGGGTGATGGTCTACCACAAATGGCAAGTTATTGAAAGCCAGTCGGTTGCTGAGTTCTTAAGTAGTCTATCATTGAGTCAAAACACGTGGTGGAAAATGAAGGTATATTCCAATAAGTTGATGAAAATAAAGGAGCGGTTTGGGGCAATTCGAGCATAACCCATTATGTTCAACAAAGTTTAGGGACTTATCATCACGAACCCGATAAATTATAGAAAAGAATAAAGGTTACGATTCTGAGACAATGAGTTACCGCGTGGGAAGGGTAAAGGCCAAAGGATTGAGGGGTGAGGGATGTGGGTATTTGTGAGTCCGGCTTATCGAGGTGACCCTTTAAAGGTTCGATGCCCCCACAACAAGGTGGCCATTTGACCCGATGATTCAATTCCCGATGATAGCGTATAATAGTTGGCTGGGCTGGCGAATCCGCAATAAGGGAATCTGCACATGACTGTTTCCACGGTGGCGCGAACGAAATATGAGGCGGTGATTGGCCTCGAGGTCCATTTACAGCTTCGGACCAACACAAAGATCTTCTGTTCCTGCTCGACGCATTTTGGCGACCCACCCAATTCCAATGTCTGTCCTGTTTGCCTGGGCTTGCCGGGCGCGCTCCCGGTGTTGAACCAGGCGGCCGTGACTATGGCGATGAAAGCGGCCCTTGCGCTGAATTGCGCCATCAATCCGCGCTCGCGCTTTGCCCGTAAGAACTACTTTTACCCCGACCTCCCCAAAGGTTATCAAATTTCCCAGTACGATGAACCTCTTGCAGAGCACGGATGGGTGGATATCGAGGTGGGAAAGACTCGCAAACGCATTGGCGTAACGCGCGTGCACATGGAAGAAGATGCGGGAAAGTCGCTCCACGAGGGCTTTCCGGATTCCGATCGCAAGTCTTATATCGATTTGAACCGTTCGGGAGTTCCGCTGATTGAAATTGTAAGTGAGCCCGATCTGCGCACGCCGGACGAGGCATTCGAGTACCTGACGCGCCTGAAGACACTTCTGCTCTATCTCGATGTTTCCAACTGCAATATGGAGGAGGGCAGCCTGCGTTGCGACGCCAACGTCAGCGTGCGACCGGAGGGCGCCACCAAGTTCGGGACAAAGACGGAAGTGAAGAACCTCAACTCTTTCCGTTTTCTGCACAAGGCGCTGACCTACGAAATCGAACGGCAGATTGAAATTGTGGATGGAGGCGGGACCATTCAACAGGAGACTCGCCTCTGGGACAGCAAGGAACAGCGCACCTACGGAATGCGCTCCAAGGAATTCGCCCATGACTATCGCTACTTTCCCGAGCCTGACCTGCTGCCCCTGGTGATTTCGGATGAATGGAAGGCGCAAGCGCGGCAGTCATTGCCGGAATTGCCGGATGCCCGCCGCCAGCGCTTTATTCAGGAGTATGCGCTTCCGGATTACGATGCTGGCCAATTGACCCTATCGAAACAGTTGGCAGATTATTTTGAGGATGTTGCGCAGGGAAGTGGCGAGCCCAAACTTGCCGCCAATTGGATGCTGAGCGAACTTCTTCACTTGCTGAAGGACGCCAATCGTGAGATTTCCGAGTCTCCGGTCTCAGCCGCCCATCTGGCTGAACTGCTGAAGATGATTGCCAAAGGATCGGTGTCTGGGAAGATGGCGAAAGACATCCTGGCGGAGATGTATTCCTCGGGGAAGACCGCCGGCGCCCTGGTAAGTGAAAAGGGGCTGGCGCAAATCACCGACGCAGACCAGATATCCAAAGTGGCGCGCGAGATTATTGCCGCGAATCCCAAGCAAGTGGAGCAGTACCGAAGCGGCAAGACGGCAACCATGGGCTGGTTTGTGGGACAGGTGATGAAGGCAACGCGCGGCCAGGCCAATCCCCAAATGTTACAGGAGCTGTTGAAGAAGGAGTTGGGGTAGGAAGGTGGCAGTCCTCAGTCCGCCGTCGTCACTGGCGGACTGGCGCTTGGGACGAATTCCTAAAAGTGAAGCTTGCGTTCGAACATCAACCATCGATCCGTGAGGCTCATTTTTCGACCAAGGTAATGGATAACTGAAGGCTGCTGACTGAAAACTAAAGACTGACAACGGACAGAATCAAAGGAGTGAACCATGCTCAAGGTAGGTGACCAAGCGCCGGCTTTCACCTTGTCGGACGACTCCGGCGGGAAAACCTCGCTGGACTCTTTTAAGGGCAGAACGCTTGTCCTTTTCTTTTTTCCTAAGGCAGATACCCCCGGTTGAACGAGCGAGGCGAACCAGTTCCGTGATGCCAAAAAAGAACTGGACAAGCTTGGGGCAATTGTTTTGGGTGTAAGTGGAGATGCCGTAAAACAATTGCAAAAGTTCCGCGACAAGTACAAATTGAATTTCCCCCTCGCGAGTGACACTACTCATTCCATGCTGGAAAAGTACGGGGTCTGGCAGGAGAAGAACCTCTACGGGCAGAAGTCCATGGGGATTGTGCGGACTACCTTCATTATTGATCCGGCAGGGAAGATCCGGAATATCTTCCCCAAGGTGAAAGTGGAAGGCCACTCGCGGGAAATTCTAGACGCGCTCAAGTCCTGATGGGGTTGGCTGGTCGGTTTAAGTTGAACGGCCCAGGCGGGCTGGAGCGACAGACGGGCTGCGCATATATCCCCGCACCGGGTGGTGGCAGTAAACCGCGTGAATGATTCCTGCTTTCAGGTGGGGAATCTTGACATCTTCTTCCGCCCACCCTTCCGGCTTTACGCGTTCCTCAAAGGGTTTGATGGCGTCCGCGGACCGCTCCAGAATGTCGGTTTGGAACTGCCGGTAGGCGTCTTTCCCCAAGGTTACCACTGTATGCAAATGGGGAAACAGTTTCAATTCTTCGCGCAAATAGCCGGCGCAATAAGTGAGGGCCTTCTCCGGAATTTGCTCGGCTTGCACGTGGCAGCGCATGGCGTCGGTCAGGGCGAACGACTTCTTGAAGTTCTGAAAGCTTTCCACCCCCAACAAGGTGTATAGCGCGGTAACGAAACTGCTCGGTCGATCGGGATGCTTATAGAAGTATCGTTCGGGATTCATCGATGAATCCCGCCCAATCACCAAAATCCGCACGCTATTCAAATCGGGGTAATCGCGTTTAAGGTACTTGGCCAGAAATTCGCGTGGAGGGATCAATACGGAGGAAATGGCGGCGCAATCACGGCAGGCAGTGATTCTGCGGCACAGCGCCTCTGTCTCCAAGCCAGGCAGGCGCGCCCCGGAGTCGATAACCTGGCGGGCGGAGAAGGCCAATTGAAGCAGAGCATCCGGGCTTGCTCCTGGTGGCCCAAGAATCAGATTGTCAATCAAGCGTACAGAGCCAACCCTGGCTGCAATTAGTACTACCGTGCCAGCGGATACTCGCTCCACGGGGGCGAGTTGCACAGGATCGGCCAGCGCCAGGTAATCCAGTTCCACCAGCGGTTCCTTCTTTACCACCTCCAGCATGGCTTTCAGTAAATTCTGGGCATGATCCTCCCCGGCATGGACGAGCTTTTCCCCGTGGCGGAGGCAATGTTGGAGGACGGCGGCCGCTTGGCGCGCTTCGCGGTTTAGCAGGGCATTGCGAGAACTCATCGCCAGGCCATCGGCTTCACGCACGATGGGGCAGATTACCAGCCGCACACTAAGATTGAGGTCCTCCACCAGGCGGCGAATAATCTGCACCTGCTGAAAATCCTTCTGCCCAAAGTAGGCGATGTCAGGCTGCACAAGATTAAACAATTTCAGAACGATGGTGGTAACACCACGGAAATGGCCGGGCCGGGAAGCACCTTCGAGGGCGCCCGAGAGCTTGCCGGGCTCCACATAGGTGTCAAACCCCTCCGGGTAAATCTCCTCCTGGCCGGGGGCAAAGACCACTTCAACGTTCAGGTCGCGCAGCGTGCTGGCATCCCTCTGGAGGTCGCGGGGATATTTGGCGAGATCCTCCGGGGAGCCAAACTGGGTGGGATTGACAAAAATGGAAACCACGACGGCGTCGCATTGCTGCTTGGCCCGTCGAATCAGGCTCTGATGGCCCGAGTGCAATGCCCCCATGGTCGGAACCAATCCCAGCGTTCTGCCGCGCGTTCGGATTTCGCGCAGGTAGCTTTGGAGTTCCGGGACCGAGGTTATGAGACGAGTGTTCATAGAAGAACAGTGGTTAGTGGGCAGTGGCAAGCGTACACCAAAATCATTGCGGCTACTCGCTACGCACTAACCACAAACCACTACCCGCTTCTCTTTTCATCCCGTGCGGGCAATTTCCCTTTCAAACTCTTGTCGCATGGCCGTGCTCCAATGATAGGACTCAACATCGCCGGGGTAGCGGGCTTCTCCAACATCGTCGCGGAAATTGGTCAAAGCCTGGTGGAGCACTTCGCGAACGTTCACGTAACTACGCACAAATTTGGCGGGGGGATTATAGCTGAGTCCGACGAGATCGTGAAACACCAGAATCTGTCCATCACAGTCGGGGCCGGCGCCAATTCCGATGGTGGGCATTCGCAAGCGGTGGGTGATTATGGCGGCGAGCTCGCGCGGGATGCCTTCCAGCACGATGGCAAACGCTCCGGCTTCCTCGAGGGCCTCGGCGTCAGCCAATAACTCGTTGGCGGTATCGAGCGATCTGCCCTGCACCCGATAGCCCCCTAGAGCGTGAACAGATTGTGGCGTCAAACCGATATGTCCCATCACGGGAATCTGCGCTTCCACCAGCTTCCTGACCAGGTCGGCGCGACTCCTTCCGCCTTCAAATTTCACTGCCTCCGCCCCGCCCTCCTTGATGAAACGGATTGCGCTCTCCAATGCTTTTTCATTGTTGACGTGATAGGAGCCGAATGGCAAATCGACTACCAGCAGCGCCCGTCGAACGCCGCGGCGGACGGCCTTCAGGTGATGGAGCATTTCATCCACGGTTACAGGAACGGTGGAATCATAACCCAGCACGACTTGGGCCAGGGAGTCACCCACAAGAACCAATTCGATCCCAGCTTCATCCACCAGGCGGGCAGTAGGGTAGTCGTAGGCAGTCAGGCAGGTGATTTTTTCCCCGCGCAGTTTGCGATCGAGGATGGTGGGAACAGTAATTTTGCTCACGGCCGGAGAAATCGGGTCCATGGCGTGCTCCTTGAAACAAGATTTTATTGTCAAAAGTTGAAAGTCACAAAATGTGGCTTTCTGGTACCAAACAAAAGGCCCCCTCCATCACAGCAGGTCATTCCGATGCTATGCGATTAGCATCCGGGGTCCGGGAGAACCACCACCCGCTTGTATAGAGAGGGTCTCTAAAATCCCGGGCTCATTCACGGGCGCGGGGCGGGAAACTCCGTGCCTCGATACGAGCGCCTTGTTGTACCCGTCTCAGTCCGCTGACGCGGATCCAAGCGGTAGGAAATATTGCGTGCCGGTGACGGGCTGGGTCAATCGCTTCAGAAGCTCCTGCAAGTCTTCGTTCCGGTCGACAAAATCGATCTCGGACGTTTCGATGACCAGCAAATCACTGGACTTGTAATGAAAGAAAAAGTGCTCGTAGGCATTTACCACCGCTTCCAGGTAATCGTCGGAAATCCGCGGTTCAAACGGCACATTCTTCTTGGAAATTCGCTTCCTCAACGCTTCCGGTTTCGCCTGCAAGTATATCACCAAATCCGGGATGGGGACCTGCTCGGCAAACATCTCGTAATACTGATCGTAAACTTTGAGCTCGGCATCGTTCAGATTGAGCGAGGCAAAAATTTTGTCTTTTTCAAAAATGTAGTCGCTGATAATTACCGCGTCCCTCTTGGCAGCGAAATCGAGAGCGTGCCACTGCTTGTACCGTTGGAGCAGAAAGTGGAGCTGGGCCTGCAAAGCTGCCCCCGGTTTCTCACGGTAGAAGGACTCAAGAAAAGGGTTCTCTTCGTCGTCGCGGATCCGCGTGGCATGCAGGCGGTCTGCAAGCAGGTCGGCGAGAGTTGTTTTCCCCACCCGAATAGGTCCCTCGATGGCGATAAAGTGCAGAGGGTCGTGAGTGCGCAATTTTGGCATATATTGCTTACGGGACACGTTGCACGGTTCAGAAGACTTGTGTCCAACCTGTTCCCAATTCCCTTGTTTCTAGTCCCGTGTCCTGTCTTTATACCGAATCACCTGGCTCAAATCCGGTGCGTCCTGAAGCATCTCCGCCACAGTCCGCCTGCTGACCGGATGGCGCGCGGCCGGCGCCAGCTCCCGCAGGGGAATCAATACGAATCGCCTCGTACTCATGCGCTCGTGTGGAATGGTCAAAGCTGCAGTCCGGACCACCACATTCTCATAGAGGAGGATATCAATGTCAATCGGTCTGGGACCTTTGTTGACTCCCGGCCGGCGCCCCAGGGTTCGCTCCACGGATTTAACCGCCTTCAGCAGTTGCATCGGCATCAAGGTTGTCGTTGCTTCCACGGCGCAGTTCAGGAACCAAGCTTGCGGAGCGAAATCCACAGGTTCGGTTTTGTAGATTGACGAGGTGCGTTGGACCTTCACCCCAATTTTGGTCAACTCATCCATGGCGCGCCGGAGGTTTGCCAGCCGGTCTCCCCGATTCGAACCCATTCCGAGGTAGATCAGTTTGCCTGTGTGTAGATCGCGCTGCGCTGGCGCTGTGTCGGGTTTTGTTTCAGGCGTCATCAATGTCCCGGTATGCCGGAAGCGGAGCTTATTCAAATAGCGTTCGTGGGACAGCGCCGGGCATGGGCAAATTCAGCAGCCGATAGGCGGGTTCGTTGGCTTTGCGCCCTGATTTGGTGCGGCTGACGAAGCCTTGCTGCAACAGGTAAGGCTCCACCATGTCCACCAGTGTGTCGACCTCTTCATTCAGTGTGGCGGCAATGGCTTCAACTCCCACGGGCCCGCCGTTGTAAATTCGAATGATGGTGGAAAGGAAGTTGCGGTCAAGGTCGTCCAATCCGTGATCGTCCACCCCCTCAAGCTTCAAGGCGTCACTGGCTACCGTGGCATTCAACGCGCCGCCGGCTTTGACATCGGCATAATCGCGCACCCTGCGCAGCAGGCGATTGGCGATTCTGGGTGTGCCCCGCGCCCGGCGCGCGATTTCCGTAGCGCCTCCTTCATCCAGTTGCGCCTTCAGAATTCCCGCCGAGCGGCGAATAATTTTCCTTAAATCTTCCGCTGAATAAAATTCCAGATGATAAGAAAGTCCAAAGCGATTGCGCAGCGGCGCGGAAAGGCTTCCGGCGCGTGTGGTGGCCCCGATCAGGGTGAATCTTTTGAGTGGGACGTTGATGGTTTTGGCAAACATCCCCTTATCCACCACAAAGTCCACCTTGTAATCCTCCATGGCGGGATAGAGAAATTCTTCGATATTGGCGGGTAATCGGTGGATCTCATCAATAAAAAGAATGTCGCCCTCGCCAAGATTGGTGAGGATGCCCATCAAATCGCCAGTGCGCTCAAGGGCCGGGCCGGAGGTCGTTGTTATCTTTGACCCCATGGAATTGGCAATGATGTAAGCCAGCGTCGTTTTGCCCAGGCCGGGCGGACCAAAGAACAGCGCGTGCTCCAGCGACTCGCCGCGCTGCCTGGCCGCCTGCAAGGCGATGGAGAGCTTTTCTACAACCTTTTTCTGTCCCACGTACTCGTCAAACTTCGACGGGCGCAGGGTGAGATTGAAGCTCTCTTCTTCTTGCGAAATCACTTCCGGCGAAACTAATCGTTCTCTCGACATAGGAAATTTGGGTTACCGGGAACTGCTCATAGGTTACAGGCCACAGGTTATGGAGGACTCGATGCCGGTAACATTGAATAGTTGACAGATGGCAGGGCATACCCGCGACCAATTACTCAATCTTCCTATAATCGATGCCCCGTAACCTGTTACCTAGCTTGGGTGCAACTGTTCAAAAACCTTGCGCAGAAATTCTTCCGTCGTTTTGAGGTTCTTGTTCTTGGCGAAGATCTCTTCCACCATTCGCATTGCTTCGGCGCGGGAGTATTCCAACTGTTCCAGAACCTGCCGAGCTTCCTGTTTCAAGGCTGCGGCGGGTTCCTTTTCCACCGAGAGCGGTTCTTCCGAACGTGCCAGGGCGAACTTGGCCATTTTACCCCGTAACTCGGTAATGATCCGTTCCGAAGTTTTGGCGCCGATAAACGGAAGTTCTTTCAGGAACGCTGCGTCACCCCCCTCAATGGCCATGGCGATTTCATTCAGCGGGCGGATCAGGCATTTCAATGCCCGCATAAAGCCAACGCCCGGCACAGTTGTAAAGGTCTCAAAAAACTCGCGGTCGAGCGGATCAAGGAACCCCACCAGCTTGGGAGTCAGGTGGCCGCCGCCCAATCCGCCATCTATGTAATAGATTGTGTAGAAGGTCAGCGGGTTCCGGCGCTCAGTTTCCGGGGTGGTGCGCAGGCGCGACGCTATTCCCGACGGAACAAAAATTTCGTAGCTGATCGCCTGCACACGAACCAGCAGCGAATGGCGTTGAATGCGGTCGTAAAGAACTTCACCGGTAATTTCAGAGATCATGTGTTCTGTCCGTTATCCCTCGTCACCTGCGCCAAGAAAATCGAAACTGGAAACTCGAAACTCGCCCGGCAATTACGAGTTTCCAGTTTCGATTTTCGATCTTCCCCAGTCCCCAGAACCTAGCCCCCAGCCCCTATCTCTTTGCGTACCTCTGCGCATTCACATAGCAGAGCGCAACCGCCAGTGCGTCCGCCACATCGGCGGGGTGCGGGACGCTGATCAGCGAAAAGTAATTTTGCACGGCTCGCTGGACCTGCGACTTTGACGCGTTGCCGTTCCCCGTCACTGACTGCTTCACGCGCTTGGCGGAAAAACTCAGCACGGGAATCCCCTGTAGCTTTGCCGCCAGGCAGATCACCCCTCGAGCGTGGCCCATCAGGATTGCTGTCCGCGGATAATCCGCGTGGCTGTAAACTTCCTCCAGGCACATGGCCTGCGGGCTGAACTCCTCCATAATCTCCTGGAGTTCGTGAAAGAGCGATTCCAGCCGCGCCGGAAGATTGTCGCCCTTGCTGGGCGGGAGTCGAACTACACCCGCTTCAACCAGCTTGACGTCACTCCCGCGCGCCGTCACCACGCCGTACCCAGTGATGTTCAAACCCGGGTCGATGCCAATTACACGAGTTGGCTCTGGTGGCGTGCTGGCCATTCGCACTGATTGTACCACTTTGGGTTTAAGACTTTGGATCAGCCGACACCAACCCCTGCACGTTCATCCCAAACTAAAATCCAAAATCTAAAATCCAAAAATGCGCTTACCGCGGCGTCGAGTCGGGCAATCCTCCGTCCACTGGAATCGTCGCTCCAGTGGTCGGGGTTTGCCGTGTGGCAAAGTACAGGACCGCTCTTGAAACGTGCTGGGCGGTTACTGCGGCCTTCAGAAGATTGCGCGACTGGTAATAGGTTTCAAGTCCCTTTTCATCCAGTCCCCGCGCGCGCATGCGATCCGGGCCCACCTCCGCCCACAGCCCCGAGCGCCGGGCTTTATTGGAGAAGACTGCGTCCGGCGCCACCATGTTGACCCGCACGCCCAACTCCGCCATTTCCTGGCTGGCGATGCGAGCCAGTTGGTGCGCCGCAGCTTTGCTGGCACTGTAGGCCCCGAATTTCGCGCCCGGCATGAACACGTTTTTGGTCGAGATCAGAATGATGTCGCCGCCTGTCGCCTGGGCGCGGAAATGGCGCGCCGATTGCCGCAGCAGCAAAAGCGCTCCCTCAATGTTGACCCGCTCAATGCGCTGGAATGCCGCAAAGTCCATCTGCTCGAGCGCCGCAACCATGGCGAGCCCGGCGTTGATGATCACCAGATCGACCCCACCCCAGGTCTTGCTAACGGCGTCAAACCCCTCTTCCACGGATGTTGGATTGGTGACGTCCAGCGGGGCCGTCATCACTCGCTCGCCGAAATGCTTCTTTAGTTCCGCCCCAACATTCTCCAGGGGAGCGCCCGGCAGATCGGTAAGAGCAACGTGGCAGCCCTGCTCCAGGAGCCCCTCGGCAATGGCGGAGCCAATTGCTCCAGCCGCACCCGTCACCAAGGCTACTTCGCGCCCCAGCGGCGGTTCATCCGTTTGGAGTTTCGCATGTTGCAGGCTGAAGTACTCCATTTCAAAAAGATGGTCCTCGCTGAGCCCTCGATAGGTTCCCATAGCGGCAATGCGCGCTTTGGCGGCAAGCGTTTGGGCGGTAATATCGTGTGCAATTCGGGCGGAGCGCGCGTCTTTGCCTGCGCAGAGGGCGCCAACGCCGGGCAGCAGGACGACACGGGGCAGGGAATCGAAAGGTTCCATCCCGGCGGGCATCAGCGCGCCATTGCGGGCGATATAGGCCTGGTATTCGGTTGCGTAAGCCTCCAGCCCTTTGGAGATTTGTTCACGCAATTTTGCCGGGTCGCTATATTCGGGCGCATCGATCCACAGGGGGAGGGCTTTGGTCCGCACCAGATGGTCAGAGGTTAGCGTGGGGGTCAGGGCCAATTCCTTGCCGCGATCCGAGCCGAGAAAATCCAACACTTGCTGGTCGACCAGCGGCAGCAGGATCATGCGGCGGTAGGGGCGGTCGGCGTCGCCGCTGGCTTGGGCCAACAGGCCGCGGACGATCGGCGCCGCCGTGGCGAGGCGTTTTTCCGCGTCGGTCAAGGAGGCCGGCATTACTACTACCAGTGGCTTGGAGGCACGCTTCGCGGCAAACTCCTCCGCCCGGGTAACAAGATCGACCATGGTGGAATAGGCTTCGCGCGCTGTCTCTCCCCAAGTCATGATTCCGTGCTGGAGCCATACCAGGGATTTGCATCCAGGGTTGGCATCATAGGTGGCAATCACACTTTGGGTCAGCTTGAATCCCGGTTTCACATAATCGACCATCGCGACGCCATCTCCCAGCGCTTCACGGATCAACTTGTCGCCCTCCGGTTGATTGGTAAGGACCAGAATGGCGTCGGCATGGGTATGGTCAATGTACTTGGCCGGGAGGTAGGCATGCGATAGGGTTTCAATGGAAGGCGCCGCGGCACTGGCTACCAATCGGTGTGTGAGGAACTCGTCCGCCATGACATCATCAGAAAGCTCGGGGAGAGCGCAAAGCCGCTCCAAATATTCCAGGTCGAGTGGCGTGTGTCCTTCCGGCTCAATTGTGGCGAGATTGAATCCCGAAGCCTTCATGAAAAGGGCGGGAGTATCCTGGTCAAAAACATTTCGATAGACGCCCTTGACGGAAGTGTTGCCCCCGCCGTGAAGCACCAAAGCTTCCTCACTTCCCAGCAGGCGCGTGGTGTAGGTTCGCAACGCCAGATCGGCTCCCCACTTTTCAGCATATTGAGCCAAAAATTGTTCGGCCTCTTGATCGGACCAACGATTTTTCATGGATGTCCCTGTCTCATTATGAAATGAATGCTGGCGGATGTGCGTGCCAATGTCGGCTTGTCCGGGATTGTTTCACGACAAATTATTGCTCGAAGGAGTCGGATGAATTACATTGGAGCGCCGGCCTTGACGCAGCCATTTTGGAGTCGCGGCGGTTGTTTCCATCCCCCGCCTACTGCCCGGTGCCTATTGCCTACTCCGCATAGCTGCCACCGCGTCCAACATAAACCGGGCGTTGGCCTCAGGAGTCTTGCTGTCGAATACAGCGCTGCCGGTCACGATGAGATCCGCTCCGGTGGCAGCGATCTGCGCAATATTCTCTTTGGTAATTCCGCCGTCGACTCCCAGAATGATATTTCGTCCCGACTCTGCGATCATGCGCTGCACGCGAGCGATTCGGGCAGTAGTGGCGGGGATATATTTCTGTCCGCCCCAACCGGGATTAACGGCGAGGAGCGAGATGTACTCCAGCTCATCCAGAAGAGGATCCAGCGCTTCCAGTGGCGTACCCGGATTTAGTGCCACGCCGCGCACGATGCCGCGTTCGGGATCGTTGGCGTTGGTGAGCATTCCAAGTTTTTGCAGCACACGGTGCGGGTTCGAGCAGGCCTCCACATGAATGGTGACGATGTCTGCTCCGACGGCAACGTATTCCGCCACTTTCTCCAGTGGCTCATCGATCATCAAATGTACATCTTTGAGCAGCGACGTCTTGATGGCCTTGATGAACGGCGGCCCCACCGTCATCATGGGGCAAAAGCAGCCGTCCATGACATCAAAGTGTGCCAGTTTTGCGCCGGTGCCTTCCAGAAGTGTAATCTCTGAACCCAAAGAGAGCAGGTTGGCCGTGACGATACCAATGCTAACCGTGGGGGCGGCAGCGCGGAGAATTTCGAGAGCTTTGGATTTGGACATGGACATCCTTCAGAAGTTAGGAGTTGGAAGCTGGAAGATAGAATTCTAGCTCCTTCTTTGAACTCCTCAAAATCCTGGCGTTTATGGCGAGCAGAAGCGGGAATGAGGCACACTGGTCTATTCTGGCTCCTAGCTTCTAACTTCTACTTTCTAGCGCGTGACTTCCACCGCCTCGTTCTTCAACGTCTGATACAAGTCATAGGCCTGTTCCGGTTTCATCAGTTCGTGGACCACTTTCCCCACAGCTTTAATCATGGCAATGGGGGCGTCGGACTGGAAGATGTTGCGGCCCATATCCACACCTGCGGCGCCTTCGCTGACGGCACGGTAGGCCATCGTCAGGGCATCGAGCTCGGCCAGCTTTTTACCGCCTGCCATGACCACGGGTACTGGGCACGATGCGGTGATAGTTTCAAACCCTTCCGGGACATAATAGGTTTTTACCACCTGCGCTCCCAGTTCCGCGCACATGCGGCAAGCGAGGCGGAAGTATTTGGCGTTGCGCACCATGTCCTTACCCACGGCGGTCACCCCCAGAGTAGCGATACCGTAGCGGAGGCCCGCATCCACCAGTCGCGTCATGTTGTGGATCGACTGGGTTTCATATTCGCCCCCCACAAAAACTTGGACAGCCATGGCGGATACATTCAGCCGCGCCGCGTCCTCAACATCCACGGCAATGTGCTCATTGGAAAGCTCCTTCAGGATGCTGGGGCCGCCACTGGCGCGGAGCACCACACCGTTGGTGAAGGCTGCGGGAATAGTGGAGCGCAAAATTCCGCGGGTCAGCATCAAGGCGTTGGCATAAGGAAGCAGCGGCACGATATTTAGATCAACGCGTTCAAGTCCGGTGGTGGGCCCTTGGAAGTACCCGTGGTCGATGGCCAGCATCACCGTGCGGCCTGAAGCGGGATTGAAAATCCGCGCCAGGCGGTTCTGCATGCCCCAATCAAGAGCTCCCGAGCCCTTCAAAAAGAAGGGTTCGTGCTTCGCGGGAATGTCGGCATAAAAGTGTTTAGTTTCCTTCTCATCAAACTCAGGCATGGCGTATTAATCCTTTCGGCGATGTGATGGCAAAAAGCAATTTAGCCCAGTGATTGTCCCCGCTCTCGAATTCTTTGTCAATGCCGTCGGTGGAGCTTCACCGTTGAGGGGCGCACCTTGGAAAGATTCCATGGCGCCCTTCAGTATGAAGACAAGTCAAAGGTAGGCTGCTGAATTCAGGCTCGACTTTTCACCGCAATCAGCCGATATCAGTGGAGGGAAGTGCGCCTCGCGGGTTTACCGCCGACGCCCCCCGATAAGGGTATCGGCGGAATCAGGCCGAAGGATGAATGAGACTTAGCGTGCAGTAATTAGAAATTCCTGCAACCTCTCCAATTGCGCGCCCCAATAAGCTTTCATGTTGGCTGCGGCCTTGGAACTGGGCAGTTTGCTGTGCTGAACGGCGATCTGGGTTTTATTCTTATCTCGAGCGCAGAAGTCCGCCACCACTTGCGTTTCGCCATCTACCCAGGTGAATCGCAGCGATTTGTCGGGTGTGGCTTTGCGGATTTCGAATCCCGCGTCCTTCAGCCAGAGGCAGCGCTTCTCCTTGTCGTTCCACGCTTCGTAAACCTCGGCCAGCGGCGCGGCAAAGGTTTTGCTCTTGGCGATCTCATATCCCTCGGGCTTTTCGTGCGGCTTGCGCAAACCGTGAGCTTGTTCGTAACTTACCGCCACCATCTGCGTCCACCATGGGCCGGTGTGGTGCTTCTTTTGCAAGTGGGCCACAATTGCCTTATGGTCGAGCTTCTTCGCGCCGGCTTTGTCGAGCAGGGCAAACCACTCCGCCCATGCCTTACCGGTTTTGGCTTTAACCGCGGCATCGCTCATTCGAGGGACAACTTGTACTTTTGCCATTTTGTCCGCCTCATCGAAGCATTGTGGATAAAGGGCTACAGGGGGATCATGGGTGGTCCAGGGTGCTACACAGTGCTACACGGTGATTTTCGACTTTTTATCCAGTCTTTATTTCTAGATTTTCAGTCCAGACTTTATTTCATGTCCGGCGGTACTGGGATGGTCACCGCTCCCGTGGCCGCCCATTCCGTTCCGCGAACCAGTGTCAGGCGGAAGCCGTGGCTGTCCATGGCCTTCACGTCGTGGCCCAAAGCTGTCTGGAACACTCTGCCCGTGCCATATTTGAGCGTCCAGATCAGAGGCTCGTCCTTGCCCGAGCCGCAGGTCTTTCCATTCTTCGTGCAATTCTGCGGATCGTCGTAGGCCGACGCCAGCAGGTGGATATTGGGCTGCATCGAGAGTCCATGGTAGAGCTCATCGGTCTCGCTAAAGCTTGGCGGCATGCCCTGGGTGATGGGATTGGCCGCGTCCACGATTTTGACCGTGTAAGTGTGATAGGGTGCGTGGCTGGCGGTTTCGCGCCACGTTCCGCCCACAAGCTTGTCGTACTCATCCCAACCCCAGAAGGCGTTGTTGGCGGAGTGGTAGCTCACCAAGCCCTTGCCGTTGCGCACAAAGTCGAGCATGGCCTGGCGGGCGCGGTCGTCCCACCACGGTCCAGCACTCTGTTTGAAATCGTTGTAGTTGAGCAGCAGCACGTCGTAGGGCGCGAAGGTTTCTGGCCCATTGCCGCGGCCTTCCTCGTTCACCCGAACCTCAAACCGCCCCGTCTGCTCAAGGATCTGGCGAAGCAAGGGCGTCGTTTCCGCCCATTGGTGGTTATTGACACCGGTGAGAATAAGAACCTTCACTTTGGGTGAAGCTTGTGCAAGCAGCGATCCGGCAAAAAATACGACGGCCAGTGCCGCCCGGCAAAATCGAGACATCATGAAGTATCCTCCAGATAAATGCAAAAAATTGCCCTTGGGCGCCGGGCCCGAAGGCGAGGGCAGTATGGTACCACTTTGCGCTGATTCTGGACGAATTTGTCATCGACCTTGGGGCGGTATTTTGATATCCCGATTGTGAATTGCCGGTCGGCGCCCAATAGTGCTCAAGTTTCCGCAAATCGCCGATACCTTAATGGGAGCGTGTGCTCGTTGGCAAACTCGCGCGGCCCCCCTTTTAATAGCATCGGCAGAATCAAGCGGGAGGATGATAGAGAATCAATCCGCGATCTGGGGAGGATTCACGGGGTGGGCCATATGCGCCAGCCCGCCAAAAAGGGCTCAAGTTTGTGTCGCGAACCGCCGACAATCGCAGCGGGAGAGTGTGCCGCGCGGCAGTCGCGCGCTTCCCCCCATCACAGGCTATCGGCAGAATTAAGCGAGAGGGTGAAAGAAAATCGCATTACGGTTTGGGATTTTGCTGAACACATTCCTGGATATCTCTGGACGCCGACGTAGCAGCGCCGGGCGGTAAAGCCGCGAGTGGCCGGTCGACGCCAAGAAAGGTTCAAGTTTGTGTCGCGAACTGCCGATACTTAAATGGGACAGTGCGCCCATGGCAACTTTGCCCGGTCGCCCCCTTTATAAGCATCGACTGAATTAAGCCGGAGGATGAAAGTAAATCGATCCGCGGCCTGGGGGGCCTCCAGGGGATCGACCAAATGCGCCAGCCCGCCAAAAGGGCTCAAGGTCCTGACTCAAATGGCCGATGTCTGCAGTGGGAGAGTCTGCCAGGGAGCAGATTTCCCAGCCCCCCCTCAGAGGCTATCGGGAGAATTCACGGGAAAGATGAAAGAGAATCGCACGTGGCGTGGAATCGTACCGGACACGTTCCGGCTTTCTTTTTGCCCGAAACGCCATGGCGCCCCGTGGCGAGGCCGCAACCAGAGGCGTACCCAGTCTACCCTGGCCATGTCCATCAAGGGCAGACTGCCAAGGAATGAGTAAACTCGCGCAGAGATGCTGAGGCGCTGAAGTTCACAACAGGCAACTCCCTTGATTTATTTTCGGCCTCTGTGCCTTGACGGGAAATGCTTTTGCCTGTTCCAAGATCTTTTCACGCCATCCCAGCCGCGGGAACGCAGGCGAGACAGGCAGATAATGGAAGCCGGGTAGCGCCGACATATTGTGGCCCACTGCGCCAGCCGTGGGATCACACATCTCAGTGGGACCTGTGAGCCCCGTGCGTGGCGACATACGATTCCTCCTCGTCCGGTTGCGATGGTGTCGCTCCGACCGGGGCTTACGGCGTATCCTCCTGTTCGTTCTCCCCGGCTCCCACCGTGGGCCACATCATGGCGCCCGTTGTGGCGGGTGCGCGGGGACTCCAGCCCATTCAGGTAGCATTGATGGGCGAGCGGCCTGGGTGAACGTAATCCCCCTCAACCCCCGAGCCATGAAGGGGCGAAATGACATTTGAATTCGGAATCGTTCGGGGTGTCTATTTTGTGGATTTCTTGCTCGTGCCCATGAGAGGAGGGGAAAACACAAACGGCCAGCGGGCCATCAATTTGCTTTGCTCGGAAATCGGGCCATTCGAGGGACAGAAACCTTGACCAATTCCCAGCATTTTCTGAAGCTCTTCCGCTGCAATTGCGGGCGGCAGACCTTCCTGGCCGAATTTATTCATCCCGCTCATAATAGGTTTATACCACCGCCACTTGCTCCATTCAAGTGCAATTAGGCTGAACGGGAAAAGGTAAACGGGAAAAGGTGTAAGGACCGTATGAAGAAATGGCCGAGCGAGGAAAAGCATTTCACTCCAAGGCGCAAAGTGGCAAAGGGCGCAATGAAAAGAAGCGGTTATCCTTTGCGGTTCTTTGCATCTTGGCGTCTTTGCATGAGATTGTTTATTTTTTCATGACTTCAAGGTACCTTTTCGTTCAAAGGGGCGCAAGAGACTCCTCAACCGGCCTCGAGGCTAGGCCACCTACTCCCCAAAGGGAGAAGGAAAGACCGGCCGGCCGATCCTGTCGCTGGCCCTCAAAAAGCCATAAATGGCGCTGACAAGGGCGGTGCCGCGCCGCCGCTTCGGCCGACAAATTGTCGTTGACAACGAAGCCTTCGCAGGTATACTTTCCGCGCACGGGATTCCCCAGGGAAAATTAGGGGTGGCTCGGAATGGTTTTCGAGTGCTTGGATCCATTTGTATCCGCGCTCAAGCCCCTGGCCCGCAAGAGCTAGCGTTCGGAGCATAGGTCTGAAGGGTGACGATCATGTCGCTCCTTTGATTCCACGGAGGTGGTCAAAATGTTGTTCTATCTGCTGATCTTAGGGATAATCGTCGGCACGTATCTCTTTGTCCAATGGGCAAGGCGCAAGCGGGACCGCGATGCAGGAGGCGACGGCCAAGGCGGGGCATAGGTCCAAACGCTGACGGTAATGTTGTACATTTCGCTTGAAGTGCAGAAAGCGCATGGTTGACAAAAAGAGCCGGTTCGCCCGCGATCTCCCCCCCTCCATGGTGCGCTACGGTTACCTCCCGGCTACGCGCCCCAATCAGACAACGCGCGAGGCTTTGTCCGAATGGAATGTCGAGACCCCCAGCGTGACGGATTGCCCCCTTTAGTTGGTTTCACGTTGTAGCCTCTTTTTTCTTGACAGGTCAATGGCCGGATGTACGCTGGATAGGTGTCAGGGAAGAAGGGAAGAGTGAGTGTCGGACTCATCTTCGGATTTCCCATTCGGCTACTGAGTCCCGAAACCCGTCTCCCCAGCCCCAATCCCCAAATCTCGTATTCCAAACATGCTGTCTTGCCATGATGTTCATGGAAAGGAAGGGAGTTCGGCAATTATGAATGAGGAATTAAGAATTAAGAAGGGGCGCGAAATTTGCAATTTATAGTTCAGGTCCACGACAATTGCTGCGACAGGAGTGCCATTTCCAAATTCTTAAGTCATAATTCAAGCCGAAGGAATGAGAACGTGCAGGCAATGCAAGAGGTGTGATTGACATGAAACAAACCGCAGCCGCGAACGCCGATTTTGGAGGTCTGAAGGTGGTGACGCCTGAAAGTCGCCGCGCCGCATATCTCTCGCTTGCCGTAATTGTCATTCTCCTTGGTGCGCGTCCGGCTCGCAGTCAGCAGGCCAACATCGATACCCTGATTGACCGCGAAATGCCATCGCTTCTTTCCACTTATAAGTCCCTGCATGCCGCGCCCGAGCTTTCCCATCATGAAGAAAAGACCTCGGCGTTTGTTGCCGCTCAACTTCGCGCGCTGGGATTCCAGGTGACGGAGCGCATTGGCAAGTACGCGGCATATCCGGACTTCATCAGTTACGGTGTGGTGGGAGTGCTGAAGAATGGCGACGGGCCCACCGTATACATTCGCACTGAAATGGACGCTCTGCCCGTGCAAGAGATGACGGGCCTGCCTTATGCCAGCAAAGTCCGGATCAAGGATGACGCCGGGCGGGACGTGGGAGTGATGCATGCCTGCGGGCACGACATTCACATCACCTCGTTTCTGGGCACGGCAAAGATGCTGACGGAACTGAAGGACCAATGGCGCGGCACCGTGGTGATGCTGGCGCAGCCGGCGGAGGAGGCCATTGACGGGGCAAAGGCGATGCTGGATGACGGCCTTTACACGCGCTTTTCGCGTCCGGATTACGTGCTGGCGCTGCACGATTCGCCCTACGTGTCTGCCGGAAAAGTGGGATATACGCCGGGTTACGCCCTGGCCAGCTCCACGGCCGTTGACATAACGCTGCGCGGGGTCGGAGGCCACGGGTCAGCCCCGCAAGTCACCAAGGACCCCATCGTTGAGGCGGCGGAGTTCATCCTGGCGATTCAGACCATCGTCAGCCGTGAAAATTCACCTTTCGATCCCGCCGTGGTCACGGTGGGCTCCATTCATGGCGGCACCCGCTACAACATCATTCCCGATGAAGTGCATTTGCAGCTCACCATTCGAACTTATAAGGAAGAGGTGCGACAGCACATTCTGGCGGCGCTCGATCGCATGGCCCAGGGGATTGCTGCGGCGGACGGCATTCCGCCATCGCGTGCACCCATTGTAACTGCGAGCCCCAGTGAATACACTCCGGCGATGTATAACGACCCGGAACTCACCGCTCGACTGGCCAAAGTTTTTAAGCAGGTGTTGGGAGCGGACAACGTTGTAGCATCGCCGCCGGAGATGGCCAGCGAGGACTTTGGCCGCTTCGGCCTGGAGAATCACCAGATTCCGGTTTGCCAGTTTAGTTTGGGCGCAGTTGATGCGGCGAAGTTGGAAGAGAGCCAGCGCACGGGCGTGCCGCTGCCCGGACTTCACTCCAGTTCATGGGCGCCTATTCCCGAACCGACGCTCCGCACCGGAGTGAAGTCCATGACCAGCGCCGCGCTGGATTTGCTGAGGAAATGATGCTCTCAGGACTGAGCGGGTGTTGCCTCCGGTGTGTGGGGGGCGGGAGGGAAGGATTTTATGGCCTCTTCCACGCTATCGTAGACGTCGAACACAGTCACCAGCTTGGTGATGGCCAGGGCATCGCGCAATTTCTTGGTCAGGTTGGCCAGTTTTATTCCCGCTCCCCGGTTGGCGGAGGCGGTACGCGCGGCAATCAGGGCTCCGAGGCCGGCGCTATCAATAAATGCCAGCTTCCCCAAGTCGAGAACGATGCGCGTCTGCCATCCCCACTTTTCCTTGATCCAATCGCTCTTTTCCAGCACCTCTTTGATCTTGCCGCGAAAGTCCATGCTCTCCTGACCCAGCACCAACCGCCCCGAGACCTCCAGGACGATGATTCCTTGAACTTCATTTTCCTCGATTTCAAGCGACATTCTCTTCTCCTCCAGGAGCTTCGGTATTGGAAAAAGTTGTTTGGGGACAGACTGGCCCTGCCCCGCCTATGTTAGTCGTGCCTATTTTAAGCAATTGTTACGGCAATGTGAAGCTTGACTCGCGCACCTAACTCCTCGCTGGTCGATACCATGGCCCGCATGGTAGTGCGGTTCGGGAATCGAACTTATCGAACGCTTATTCTTACGCTGGCGCGCCGGGCTTGGCGGGCGCCGTAACGGCTTGCGATGCGTTTCCAACGACGTCGCCCAGGACCACCGCATTGCGGATCTGCTCGAAGAAGTCCACCATGGCGCCAGGGCTGTGGGGCATCATGATGGTGTTGGAGCGGGACGAGGCGCCAATCTCTTTGAGCGTGTCAAAGTACTGAGTTAAGAGAACCAGCATCATAACATCCTTGGCGGTGGTGCCTTCCACGCTCGCTTTGAATGTTTCCACCGATTCGCGCAATCCTTCGATAATGGCTTTGCGCTGGTTGGCGATGCCCTGTCCCTGCAGTTGCTTGCTCATGGCCTCGGCTTCCGCCTGCTTCACCTTCAGGATCTTCTCCGCTTCGCCGCGCGCGTTGGCTGCTTCCTGCTCACGACGTGCCGCGTTGATGTCATTCATCGCGGCCTTCACCTTGGGATCGGGGATGATGTCGGTCACCAGAGCTTTGACGATGCCATAACCAAAGCCTGCCATGACGCCATCCAGTTCCTGCTTCACCGCCGTGGCAATGGCGTTTTGCTGCTCAAAGGCTTCATCGAGATTCATTTTGGGCACGTGGCCCAGGATCACGTTGAAGACGAAGGAGCCAATCTGTTCCTTGGGGTCGGAAAGCTTGTAGTAAGCCTCATAAACGGCCTCCGGCAGGACGTGGTACTGGATGGAGACGGGGATGGCGACAAAGACGTTGTCCTTGGTTTTGGTCTCCATCTTGACGTCGAGTTGCTGAACCCGCAAATCGACCTTGGCCACCACCTGCTCGATCCAGGGCACTTTGAAGTTCAAGCCCGCGCCGGCGACGCGCACAAACTTGCCGAACCGCTGCACCACGGCCGCCTTGGCCGTCGGCACAGTAAAGAGACCGGAAAAGAATGTACCAATGGCGAAAAGGATGAACACCACAAAGAGAAACGTGAGAAATCCTTCCATTGAAGCCTCCTTAAGAGGTGTGTTGAGATGCAATTGACAACTGGGAATTGATGGAGCGAAGCGGCAGTGTACCATTTTGCTGAAGCGGTCACAATAGCGGGAAGAGGAGGCAGCGTGGGGATGTGGCGCTGCTGGCCTGCTCCCTGTGCCACGGGTACCTTGCCCGTGAAAGTACACATGGCCAGGACCTGTCCCGATGCTTTTGATCGGGACGGCCATGGCACTGCCCGCGCCACAAGCTTCTCGTTCATTTGTAATGAAGCGGTTCTATAATGAGTGGTCCATCCTTCTATTACGCAGGATGGATCCTTCATGCCTGAGTTGAAAGGAAGGTCTTGTGGATTTGCTCTTATCGGACAGGGAAGTGCGCTTGCTGGGAGCGCTGATTGAAAAGGAGATCACCACGCCGGATTATTATCCGCTGTCACTGAATGCGCTTACCAACGCCTGCAATCAGAAGTCAAACCGTCACCCGGTGATGGCGTTGGATGAGGGCGACGTGCGCGGTGCGCTGGACACTCTGAGCCAGAAGTGGCTGGCGGGGCCCGACTCCAGCGCGGAGAGCCGTGTGACCAAGTATGGGCATCGAGTGCAGGAAGTCTTTAATTTTGACCGCCGCCAGACCGCCCTCCTGTGCGAATTGATGCTGCGCGGGCCGCAGACTCTGGGCGAACTCCGCACCCACGCTGAGCGTATGTATCGATTTGACGATTTGGAGACTCTCGAACTTACCCTTCAGAAGCTGATCGAACGGCAGCCGCCCTTGGTGAAAAAGTTGCCGCGCCTGCCCGGAACCAAAGAGCCCCGCTACGCCCATTTGTTGGCAGGAGACAACCCGGAGTGGACACACGTGGAGGAACCGGTCGGCGTAGCCTTCCCGCATACGTCCGACGACCGCATCCCCGCTCTGGAAGCCGAAATCGCAGAGCTTAAGCTGCAACTGGGCGATTTGCAGCAACAGTTCGCCGATTTCAAGAAGCAGTTTGAGTAACTTATTCATAAATGGACAATCCAAAGCGGGTTGATTGACAGCCACATCCTTAATCTTGTACGCTCAAACGTCAGGCCATACGAGCGGATTGAGCTTTTTAATTCAGGAAAGGTAGAAGGAATATGAAAATTAAATTTGTAATTTTACTGGGGGCGGCAATGTTGTTTGCGGGCGTCCTTTTAGCCCAGGATCTGCCAAGCGCCGGAACAACGACGACCGCGCCGCCAACCATGGGTCCGTCGCAGGAGCAGGCGCCGCTGGCGGAGAAAGACGTCATTCTGGAACTCAAGAAGAAGGGGCAAACTGACCAGTTGATGAAGGACCTCAAGACGCGCGGTGTGGATTTTGAAGTGGACGCTGATACCGAGAAGCGGCTGCGCAAAGCGAAGGCGACCGACGAGATTGTTGCTGCGGTAAAGGCTGCCGGCCCGAATGAAAGGGCGGCTGCCATCAAATCTGCAGCTATCGCCAATGGCATGACAGTTGTCTCCAAGGAAGAGTCTGCCGATTTCAAGGCGCTGGAAACCGAACTCGACCCTGACAAGGCAATTGCGCTCGCGGAAACCTACGCGCAAAAGTACCCCAAAAGTGAGGTTTTGAGTTTCGCCTACGCCTTTGAAGCCAATGCTTACGAAAACAAAAGCGATGTTGCCAAGACAGTGGAATTTGCCGATAAGAGCCTGGCACTCAAAAAGGACAACCTGATGGCTCTTCTCATGGCAAGCTATGCCATACCCCAACCTCAATACACTAAGCTGCACCAGGCGGATGAAGAAAAGGAACTTTCCCGGGCAGAGAGTTATTGCAAGGACGCTGCGAAGGCCATTGACGCCCTTAAGAAAACGGATACGGAATCAGATGCGGATTTTGCCGACCGCAAAGCCGGATACACATCCAGCCTCCACGCCGACCTCGGCATGATTCATCTGGACCGGGCGCAGCTGGGACTGATGTCACTCGATACGGAAGAATTGGCCAAAGCGGTACAAGAATATAATCAGGCGGTCGCTTATGCCCACCCCCAGCCCACCGACTATTTCCGATTGGGTGAAGCCAACCGGCTGCTGGGCAGAATTGATGACGCCATCGCCGCATTTACCAAAGCCAGCGAACTTGGCCGGGGCGTTTTGAAACAATACGCCGATGCTCAAGTTGCCAATCTGAAAGCTGCGAAGGCGAAAGCTGGCGCACCCGCCAAGCCGTAGGTTGCCTTGGCATGAGGTAGCGGCAGCTACTCCCCGTCCTCAAACTCGCGGGAAAATGGGTGATCATCATGGTTGGGGAGCAAAGCGGTAGCTGCTGCTACCGCCACCCCAGGCGGGCTGCCCCAGACAGCTGCTTGCGCAAAGGAAGGACTGCCGCCCTGAAGGGCGCCTCAGCAAAGGCCTCCGATCTCTCGGTCTTTTGCCCTGGCTCTTGAGGGGGGACGTTCCGTGGGACCTGCCGGAAAGGTCAAGGGCGCTGCCTCGCGTCAGAGGCAAGGAACCGGCGCCCAATCAGCATGGCGGAAAATAACCCCGATCTGTTTCAAGCCGCGGTCGGCTACCAATTTCGCAATCTGCAATTCCTCCTGGAAGCGCTGACGCACTCCTCCTATGCGCAAGAGTCTGCGGACCGGCCGCGGGACAATGAGCAGATGGAGTTCCTCGGCGATGCCGTTCTCTCCTTTGTTGTCAGCGTGATGTTGGCGGACGCTTTTCCCGGTTGGGAAGAAGGTAATTTGACCCGGGCGCGCGCGCACCTTGTGGCTGCGCCGCATCTCTATGCCGTCGCTAATAGCCTGAATCTTGGCCAATACCTGCGCCTGGGGCGGGGGGAAGAGAAAACCCGTGGGCGGGACAAGCCCGCGCTGCTGGTGAACGCCCTGGAAGCCGTTGTGGCTGCGCTTTATCGTGATGGGGGTATTGATGCGGCTCGGGATTTTATTGCTACCTTTATCGTACCTCAGGATCTGGCCGGGGCGGCCAGCGAACTTTTTTCCATCGACTACAAATCCACTTTGCAGGAACTCCTGCAGGCGGAAAGAAGCGCCCCAGCAGAATATCTGGTGGTGGAGGAGTCGGGCCCAGAGCATCAAAAAACCTTTACGGTTGAGGCCCTGGCAGGAGACAATCTTATAGCCCGCGGGCGCGGCGGCAATAAAAAGGCTGCGGAGCAGGAAGCGGCACGCATGATTCTGGAAAAGTTGGGAAAGAAGACCGAAACGCATGGATGAACCCGTCAAGAAGTCATCAACGCGCGACACTTTTGAATCCCTGGTGGTCACGGTCATCCTGGCCATTTTTGGAACCACGTTCGCGCTTCAGGCATTCAAGATTCCCACCGGTTCCATGGAAAACACCCTTTTAATTGGTGACCACCTGCTGGTGAATAAGTTCATTTTTGCCCCGCAGGGGGGATTGCTCGCACGGCTGCTGCCTTACCGCGATTTGCGCCGTGGCGACGTGGTGGTGTTCAAATTCACCCCCACCGATGACCAGACGGAACCCGGTGAACATTTCGTGAAGCGCGTTATCGGAGTTCCCGGCGACCATATCCGGATTTTTCACCGGCAGGTTTTTGTCAATGGTCAGGCGCAAACTGAGCCGTATGTCCGTCATGACCCCGACTATGCTGATGAACTTCGCCCCGGTGATGATTTCCCTCCACCGGAAAACGAATATCTTTCCGGCGCCACCTCCGCCTGGGAGGCAGAGATTACCAGCGCGGTGAAGAATGGCGAGCTCATTGTGCCCCCGGGAAAATATTTTGTCATGGGTGACAATCGCGAGCAGAGCTGGGACAGCCGCTTTTGGGGCTTTGTATCGCGCGACGTGGTGATTGGCCGACCCGTTTTAATCTACTGGTCCTTTGAGACACCCCACGACGAGTACCAGCACAACTCTCTCAGCGACCGCGTCTCGCAAATCGTGGACTTGATCATTCATTTCCCGACCAAGACACGCTGGCGGCGCACCTTGAACTTTGTACGCTAATGCCCTCCCGCAACCGCCGACGCGTCCGCAATCTTGCTGTCGCCCTGCTTCTACTGGGATTGGCGGCATGGATCGTTCCTTCCTACTTCAGCGCTGAACGCTATCGCCGCCGGCTTCAGGCCGGTCTGGAGCAAACATTGCACCGGCCGGTGAAATTTGGAGAGTTGTCCTTCCGTCTGCTGCCGCGGCCGGGATTCTCCATTCAGGATGTGGAAGTCGACGAGGATGCTGAGTTCGGGTCCGAGCCCTTTGCCCGGGTTGACCAGATTGATTGCGACCTGCGCTGGCACAGCCTTTGGCGCTCGCGCATGGATTTTGCCCACCTTCACCTTGATCATCCCAGCTTCAATGTGGTTCTGAACTCCCGCGGCGACTGGAACGTGGAAAAGTTGCTGCTTCAAAGCGGCGTGACCGCGCCCGCCAGCAAGGCAGGGGGAGCAAATCATTCGGGGGGCGCGGAACAATTGGACCTGGACGTGACTGACGCCCGCATTAATTTTCAAGTGGGGGCCGATAAGAAACCTTTTGCCCTGACAGAAGTTCGCGCGCGCTTACAGGTGAATCCGGCCGAGCGCCGCGTGCAGTTCCAAATCACCGCCAGCCCGGTTCGTTCCGACCTTACTCTGCCCACTCCGGGCCCGGTGGAGGTCAACGGCACGTGGCAACCCGGAGCTGATTTAAGCGGTCCCATCGATGCCCGGCTGCGGGCGAAAGGCGCCATGCTTTATGATTGGATCCCCGTCATCATCGGCACAAATCCGGAAATTTATGGTGTGATGGATTTGGATGTGCACCTGGCGGGATCACTGCTGGATCTCACCGTAGAGGGTGAAAGCGGTCTGACACAACTCCAGCGTTGGGAGGAACCCCCACCTTCCGATCCCATGCCTTGGAATATCCGATTTCGTGGCCGCCTGGTGCGCGGACGGGAACGCATTCAGATGGAAAGCCTCGACGCCTCCTTTGCCGATTCGCACTTGCACGTTTCCGGTTCGGTAGACAAGCTGCAGTCGGACCCTCAATTGGATTGTGTTGTGGCGTTGGAACATTCTCGCTTGGAGGATGTGCTGGCCGCGATTCGACGATTCTGGCCAAATGCTGGTTCATGGAGCGTGAAGGGCAGGATTGACGGTATGCTGGCGATTCAGGGTCCCTGGAGCGAGCGGCATTATGGCGGTTATGTAAGCGCGCAGCAAGCCAGCTTGGAGACCCCTTCCGGACCGTTCCCCGTTTCCGACATTGCTGTGCACATCAACAATCAAGGGGCGATTTTGGCGCCGGTCCAGATCACTCTGGCCCCTCGCGCGGTCTTCACGGCGCAGGGATCGATCGACAGGGCTAAGATCGGGCCGCAATATGAGGTGCAGCTTACGGCGAAAGGAGTCCCCCTGCGACAGGCTGCCGCACTCGGGAGCGGGCTGGGCATCCGTCCTTTGCAAGCCATCGGCGCGACCGGATCTCTAACTGCCAGCGTTCGTTTGGCGGGTTCGGCATGGCCGCTCGAGCGCCCTGTGCTTTCCGGGCGCGCAGAAATGCGGGCGGCGCGCTTGTTGATCCCCGGGCTGACGGAGCCGCTGAACCTCCCTCGCGCCAGCTTGCAAATCACCGGCAATCAAATCACCGCCGACCCTGTCGTGGCAGTCCTGGGGACAAGTGTTTTCAATTCCAAGATTACTCATGAGGGGGGACGCGAAATTCCCTGGAGATTTGATGTGCGGGCGAGCAGACTGAATCTGGAAGAGGCCGCATTGTGGTTTGACGCCCTGGGCTTGCGACGGCCTTTGGCACTGCTGGAGAGGCTGCCTGGCCTGTCATCCTTCGCAGCGCGGCGGGAAGCAGCATCCCATATTTTTCAAAGCCTGAATGCCGACGGGCGGTTTGCCACCCCTGAACTTAGCTACCGTGGCGTCGTGATGAAGGACTTTCAGGGAAATTTTGAAGTGGCGGGCCGCATGATTCGGATGAAGGGGGCCACCTTCCACGCCAGCGGGGGACGTGGCGATGCGGGAGGCTCGGTGGATTTCACTGTTTCGCCTCCGGTTCTGTCCGGCCAATGCGCCCTCGTTGGCATCGCCCTGCAGTTGTTGACCGCCCGACTGCCCGGCCCAGTGCATGACTTGCGTGGTTTATTAGACGCTCGGGGGGATTTCCAGACGCGCGGCCTGGGGCGGGAGGAATTGGCGGATAATCTTACCGGCCAATTGCAGGTGCGTGCGAAAGATATTTCCTTCGGTAATTTCGATCCCCTAGGGACCTTGGCGCAAAACTCGCATTGGGGTAAACTTGAACCTGTGCGCGGCCCAGTTACGGCCCCTCCCACCACTCTGAACTTGGAAATTCTCAATCGCCGCTTCATCCTGAAGAGCGCGGCACTGGACTTGGGGGGGGCAAGTCTGCAAATCCATGGGACTTACGCCTGGACCGGAGCGCTGGACCTGAATGTCCGCACTGACGCCCGTCGCCTTCACCGTCGGTGGCTGGCGCGCGAAGAAGTTCCGTCCCCTTCTCCCATCCTCCCGGAGGTTCGTCTGGGTGGACAAATTGACCATCTCGTGGTCAACCCCCAGGAGGGAGTGGCGGGCGCAGGAAGGCCCCGGGGAGCGGGAGTCCGCTGAAATATAACAGGATAGTCCGAAAAACTCCGGCTTACGCCGGGCTATTCGCCCTAAAATCTGCATGATAGCGTGGGACTGAAAGTCCCTACCGAACACGGGAGGTCACTTTGACAGAAAGCGCCAAAACAATGTCCACGAATGCCCGCTCAAGTCCAGGTCGAACCCTGAAACCCTCTGCTTGCCCTCTTGCCACCCTCGCGCTGGCCACAATCCTCGTAGTCTTCGGCACCGCGCTAAGCGCCGGCAGTGAGACCTTTGATCCCGCCACGCTTGCGGCGTCGAAGTCACTTGAGGGAAAGATGCAAATCTTGGGGGGCAAAGATACGCAACCACTTCCGTCTTATCCCGCCGTAATCATTACCGAGCACGAAGCCAATTCCTATCTTAGGGTTCACTCAAAAGAATTTCTTCCTGCCGGTGTGGGAACCCCATCCGTCCAGGTGCAGCCTGAACACGCAATCGTCTCAGGTGATGTGGACTTCAATGAGCTCAGTCGCTTGTATCCCAATCCGAATGATATGGGGCCAAAGATATTGGCTGCGATGTTTCATGGAACGCAACACGTTACGATCGCGATAAAGGTCCAATCAAGGGCCGATGGCGTCCTGTTGCAGGTTGAAAGCATTGTTGTGGGCGGCACCACGGTCCCCAATTGGCTGGTGGATTACATGATCCAAAATGTTTTACAGCCGAAATACCATTTTGATTTGAGCAAACCCTTTCCCTATACAGACCACGTCAAGCAAGTGGTGCTGGGCTCGGGCCAAGTCACATTCTTGCGCGGACCCAGGAGTGGTAAATAGGTGGAAAACGGACGGCAGCAGGCTTGGCTGTTGATTCTCTATGTCTCGTCGTTACAAGTTTTACGCGGCACAAACCGGCACGGCGTATCAGTACTTCTTTGCCGGCATCCGGCGCGTCAAACGTCCCGAGGGACAGGGCGTGGGAAGCGATTACATCTTTGTCGTCACGCCGGATCAAAAGCCGCCTTTCATCCTGCGAGTGTTTATTTCGGAAAGTGCGCTTTCCTCCTGGCGGCAGACCGAGGGCCGGGATCTGGATTCCAACGAACTATACGCAGCGGCAAAGATGCGCTTGTTCCTTGCTTTTGATGAGATCGACGGCCTGCGGGATGAGGCGTTAAATCTGTTGGTGGATGACAGCAACATCAAGGAACTGCTTGCACCGCTCGATCTATAGAGGCCGAAATTTGTCGGAGAAGTTGTGAACTCCTCCATTGCCCGAACCTTTCAATAGTTCAAAACGACCTAAGCTCATCCGATTTTGCATTTCATCCTTCATCTTTCACCATTTATCGTTCATGTCTTACCGGTTTCGCAATTCGTTCTCGATGATGGGGACCCAATAATCCTGGGCCTCTGGGTGAATTGTAAGGGCGAAGCGAAGGGCATTTTGAAAGGCCTGTTGTGACTCTGGATTGCGTCCTTGTGCCTGGAGAAGACGTCCCAGGACGACCTGCACATCGACGGATTGCGGTGCGAGAGTCTCCGCTGTCTGTGCCTCAGCGACTGCGGCGTCAATCTTGCCATGGTTCGCCAAATCCGTTATCTTGCCCAGCAGACTTAAAGCTGAAGCCAGGGGAACATGGAAACTTCCGCGGTAAACAAGAATCGACCCACCCAGGCAATCGGCAGGCCTCGCAGTGCGGAACGCCTCATAGGGATTGAGTTCCCCAGGTCCCCAGAGTTGGCCCGACATCTCCGTCGCACTTAACAAAACGGTTCCTTGAATGTCAGGGGGAATTTCATCGAGCTGCCTCTCCCAGATAACGGCCGTGTGCACTGGAAGCAGCTTGCAGGGAATATCATAGTACGCCGGATCTACACTGCCGAAATAGGCCAGCCAGCAAGGGGTGGCGGAGTGGGTGGCGAGGTACTGCTTTGCTGCGGGAAGGTTTTGACCCCAATCCACGTTTGAATCCGTCAGGACTCGATAAGTCTTGAGAGGGCCTCCCCATAGTTCATTTGAGTACGAGATGTAGTTGGGGAAGGCCCGAAGCGAGGATGCGGCGTGGAACAGCACGATGCCTGCCACGACGATCCCCCAGGCGCGCCGCTTTGTCGCCAGCCACCAGGCCCCTACCGAGATCAAAACAATCAGGAACGGATATACCGGGAGGATATGGCGGATTCCAATGTTGAGTTTTGAGGTCATACTCGCGGCAAGAAATACTGCGGCTGGGACAACCACCCACAAGACCTCGCGGCGAAATCCTCGAGCCCGCAGCGCCTGGGCAAAAGGCGCGAGGGCAAGCAGGAGGAGAAACCCCAAGGTCGATTTGATCATCATGACGGTGGGGAAATAGAACCAGACTCCGTGCACATAGCGCACGCCGAGCAGGAAAGTGGGGCGCGAGGCTGTGGCAAAGAAGAATGCCAATCCATCGAGGAATGCCTCCGGCAGCAGATGGCCTTTTGCTGCCAACGCAATTCCGGCGGCTGCGCGACGGCTTGGCAACCCATCCAATAAGGGCGCCATGGAGGGTGCGGGTAAACCGAGGACGGGGTTATACCGGAAGCCGTAAAATCCCCAAATCACAACGATTGAAATCGCCGCGACGGCAACGAGCGCTAAGATCAGGTTTAGGGCGGACTTGAGGCGGTTGGGTGGAGTATCAACAAGTGCATCCTGCCCGTGCGGGGATTCGCCCGTGCTGGACTGGGCCGGACTGGCCACACAATCCGTCGGTTTCAGAAACTCCACCAGAGCCAATAGAAACAAAATTGGGAACAGGATGATACCGGAATGCTTGGACGCCAATGTCAATCCGGCGGCAACTCCGCAAGCAGCCAATCGCCACGCGTTGGGATTCACAATATAGCGCCAGAAGGTATACACGGCGGCGAACACGCAACAGGCCAGTGCCACATCGTTGGTGACAAGTGCGCCATGCGCCAGGAAATTGGGCTCGAATGCAATTAACACCAGGGCGATCAATGCTGGGCCGGCGCCGAACATTTCCCATGTTGCCAGAAAGACGAGAACGGCCAGCATTATCGGAAACACGGTCATGGCGGTGCGCGCGGCGAAAAGCAGAAGGTCAGCGCGATTCGAATAGAGAAAAATGCGTCCGCTGCGAAAGTCCGAGACTTCGGCCTGCGTCATTGGTGGGACAACCGGGTGTAGGAAAAGTAAGGGCAGCGCACCCACATCCTTGGTCAAGGGGGGATAGGCGGGACAGATGGAATAGTTGCCCACCGTCAAGTGACAATAGCCGGCAAACAAGCTGTAAACTTCGTCCGAGGTTTGCGACTCCTGATGGACGGAAAGCAGCATTGCCGCCTCCATGACGGCTAACAAGCCCAGCATAGCGGCCATCATCAGGACTCGGCGCGAGAATGTAGGTATCAATGGGGCTCCAAGACTTTTCGCGGCACAGGCATCCTGCATTATTCTCAGGGTGGCCTTGCCACAACGAGAAGGATTCTAACACGGTGTTCGCAACGCCAGCCAAGGCTGTACTCGACAAAGGTTTCACCTGTGTATAATCGGACTGTCTTCGAGGAGCCTAACGCCATGCGATTCCGCCTACGAGTTTGTTCGATGATGCCGCTGCTTGCTGTACTGGCCGGTTTGGGGTTGGCGGTGGCCCAGCAAAAGCCTTTCACCCTCGAACAGGTGATGAGCGCGCCTTTCCCAAGTGATTTGGTGGCCGCCCCCGCGGGCGGAAAGATGGCGTGGGTGTTTGACGTTTGCGGCGTGCGGAATATCTGGGTTGCCGAGCCACCGGATTATAAGGCGAGAGAGGTGACCTCCTACGCTGAAGACGACGGGCAGGAGATTGATGAGCTTGCGTGGACGCCCGATGCCCGCGCCATCGTTTACGTGCGTGGCGGGGATTTTGAGACGAACCGGGAGGCGCCCAATCCGCGGAGCATTCCGCAGGGAGTGGAACAGGATATCTGGATGGTGACGCTCACTGGCGACCTGCCGCGAAAGGTGGCTGCAGGGCATACTCCCGCCGTTTCCCCCCGGGGCGATGCAGTGGCCTACGTCTATAAGGGTCAGGTTTGGTTGGCAACGCTCAATGGTAATGATAAGCCGATGCAACTGGTCCACGCAGGAGGGAAAGCAGAGGGTCTGCATTGGTCTCCGGACGGTTCCAATCTGGCATTTGTGAGTGGGCGCGATGAGCACAGCTTTATTGGGGTCTACGACTTCTCGCAAAAGAGTCTGCGCTACCTTGACCCCAGTGTAGATCGCGACCGCGACCCGGTGTGGTCACCGGACGGCAAGCAGGTGGCCTATCTGCGCCTCCCGGCCAAATCCGGCGAAGAGGGGTTTGGCCCCCGGCGAGCGGGACCGCCTTGGTCGATTCGTGTTGCTGACGTGGCAACAGGCGTGGGGCGTGAAATCTGGAGGGCACATGAGGGGCAGGGGAGTGTCTTTCATGCACTGTCGGCGGAGCAGCAATTATTTTGGATGGCCGGTGGCCAGCTTGTCTTCCCCTGGGAAGGTGATGGATGGTTGCATCTCCATTCAATCCCCGTTGGCGGCGGTGCAGCAACGCCGATGACCCCGGGCGATTTTGAAGTCGAGAATGTAGTTCAAACGCCCGACCGCCGCGAGGTGATTTTCAGTTCCAATCAGGACGATACTGACCGTAGGCATTTGTGGAGAGAGGTGGCAAGTGCCACGCAACCAATCCGGATCACGAGTGGGCAAGGTATTGAATGGGCGCCGGTGGTCTTGAGCGATGGGCAGGGGATCGCGCTGCTGCGCTCTGACGCCCAGTGGCCAGCCCGGCCCGCGCAGGTGGATCAAGACGGCGTTGTACATGACCTTGCCTCGGGGTCGATGCCCAGCGATTTTCCTGCCGCACAGTTGGTGGCGCCTCAACTGGTCATGATTACCGCAACGGATGGGATGAAGATGCATGGCCAGATCTTCACCCCCTCGACTCCGCGGGCAGGCGAGCGCCACCCGGCCCTCGTCTTCTTCCATGGCGGCTCGCGCCGGCAAATGCTGCTGGGCTGGCATTACATGCAGTATTACCACAATGCCTATGCCCTGAATCAGTATCTGGCCAGTCGTGGATACATCGTGCTTTCGGTGAACTATCGCAGTGGAATTGGATATGGAATGGAATTTCGCGAGGCGCTGAACTATGGCGCCACCGGGGCGAGCGAGTTCAATGATGTGCAAGGTGCAGGCAATTATCTGCGATCGCGCCCAGATGTTGATCCCGGCCGCATCGGCCTGTGGGGCGGTTCCTACGGCGGTTACCTGACCGCCCTGGGATTGGCACGGGCTTCCGACATGTTTGCCTGCGGAGTTGACTTCCACGGGGTGCATGACTGGAATTTGGAATTTCCGCGCACCGTCAATCCTGAAGATCCTCAAAAGGCGGAGAAGTGGGCGCGAGTGGCGTACGAGTCATCCCCCCTGGCAGATGTGAAGACGTGGCGCTCGCCCGTGCTGTTGATTCAAGGCGACGATGACCGCAATGTCTCCTTCTCCAATATGGTCGTGCTCGTGGAGGCGTTGCGAAAACAGGGCGTGGAATTTCAGCAGATTGTTTTTCCTGACGAAGTACATGCATTCCTGACGCATAAGCACTGGCTGACTGCCTATCATGCGGCGGCGGATTTTTTCGACAAGCATATAAACGGTGGGCGGTAGTAGAATCGCACGAGGCAGGCGGGCTCGAGCCTCTCATCGCGCAGGCTAAGCTCAGCCCCACTGAAAGTGGAGAACATTATGGGCCAGATCATCTATCAGGTTGATGCATTTACCAACCGGCCATTTGCCGGAAATCCGGCGGCAGTTTGTATTTTGGCGGCCCCTGCGGCGGAAGCATGGATGCGTGACCTTGCCCGGGAGATGAACCTTTCGGAGACTGCTTTTCTGGTTCCGAAGGATGATGGTTTCAATTTGCGCTGGTTTACGCCGGCGGTGGAAGTGGAGTTGTGCGGGCACGCGACTATTGCCAGCGCCCATGTCTTGTGGGAGTCTGGCACGCTCAATCCGTATCAGCAGGCACGGTTCCAGACTCAAAGCGGCTTGCTGACGGCTGACCTTAGGGGCAATTGGATTGAACTCGATTTCCCCGCCAAGATGGAGGAACCCGCTACATATTGGTATTCGCTTGCAAACGCGCTTGGAGTCAAGCCGCGGTACGTCGGGATGAGTCAGTTCGATTACCTGGTTGAGCTGGATTCGGAGCAGACCGTGCGCAACCTTACTCCTGACTTCAACCTGTTGAAGCAGACCAAGGCGCGCGGAGTGATCGTGACGGCGCGTGCCGAGGAAGGAGAATTCGATTTCGTCTCCCGCTTCTTCGCGCCCGGCTCGGGAGTTGACGAAGATCCCGTTACCGGCTCCGCCCACTGCGTACTCGCGCCGTATTGGGCGAAGCACCTTGGCAAAACGGAGTTTCTCGCCTATCAAGCCTCCCAACGCGGTGGGGTGATCAAAGTGGCATTGGTGGGCGACCGCGTCAAACTCGGCGGCCAGGCTGTTACTGTGATGCGGGGAGAGTTGATGGAAAGCAGCCGGCAATAGGCAGAAGGCAGTCGGTATAGATCAAAGAATGGGATTACATCATGCCTCCTCTGGCCTTAGCCCTGATTTCTGACCACGCTTTTGGAATGGGGGCCCTGAGCACTGTCCGCACGGGGCCGTCCCGATCATTCTGAATGCGCTCCGCTGGGAACTGACTGTTGGGGGACACGGAGCGAAGCTTTGGAGTGCCTGCAGCTTGCTGCCGCTTTCCCTTTCGCAAGGCTGCTGGCGAAAGTCCGAATCATCGCCTCAATTTTCCTGCATTGTTCCCTGGCACATTCCAGCCAGCGAGCTTGCGAGAATCTCGTCCCATTCGCGATTCATCCTTCCTGATCGATTTCCAGCCAGCAAGCTGCACGCAATCCAAAGCTTCGCTCCGAATTCGAGCGATGGGAAATGCACACTGGCACCAGCCTGGCTGGTGAGAAATCCGGGTTAGCTTCGCTCGCCGGGAAGGACGGTATTGAGTAAAAGCGCACACATGCCGCCCGTGGCTATTCCGGAAGAGAGAGTATGGCGAAGCAGTTCCGGCAGGGATTGGAGAATGTCCGGAGCAAATGTGACGCCTAGTACTTAGTGACACTGGATA
>PLSX01000106.1 GCA_003165315.1 Acidobacteriota bacterium
TGGGCAAGGATGAGGAAGTTCCGGAGCACTTTGGACTTCTGCACGACAAGAACCTTTCGCCCCACCGTGCCATCTGGACCCTGGCGGTTATTTCCGCGGTATTTGGTTGCCTGGCCTTGTTCACAGTATTCGGCGATGCCAGCGCTCCCGCCGACACAGTCATCGCGGCCCTTCCGCATGGATTCTGGTCCAGCTTCGGCTATTTCTCGCACGACAAGCTGGCGGCGCTTCCCAACAGCCTGCTGACCATCACGCTGGCGTCAAACTTCGGCACCTTCGTGCTGTATGCCCTCAGCTGTGTAATCTGCATGGTGGCTTACCACAACCATCCCAAGTTCAGCGTCCTGAAGCACTTGCTGATTCCCCTGTTTGGCCTGTTGGCCAATCTCGCCTGCATGATCTTCTACCTGGTCGGCCCCTTCATGGGCTTCGGCACCAAGATGGAGCCCTTGAGCGCCTTGGGAATCGCCTTGGTCTGGGCGATCTTCGGCGGCATCTACTTCATCCGGTCCAGCAAGAAGTCGGGGCGTACAACGTTTGTTGAAAGCAAGGCGACAGCATCCTAATTCGAAGGGGGTTCATCCGTAGTCTACCCCCCGGTACTCCGGACTGGCGGGGCGGCCCACACCGTCCCGCTGGTCCAGTTTTTTCAGTCACGATGATGTTGTCTTTCCCCAAACTCCTGCAGCTGCGAAGAATCACCATGGTCGCTCGTTCTAATTCCCCAAAGCGTGTCCGTCAACCTCGGGAGGAAGCTCTCCTTTGGCCTCCGCTCAAGATCGGCCAACGTGGAGCAGCAGGCGAAGCACCAGAAAATACCCTTGCATCCTTCGATTTGGCATTGCGCGAGGGGGCGGAAGGAATCGCACTCGACGTCCACCTTTCTTCCGATGGCGTGCCTGTTGTCATCTGCGATGCCCGGCTGAGCCGTACCACTCCTGCCCAGGGCAGGGTGCGAGAGAAGCGCGCAAATGCGCTGCTTCAACTTGATGCCGGCTCATGGTTCAATCATCGCTTCCCTTCCCGTGCCAGGCGGAAGTATGCCCACGAGTCCATTCCCTTGCTCTTTGAAGTTCTGCATTGGGTTCGGGAACAAAAATGCATGGCGTTGATCGCCATCAACCGCCCCACACCGGAAGCTGAAGCCAAAGTCCTCAAGGAAATTGACCGCGCCGGGGTGCGCCACCTCACGCGGGTGATTGCCCATAACCTGCCGGGATTGCGGCGCCTGCGAAAACTTGATCCCAAGATCAATCTGGGCCTCCATATTTCGAGCCACCCGCCCGCCTTCGCCAAAGCGAAGGCCCTCGGGGCAGAGGTACTACTGCCCCGTTGGACAGTCGTTTCGCCATCCTTTATTCGCCGGGCTCACGGTGCTTCGATGCTGGTTATTCCGTGGACGGTGGATAGCCCGCGGCAGATGCGCCGCACTCTTCTTGAGGGGGTGGACGGAATCATCACAAATTATCCGGCGCGGCTCACCGAAACTGTGGCGCGCATCCATAAATCTTTGCTCGCTGAAAGAACGGAGCGAATTGCGACCAGCGGTGCCGGAAGAATGGTATTTGCGGTCCGTCCCCGAGAATCTGGTTTGGTTAAAAATCCCGTGAAATCGCGGGTTTCCAAGCGGCGTTCAACCACCAAGGAGATGTTATGATAGAAAACACTGCGGAAATTTTACAGGTTCGTCATGTATCCTTAACTTCAGGAGAGCGGACGGCGCAAGCTTCCATGTTGGACATCGAATTCGGCGAACATAGTGACATCGGCAAGCTCCGGGATAACAACGAGGACTCGCATGGGCACGTCGTCCCGGCTAACCCGTCCCAGGCTCGTTCACAGGGTTGGCTCTTTGTCCTGGCCGATGGCGTCGGTGGACATGAACGCGGTGAAGTAGCTTCCCGCCTTGCGGTGGATACCGTGGTGGAGGGATTCCGGCACTCCCGCGCCAGCGAACCCCACACGACGCTTCTGCCCAAGTTGGTGGAGAAGGCCAATTTGAAGGTTTATGAAGCGGGTCGTTCCGCCGCGCCAGGCGGGACGCACATGGCCACCACGATGGTCGCCTGTGCTCTTCGTCACGACCGGGCCGTCATTGCGCATGTGGGAGATTCACGCTGCTACCTGATCCGGCGAAACCGCGCCTCGCTGCTGACCCGCGATCACACCGTGGCCAATGAACATGTGCGCCTGGGATTGATCTCCGCGGATGAACTCGCACAATCCCCTAATCGCCATAAGCTGCTGCGCTCTCTGGGGCACGATCTGTTCGTGAATGTCGACATCAATCAGACGCAGGTGGTTGCTGGAGACGTGCTGTTGCTCTGCTGCGATGGCATGCATGGAGCGCTGGAGGATTCCGACATGGCCAACATCGTCACCCATCATCGGGACCTCAATGAATCCGCGCGGGAATTGGTGGCTCTTGCCAATGAAAGGGATGGCAGTGATAATATCAGCGTTCAGCTTATTCGCATCAAGAGCGTCGAACGTGTGGGAATGTACCGGGGAAGACCTTATAAGCTGCGCTAGGCCGGGACGTGCTGCCTAGAAGCTATTTCAAAACCCT
>PLSX01000159.1 GCA_003165315.1 Acidobacteriota bacterium
GCACCAGGCCGAGGCGGAACTGATTTTCAATCAATTCGCCGACAGCGCGAACGCGGCGATTTCCCAGGTGATCGATGTCATCCACCACGTAGTTGCCGCCAGGGTTCTTCTTCAGTGTCAGCAGGTAGCGAATGGCGGAGTAGAAGTCTTCCGGCTCCAGGGTGCGCTTATCGAGCGGCAACTGCACCGGCGAAAGTTCGGAATGGTCGGTGGCCAATGTGCCTTCGCAGGCGCGGACAACTTCGGAGCAGATGTTCCCTTCCCTCTTGCCGACGAACATCTTTTCGTCGTCAACCACAACGTAGTAGTTGGCCTTGGGGAAATTCCGGGAGTCCAGAATCTCAAATTCCGTGGCCTTGTCATCCAGCCGGGTCTTGAGTTTGGAGTAATAACCCAGCTTGATGTTGAATTTCAGGCGTCCCACGCGGGAGAAGTCGTACTTGCGGGGGTCGAAGAACATGCCATTGAACAACGAAGTGGCGGTTTCCAGTGTCGGGGGATCGCCCGGGCGCATCTTGCGATACATCTCGATCAGCGCCTCATGGGGGGTCTTGATGGTGTCGCGCTTCAAAGTCTGCGCCATGACGGAGCCGGCGTCGTCCCGTTCGGGGAAAAAGACCTGCAATTCCGCAATCTGGGAATCCAGAATGGTGTTCAGGACGGTGGCATTGATTTCCGTGTTGGCTTCCAGCAGCACCTCTCCCGTCGAGGGATCAATGATATCGCTGGCGGTGAAGGCTCCTTCCAAATCGTGGGAAGCCACTTCCACCTGGGTAATCTTGGCCTTCAGGATTTCCTTAAAAGCCGCTGCCGTAATCTTGCGTCCTGCCGGCACCACCGCTTCATGGGTGCGCGGGTGATCGATCGCCTTGGAAATACGATTGCCGACGAGACCGTCAGACACTTCCCAGAACAGCTTGCGTTCCTTCAGTGAAATTTTTTCGATTTTGTAGAAAGCCTTTACGACTTCCGCGTCGTTCTTCAGTCCCAGCGCCCGCAGGAAGATGGTGGCCAAGAATTTGCGTTTGCGATCAATGCGGACGTAGAGAAGATTCTTGGTGTCGTACTCAAATTCCACCCAAGATCCACGATAGGGAATGATTTTCCCCAGGAAGTAGGTCTTCTGAGCATTGGCCTCAAAAAAGACTCCCGGGGAACGGTGCAATTGGCTGACAATCACGCGCTCGGTGCCGTTCACGATGAACGTACCGTTTTCCGTCATCAGGGGAATTTCACCAAAGTAAACTTCCTGTTCCTTGATGTCGCGGATGCTTTTGTGCCCGGTGTCCGGGTCTTTGTCGTAGAGGGTAAGGCGGATGGTAACTTTAAGGGGCGCCGCGAAAGTCATGCCGCGCTCCTGGCACTCTGTCACATCGTACTTCAACTGCAGGGCCACGGGATCGCCGCACTTGTTACAAAACGTCACCACGTTCTTATTGAAGGTTCCGCACTTGGTGCAAAGAACCTCGCCCACCTTGAAAGGATCGGTGATGACCGTGTGCCCACAGTTTTTGCAGGTGCTTCGCAGGTGGTGGAGCCCCTTGAGGCTGCCGCATTTGCACTCCCAGTTGCCGATGGAGTAATCCACAAAGTCCAATTGCGCGATGCCACGGAAATCCGTGATGGGGAAGACGGAATTAAAAACGGCTTGCAGTCCCACATCCTCCCGCTCCGAGGGCAGAAGATTCATCTGCAAAAAGCGCTCGTAGGAGCGTCGCTGGACCTCGATGAGATTCGGAATCTTAATGACTGTGGGAATTTTAGAGAAATTAATACGCTGACGCACAGCGCCGTTCCCGCCGTTAGGCATTCCTTTTGCTCCTTGCGTGAAATTTCAAAAGTCGTTCGGACAATGGTGACACGGATCCCTTACCAGATTGGATGCACACTTAGCCTGTGAGGATGCAAGCGATTCACCCTGATGGCCCAGCAGTCCATGGGTTCATCCGTGCCACAAAAGAGCAGTGACAAGCGAGATTGCCGATCTCCGATTGTCGATGGAGGATTGGCCGAACTCGATAATGGTCAATCGGCAATCGGCAATTTCGTCGCTCATCACCATGCGTGAGAGGACCTTACCACCAGGCAATTTCCCCAACGAAGCTCGGGTCTAAGCCCTTTCTTCCCTGAGGCCTGGCGGGAGGACAGTTATTTCACTTCGACGGAAGCGCCAGCTTCAGTGAACTTTTTCTTGATGGTCTCCGCCTCTTCCTTGGAGACTCCTTCTTTGATAGCCTTGGGAGCGCCATCAACCAGATCCTTGGCTTCTTTCAGTCCAAGGCTGGTGACTTCGCGCACGGCTTTGATGACATTGATCTTGTTGGCGCCGACAGCGGTCAAGACAACCGAGAACTCCGTCTGCTCTTCAGCAGGCGCAGCGGCTCCGGCAGCCGGGCCCGCTCCCGCAACTGCCACAGGAGCTGCCGCGGCCGCGGACACACCCAGAACTTCTTCCAGCCGCTTCACGAGCTCAGCAGCTTCCAGCAGGGTCAATCCCTTTACGTCTTCAACAATCTTCTCTACACGTTCCGACATGCTAGATTCTCCTCTTCAATGTAGCTGATAGCTCACTGCTTACAGCCCACAGAAATAACGCCTTCGACTGTGAGCCGCCAGCCGTTAGCTGTTGGCTGTTTCCTGAAATTTCTTTTCCTTCACGGCTTGCGAGATTACATAGGCGAGGTTGCGAGCCACGCCGGACAACGTCGATGCCACCCGCTGCCCTGGTGAATTGAACAAAAACAGAACCTTGGATAGCAATGCTTCCCTGGAAGGCAGGGTTGCCAGGGCGTTAAAGTCAGCGAGATTAACCACTCTTCCTTCAACCACACCGGATTTGAAGGTGAAGATGGGGTTTTCCTTGGCATACTCCGTAAGCGCTTTCGCCAGCGCCACGGGGTCGGTTTCTGTAAGGGCCACGGAGGTCGTTCCAGCCAATTTCTTGGCAATGGGCTCCACCGGCGTCCCCTTGGCGGCGCGCTCAATCAGGCTGTTTTTCACAACCTTATAATGCGCTCCCGTTGCGGAGATCTTCCGCCGCAGCTCAAAATCCTGCGATACCGTAATACCCTGGAATCCCGAAAGGACAATGCCTTTCGCCTTCAAAAGCTCCCCGTGGAGCTCTTCTGCACTTTTCTTCTTCTGGTCCCGATCCATGCTTACTCCTCGGTCAATTTTGGATTTTAGATTTTGGATTTTGGATTAGGGGCCAAAGCCCCCGTACTTCTATCCAATATTCAAAATCAGACAGACCCCTTATGATTGCTTCAATCCAAAATCGAAAATCTAAAATCCAAAACTAAGCGGCTTCCACCGAATCCACGTCAATTGTCAATCCCGGCCCCATGGTGGAAGAAATCACGATGCTCTTGACGTACTTGCCCTTGGCTGAGGCAGGTTTTGCTTTAATAACACTGGAAATCAGGGCGCCGGCGTTCTCCGCCAGTTTCTGCGCTTCAAACGAAACTTTGCCCACAGGGCAATGGATGATCCCGGTCTTATCGACGCGGAATTCCACTTTTCCTGCTTTTACTTCTTTGACGGCGCGTGCCACATCCACCGTCACGGTACCCGTCTTGGGATTGGGCATGAGTCCTCGCGGACCCAACACCTTACCCAGCTTACCTACGGACTTCATCATGTCAGGGGTGGCCACAACGGCGTCAAAATCAACCCATCCGCCTTGGATTCTCACCACCAGATCCTCACCACCAGATTCGTCGGCGCCTGCTTCCCGCCCTTCACGAACCTTATCGCCGGAGGCAATCACAATAACGCGCTTGGACTTTCCCAGCCCATGCGGCAGGACTACGGTTCCGCGCACCATCTGGTCAGCATGCTTGGGATCGACCCCCAGGCGCATGGCAACCTCCACAGTTTCATCGAACTTGGCAAACGCCGCTTTCTTCACGATCGGCATGGCATCCGCCAGGTTGTAGGCAGGCTTGTCAACCAGCTTGGAGGACGCCTGATATTTCTTTCCTTCTTTGGCCATTGCAACAACTCCCCTTCGAAAAACGAACGCCGTAAATTGAGACTTGACTCCGCATTGGGCGATCTTCGAATTTCGACTTTTCGAACTTCGAATTTCGCACCACCGGTTACTGCTACGCAGTTACATCGATACCGATACTGCGCGCCGTGCCTTTAATAGTGGCAATTGCCGCCGTCAGGTCACCCGCATTCAAGTCGGGCAATTTCAGCTTGGCAATCTCTTCCACTTGCTTCTGGGTAACTTTTCCAACTTTATTGCGGTTGGGCTCACCGGAACCCTTGGCAATTCCCGCCGCACGCTTGAGCAAAATCGAGGCAGGAGGCGTCTTGGTGATAAAGCTAAAGGTACGGTCGTGGTAGACGGTGATGACCACAGGGATGATCAGGCCTTCCTGATCCTTCGCCGAGGTCTTGGCGTTAAAGGATTTGCAGAAGTCCATGATGTTCACGCCGTGCTGGCCCAGGGCCGGGCCCACGGGCGGTGCGGGAGTGGCCTTCCCCGCGGGAATCTGAAGCTTTACCATTGCTGTAACGCGCTTTGCCATGTTTTAACCCCTAGTGACAAGTGACAGGTGACAAGTGACCAGCAGGAAGCGAAAACCCAAATTCCCGATTTTTCTGCTTGTCACTTGTCACTGTTCTTAGATCTTTTCCACCTGATAAAAATCGAGCTCTACAGGTGTTGCACGCCCGAAGATGGTCACCATGACGCGCAAAGTGGAGCGATCTTCGTTGATCTCATCCACGATGCCATTGAAATCCTTGAAAGGCCCATCTGTAATCTTCACGTTCTCGTTCCGGTCAAACTTGAGCTTCGGCTTGGGATGTTCCGCCGCCACTTCCACGCGATGGACAATCCGGTCAACTTCCTCCGCCGTAAGAGGGCTGGGCCGCTGCCCGGAACCCACAAATCCCGTGACTCGCGGAGTGGAGCGTACCATGTGCCAGGTGTTGTCGTTCATTTCCATCTCCACCAGCACATAGCCAGGATAGAAGAGCTTGGGAGTCACCACTTTCTTCCCCTGGCGCATCTCGATAACATCTTCCGTGGGGACCATGATCTCACCGAACAGCTCGCTGAGCCCTTCGGCATCGATCCGGCTCTTCAGGGTTTCAGCAACTTTCTTTTCAAACCCGGAATAAGTGTGGAGGATGTACCAGTTCTTTGCCATGGCCGTCTTCCCAGTCGTGATTTCCTGTTCGGTCAAGCTTTTCACCCTTCTCCTGCGATTTCGCCTTAGTGGTGCCGAAGATAGTCAAGCAGAGTCTTTACGCCATACCCAAAAGCCCTATCGCAGATCGCAAAATAAATACCGAATAGAAATGTCGTCAGGATCACCATTACGGTGGTGCCGTAAATTTCCTGCTTGCCGGGCCACGTTACGCGCTTGGTCTCGGTCTTTACCTCATAGGCGTATTGTTGAAATTGCTGCCAGAACCCTTTGGCCTGGTCCAAAGCGCCACCGTTCTCGCTCTTCCGTATACTGACGTCTTCAGCCATTGTTTTTCCTTCTTGCTGCCGGACCTTAAGTGCTGGATTCTGGGTGCTGGGGGTTGGAGGCTGAGGAAAACCCATGCGGCGCCTTGGAACGACCGCTTTTTCCCCACTCCCCAATCCCTAGCCCCCAGCCCCTAAATCTTTGGCAGGGGCGGAGGGATTNNGGTTTTGGAGACCGGCAGATTAGCCATTAATCTGACGCCCCTAAAACTGTTTACAGGTATCAGGTCACAGTTTGCAGCAGCAACTCGCGACCGCCGACGGGCTCTTACTGCCAACTACCACCTGTATGTATCCTATAACCTACTTACTTCGACTCTTTGTGGACCGTATGGTGCCGACAAGTGCTGCAAAACTTCTTCAGCTCCAATCGGTCCTGGTTCTTCTTCTTGTTCTTGGTCGAAGTATAGTTGCGGTTTTTGCAGTCACCGCATTGCATTGTAATAATTTCGCGCATCGGTTTTAGCTCTCAGCTTTCAGCTTTCAGCTATCAGCTTCGGTCTTCCGGTCAACCGTTCTCCAAGCCAAACGTTGAGAGCTGATTGCTATAAGATTTTTCGCCATCCGCCACCAACCCGGCAACCAGCTGACGTTTTAGCTGACCGCTGAAAGCTGATAGCTGACAACTTTACTTAATAATTTCCGCCACGGTTCCGGCGCCGACAGTGTGGCCGCCTTCGCGGATGGCGAAGCGCAATCCTTTTTCCATGGCGATCGGCGTGATCAGCTCAATCTCCAGCGTCACGTTATCTCCCGGCATTACCATTTCCGTCCCTGCCGGAAGCGTCGCCACTCCCGTCACGTCCGTCGNNGTCGTGCGGAAGTAAAACTGCGGACGATATCCGTTGAAAAACGGCGTGTGCCGGCCACCCTCTTCCTTCGTCAAAACGTAGGCCGAGGCCGTGAACTTTGTGTGCGGCGTGATCGATCCCGGCTTCGCCAGCACCATGCCGCGCTCCACATCGTCCTTTTCCGTTCCCCGCAGCAGCAGTCCGACGTTGTCTCCCGCCTGCCCTTCGTCCAACAACTTCTTGAACATTTCCACGCCCGT
>PLSX01000044.1 GCA_003165315.1 Acidobacteriota bacterium
GAACGATGCGGCGCGGCGCGGCGGAATTGGATGAGGCTTCCACTGATTTAGTTTACCGGCGCAAAACAGGCCGCGGAAAAGACGATTGCGGCAAGTTAGCGAGTTAGCGTGCGCTTCGCGCACATTAGCAAGTTCGCAAGTTGGCGGAAAGTCTCTGAGCGATGCTCCGGAGACATTTTTGGCGAAAAAGGGGCCAATCAGGGGCTAAAACGGCCCTTTTTTGGCTAAAAAAGGGTCAAAATCGGGGGTTTGCAGTTACTGATTCGTTAACATAGTAAAAATGCATGTTATTGATTTCATGCAAGTTGTAAGGAATAAAAACGTCGAAAAAAGATTTCCACAGGTGGGGGGGGTGGGGGGTAAGCCGAATTTAGGGGAATAAACGGAGAAAATGGGACGAAAAACAAGGGGGCAGGGGTCAGGAAAAGCCCGTACAAGAACGGGCCGGGCTGATCCCGGACAGATTGGACCGGTGCTCTGAATCTTGTTCATGCTTTGATTGTGCGCCGGTAGAGGGTAATTATCTGCAACCATCTGCGGTGGGGCCAACTGCCTTCGATAGAGCGGATCTGAAAGGATACAGTGCCCGGCGATCTTTCCCAGATTCTCTCTTCCGCGTCNNGTGGGGCCAACTGCCTTCGGCGGGCTGAGCGTGGGCGGGTAACCAACGAGGTTTTCAATCAATTTGCGGGAACGCGATTTTGCATCACTCCAAAATCCATTCAGGCTACATCGGCGTTTCTCGGGATCCATCCTCAATTGCGACTGTGTATCCTAGAAGTTAACTGGCAGACTATTACAATCGCATTCCTCATCTCTGGCGATTCTGGTATCGAAGTTCGTACATTTCCTTCGCTTCCGGGATATATTCACCGAACATGATCCAAAGATAGTCGGCGGATTGTGCATTGCCGAGTTTGCAGTGTGTGTCGATTTCGGACGCGATCGCGAGCACGATGACTGCCATTACTCCGATTGCGTGTCCTCGAAATTGGGGCAGAAAGCGATCGTCAACCATCTGCTTCGCTTCGCCCCCAACATCGTTCGCGACAAGTACGGGCCAGACCCTCAATAGACCCGCGAAGCTCAAGTGTGACTGCGCCGAAAGTTCACTGTACACCCACTTATCGAGATACCGCAGGTAGTCTCGGCTCTTGGTCTGTTCGTTCTTCAGCTCGAACGGGTGCTTCCAATAGGGGATCAACTTCGGATTCTTTACTTCTCCCTCCGTTATCTTCATGTATTCGACAATCTTCTTAAGTTCATCGTCTACGATGTTGAAGTAATCCTTCCATTCGCTTTCACCCGAGAAGCTCGTCTTATATAGATGTTGCACGTCGCGAAGCTCTCGGTATCCGGCACGCTGATAAGCATTCGCCCTTGGCACGAGCTCATCGAGCATGTACACGATGGTGCAGAGAATATCAACTAGTTGCCGATTGACCGTCGGGACTACGAGAACGTATTTGATGTCGCGCTTTGAATCCTCCGGCGTGTCGGCTGCCAAGTATCGCATCGCGCAGTACGAGTTGTTTGCAAAATTCAAGAGCACGCGAAGCAGAGAAAAACAGCGTTCCATCGCGCGATGCCCGCGCTGGAAAGACTCCTGCGCTTTTCTCTCGAGATCTCGGTTGACATTGAAGAGAAAGCCATCGAGCTTGTTATTGACGAGGCCGAAATCAAATCCCTTAAGGGGCTTGAGCGGAATCTGTCCTGGCCTTTTCTTTGATCGCGGCATATCCTCACTCCGATGAACAAAAAGAGTCATGTAGTTTGTATGCGGGTGACCCACATACGAAAGATGCCTATTGCATCACCTCACTGCGGATGCCTCAGGTCTCGATTTTGAGACCTGGGGAACTCATAATCTCAGTCGGGATAATATTACTCCCCACAAGTCGCCAAGGCTCCACCGATCAGCTTCCGCGGAATTATGGGTTTACGCCAACAGCCCTTAGTGCTCACTGAGACATACCGCGAAATGTGTCACCTCGGTAAAAGATGGGCGATTACCCTATTGATTTGTCCGAGGGTTTGGAAGTAAAGGCCCAGGCCTGAAGGCCGCGCGTAAATTCGGTTTTATTCAGAGGGTTGAAACCCCCTGCTCCCTCCGTTGACATCAGAAATATCCATGTGGCGCAAGCGGGATTCCCTCAGGGGCTAAAGCCCGACTTTCTTATCAAGCATTTGCGGCACGACTGAAGTCGTGCCCTGACGCTTCTTGCCACTCCGTTTGCATTGTTCCGCAAACTGTGAAGTCGTACCCTTTCAAAACAGTGGCATACCGGTTCAACCGAGGGCGATGACGATGGCGCCGGCGATGATGAGGAGGCCTCCGATGAGGGTTGGAGGGGTGAGTTTTTCGCCGAGGAGGAGCCAGGCGAAGAGGATGACGAGGGGGACGCTGAGCTTGTCGATGGGGGCGACGCGCGAGGCGGGGCCTAGTTGGAGGGCGCGGAAGTAGCAGAGCCAGGAGAGGCCGGTGGCGAGGCCGGAGAGCGCGAGAAAGAGCAGGGTGCGGCGGTCGAGGGAGCGGATTTCAGCAACGCCGCCGATGCCGGGCTTGGCGAAGACGAAGACTATGGCCCAGGCGAAGATCAGGACGACCGTGGTGCGGAGGGCCATGGCCAGGTTTGAGTCGACGTGCGCTACGCCCACCTTGGCTAAGAGGGCGGTGGCGGCGGCAAAGACAGCGGAGAGTATTGCCCATCCAATCCAGCTCATGCAAACCATGGTACGCGGAAAAGGCCCGGGCCTGAAGGCCGCGCGTAAATTTGCATTCATTCAGGGGGTTGAAACCACCTGCTCCCTCCGTTGGCATAGGGAAATGGCCATGAGGCGCAAGCACATTCCCTCAGGGGCTAAAGCCCGAGAATATTTTGAGGCGCTTGCGGCAGTCAGGGTTAAAACCCTGACCTACCAGTCGTGCCCTGACACAAACAGGTTTAGGATGGCGGCAGGCAATACACTCGAATTCATGGAGACGGGCAAAGCCAGCAAGACGGCATTGGGCGTGGCGATACGGCGGGCGGCGCACCAGTTGGTGGACGCGCCCCCGGTTCTGGAGGATCCGA
>PLSX01000252.1:0-1345 GCA_003165315.1 Acidobacteriota bacterium
GCCGACTGCACGGGCGACAACGCAGGCGACTCCGTGGGCCCCACGGCCGACGGCTTTGAAACTTACGGCATCACGGGCGTGGCCTTGATCACCTTCATCCTGCTGGCGATCCAACCGGGGCTCTTCCTCCCCAGTGGAGTTACCACGCTAGCCGCCACCCCGGAGCAGATCGCCGCCGCCAAGGTTGCCGCCTCCTACGTCCAGGTGCAATTGCTGGTCTGGATTTTCGTGATGCGCGTCATCATGCTGGTGGCGAGCGCGCTGGCGTACTTCATCAACGGCGCGATTGCCAAGGCTCGTTATGGGCAACTTGACCGCTTCAATTATGAAGCCCCACTCACCTCGCTGGTCTGGATCACCTCGATCGTCTCCATCGCTTTCACCTACATCGTCTCGTATCTTATGGTTCCCAGCTTGCATGGCGACACGTCGCTTTGGTGGAAGCTCGCCACCATCATTTCCTGCGGAACGCTGGCGGGCGCCCTGATTCCCGAATTCGTCAAGGTCTTCACCTCCACAGAATCGCGGCATGTGCGCGAAGTCGTAACCTCGGCCTCGGAAGGTGGCGCCTCTCTCGGCATTCTTTCCGGCTTCGTGGCGGGAAACTTCTCCGCCTACTACCTGGGCCTCACTATGGTCTTCCTTATGTCGCTCGGGTTCCTGGTGAGTACGATGGGACTCAGCAGCCTGATGCTGGCGCCGGCGGTGTTTGCCTTCGGCCTGGTGGCATTCGGCTTCCTGGGCATGGGACCGGTAACGATCGCCGTTGACTCCTTCGGCCCGGTCACGGACAACGCCCAATCGGTGTACGAACTTTCGCTGATTGAGCAGGTTCCCAACATCCGGGAAGAGATCAAGAAGGAATTCAATTTTGACCCGAATTTCGACCGCGCCAAGGACATGCTGGAAGAAGGCGACGGCGCGGGCAACACCTTTAAAGCCACGGCCAAGCCGGTGCTGATCGGCACCGCCGTGGTGGGCGCCACCACCATGATCTTCTCCATCATTATGGCCCTGACCCAGGGCCTGACCGTGAATCAGGAGATGCTCTCCCTGCTGCACGCACCCTTCTTCCTTGGATTGGTGACGGGCGGCGCGGTGATCTACTGGTTTTGCGGAGCCTCCACGCAGGCGGTTTCAACCGGCGCCTATCGCGCTGTGGAGTTCATCAAAGCCAACATTCATCTGGAAGGCTCGGATAAGGCTTCCGTCTCCGACAGCAAGAAGGTGGTGGCCATCTGCACCCAGTACGCGCAGAAGGGCATGTTGAACATCTTCATCGGCGTCTTCTTTGCCACGCTGGCCTTCGCCTTCCTGGAGCCGTTCTTCTTTATCGGCTACCTGA
>PLSX01000252.1:1380-37326 GCA_003165315.1 Acidobacteriota bacterium
ACGTCTTCCGTGGCCCTCAACCCGGTCATCAAATTCACCACGCTCTTCGGCCTGCTGGCCGTGGAGCTGGCCGTCAAGTTGACCGCCACCAACGGCACGCACTTGACCCACGCCCTGGCGGCCGTCTTCTTCGCAGTTTCCGTCTGCTTCGTCTACCGGTCGTTCTACGGAATGCGTATTGGCGGCGGTTGGCCACCCGTCTTCAAAACCGAAACGAAAGAGTAATCACCTCAACCCCGCGGGCACGCCGTTAAATCCAACGGCGTGCCCGTAACCTTCCACAAATCCCCCCAACAACAAAAGCCAAGTTCGCACCACGCTTGTGAGCACGCGATGGCGTGCCTAAGGGTGGCACAGGCACTCCTGCCTGTGCCCTTGCTTGGCCGGGACGGGATGCGAAAACTTTGTGGCGGCCGTGCAAGCCGCGATATCAAGTAGTGGCGGTTCGCAAACCGCCCTTACGGCTGCTTGTCACGATTGATCGGCAGTACATGGAATTGCTGGTGCGAAAAAGGCTTGACATGGTGTTCTCGAGACACTTAATATGATGTCAGCAAGACACTAATGGAGGTGATCCATGTTAGGCATCCGGTTCATGAAAGCCGCTCCCACCACCTACGTCCTGCACTTCCGCAAGGGTACTGTGCGCCGCGAGGGTGCGGGACTCTCCTTTTTTTATTATGCCCCCACCTCGACCATCGTCGCCGTGCCGATGGCAAGTGCGGACGTTCCCTTTGCTTTTCAGGAAAGTACCGCCGACTTCCAATCCGTGGCCATTCAGGGACAGCTGACCTATCGGGTTGCCGACGCGAGAAAGATTGCCGGGCTTCTGGACTTCAGCATCGGGCCGCAGGGGCAGTTTCGCTCTGAGGATTACCGGAAGCTGCCGGAGCGGCTCGTCCACACCACACAGACCCTGATGCGGGCCGAAACGCAGAGGCTGACGCTCCGCGAGGCGCTGACCCGCGGAGCGGAGCTCTGCGCCGCGGTTCTGACCGGGCTAAAGGCCTCGCCCGCAGTGGCCCAGTTGGCCGTCGAAATCCTGAATCTCTCCCTGCTCTCTGTCCGTCCCACGCCGGAGATGGCAAAGGCTCTGGAAGCGGAAGGTCGGGAGGCTCTCCAGGTGCGTTCCGACGAGGCCATCTACGCACGCCGCAACAATGCCGTGGAACAGGAACGCCGCATCAAGGAGAGCGAATTGAACACGGAGATTGCGGTGGAAGAGAAGCAGCGGCAGATTCGAGAGACTAGAATGGCGGCGGAGATTGCCCTTGAGGAACAACGAGTCGCGCTGATGGACCAACGAATTCAAAATGACCGCAAAGAAGCGGATAGCAAGGCCTATGCCCTGGAGGCAAACTTAAAGCCAGTGCGGGATATCGATTGGAGAACGCTGATGGCAATTTCTCCCGTTGGGGGCGATGCCAGGACAACGATCGCCATGGCTTTCCAGGAGATGGCTGCGAATGCGCAAAAAATCGGGGAATTGAATATTTCACCCGACCTCTTGCGCAGCCTGATTGCAACCGTTCCGACCTCCGCGGGAGGTTCGCCGGTGAAAGGGAAGCCATAGAGTCGGGTTTACCTCGCCACATGGCGGCGTCAAGCCGCCGGTACAACGTATGGCGACGCCGACTCGACCGCAACTAAAATTGATTCCTCCCGCAGGAAAGGAAGCGGCGCATGAGCGGAAACAAACATTCTGGCAATACGCGGGCCGGGTTTGAAAAGGTCGTCCTGGTGACCCGCAAGACCCGGCTCGCGGAGTTGATTGAGCGCTTTAACACCCGGGCTCAGGCCAAATTCTACATCGAACATGCGGACGGCGACTTTGCCGAATACGAGCTCGAGGATGAAGCGTATCAACGATCCGTTGAAGTTGTCCGGCGGTCCATCGAAATCGGCTTGAAGATCCAAGTGATTGATCGCCAACTCGTGCCGACGTTTACGTTCCTGCCCCAGGATTTGGTGGTGACCCTTGGGCAGGACGGTCTGGTGGCAAACACGGCAAAGTACGTTGGAGGCCAGCCCATTGTGGCTGTCAATCCCGACCCCGAACGTTTTGACGGCATTCTGCTGCCATTTCTCCCTCACCAGCTCAGGGCCGCAATCGAACACGTGTTGGAAGGACAGTGCCGCATCCGCGCCGTAACTTTGGCCGAGGCAAAAATGAACGATGGACAGCGTCTGGTGGCATTTAATGATCTATTCCTGGGGGCACAGTCGCACGTTTCGGCGCGCTACCGAATTCGCTGGAACCATGCGGAAGAGCCACAGTCTTCCAGTGGCGTGCTGGTTTCTACGGGGGCGGGAAGTACCGGGTGGATGTCATCGGTCTTCAATATGGCGTCCGGCGTGTCGAACCTCGTGGGCGGGAAGGGCATCACCTCCTTGCGCCTCGATTGGGAAGACCGGCGATTGCTGTTTGTGGTGCGCGAGCCATTTGTGAGCCGCCATTCACAAGCCAATATCATTGCGGGAATCCTGCCGGCGCAACAGTCCCTGGAACTGGATTCATTAATGCCCTCAGGCGGAGTTGTATTCAGTGACGGAATCGAAACCGATTATCTGCAGTTCAACTCGGGTTCAAGGGTTGCGGTTCGAGCCGCGGATGAAACTGCACAACTTGTGGTGGGGTGAGAAATGGGAAATTTGCGCGTCACTGTTGACATCGTAATCTTTGCGGTCCGCGAGCGGACTCTTCAGGTGCTACTGGTAAAGCGTGGAGTCCCGCCCTTTCAGGGCCAGCACGCAATTCCCGGGGGATTCATTCACGAGGACGAATCACTGGAAGATGCCGCGTTGCGCGAGCTCTATGAAGAAGCGGGAGTTCGCAATGTCTTTCTGGAACAGTTGTATTCATTCAGTGATCCAAAGCGCGACCCCCGTGGGCGTGTGATCACGGTTGCCTACTTCGCCCTGATCGGATCCGATGAACGTACTCTCATCGCCGGGGCCGACGCTGCTGAGGCGGGATGGTTCCCGGTAAACAACCTTCCACCTCTGGCGTTTGATCACCAACACATTCTTGAATACGCGCTTGAGCGACTGCGCAACAAGGTGGAATACACCACTGTCAGCTTTGAGCTACTGCCGGAGAAGTTCACTCTGAGCGAGCTTCAGGCGGTCTATGAAACGATTTTGGGCAGGCCGCTCGACAAGCGTAATTTTCGCCGCAAGATCGCATTGCTCGGTATCCTGAGGCCATTGCGCGAGTGGCAAAGAACCGGGCGAAAGCCCGCCCAGCTCTTTCGCTTCTCAGCCCATCGCTTCGAAAAGCTCAAAGACAAGGGAATACTTTTCCCGTTCTGATAGCGTTTGAGCGTGTGCCGCCCTACCGAGTGGGCAAAACAGCATCTTGATTTTCATTGCTGTGGCGGTTGCTTCAGTCCATCTTCAATTCATCCCGGATTTTCTTGGCAAGTTTCTCAATCTTCTCCACGCGGAGCATATAGTCGGGAGAGAGGGTATTCACGTTGGGTTTGTCCAGTTCATCGCGAAGCTGGCGGGCAAGCGCGGCTAATTCCACGGCATCCTTTCTCGATTTTCCCAAGTTCGCGCCCATCAGGGTCTTTTTCTGCTTGTCCGTCAGAGTTGGGGGAACATCGCCGTGGGTAAGGCGGTTGTCATCGAGAACAGCCGGCGTCTGGTGGCCGTTCGTTTGGGCTTGCAATGCATCCTGGGCAACCAGTGTTTCCAGGGGCTGCATAAATGAGGAAGGCAGCTCGATGGCGGCCAGGGTGGCCAGCAAAACCAGCGCGAAAAGTTCACTCTTAGCGCGCATTGGCCTCCCCCTTGATTTTCTTGGCCAGTTTTTCGATCGCTTCGGTCTTTTGAATGACGTCGAGCGAAAGCACATTGACGTTCATCTTCTTCAGTTGATCGCGAAGCTGGTCGGCCAGGGCGGAAAGCTCTGCGGCATCGGCTTTGGCCCTCTCTCCGGGTACGACCTTAGGTTCGGTTTGCTTGGGTTTGGCGGCTGCAGCCTGGTTGCTTGCCGTGGAGGCAGGTGGCTCGGGCATGCTGTTCATGGGCACGGCAGGACTTTGAGCAGCGCACGGCAGGCTAACGTAAAGCAGAATACATAAGGCCACGCCCCACGCAAGTTTCAGGAGGGGCAATCGGCGCAACCTCGCCGGCACTTGAGTTGGAATCATGTCGGTATCCCTCTGCGCCCGCAGCAAGAATTGCGATGAGCAATGCACTTGCGCCTTGAGAATGAATTGTAGTCCGGTATCAAAGCTGCTGCAATCGAGTCTTGCGCGTGGGGTACTCCAAACTCATCCGGAACTTCATCTCGCCGCGAAGCGCCAACCCAGACTGTCTCACTTCAAGCAGCAGGTTTTTCCTTGAGAGGGGCCGGGCCTCGGAATTTTGGGCGAACAACCCGGTGAATTCCGGTGGATCCCGGAGAAACCCGGCATAAGGTGAGCTATTCTCCCGGAAGGCCCGGGATCGGTAGGGGTGCCTGCCGCAGCCTTGATCTTATCTAGTCAAATTGACTTACGAAAATGCCATATCGAGGACGATTCCAGTCTGAATGCTGCCGTGCGAGGTCTTCTGCACCACCCTGGCCATAATATTCTGGCCGACATTCAACATGGGTTTTGGGGAGGATCTAGCGCGATGCCTGATCGTACCGGACGCCGTAAATATACCGCTCAGGGTGCGACTCCGGGCCGATTCGGACGATGCGCGCAAGGGCTTCCGGCTTTTCCATGGCCGCATCGAAGGGGCAGATTACCACAATCCCCTGGCCCACATGGTACTCCCGGAGAGTGGAAAAGCAGAAGCCGTCGTGGGAAATGTTTTCGGTTTGGGCCATATCGATATCCCCGTAGTAATTCCGCACGCGGACGGGAAGTTGCGCCTGCTTGCGATACCTCTTCCGCCGATTTTGCGCCAGGAGGAGAGGATCGATAGCTGGGACGCTGGTCGCTTCCTCGGGCTGCGCCGCCACCTCATAGGCTTCAGGCGGATATCCCCACGTGCTGGACTTGCCACAGTGTGGGCAGGGCTTGGTAAGCAACCCCGCAGTTTCCAGAACTTCCACTTCCATCAATGAGAGGGATTGCAAAGTCAAGGCGTGGCAAACGCGGCATTCCAGCAGAATGTGGGCGTCTGATCCCTCATCGGGAGGGGGGAAATCGATTTTCCAAATCTTCTCGTCGGCGTGCAGGCATTCGACGCCCCACTCGCCCACGTGGTCAAAAGGCGGTGCAAGGGGGCCAACAACGTGGAATTCCGCCTCCGCGCTACTGGATGGGTTGGTGACGTTAAGCGTCTGGCCCGGTCTTAGTCGATGCCCCAACTGGATTCGAGCACCGTGCTGATTCAGCGTGATGGTTCGGCCCGCTGCTTCAAATGGGCTTCCATCTTCATCAGCACCCCGCAGGACCACCGGAATGCTAAACCTGATGCGAAGTGAACGCCGCTGTCCGAGTTCCATATAGCGCCCGATTGCCTTCCAACGCTGCAACGGGCTTCAGTGTAATAGCTTGCCCCTCCTCATGCAACTTGATAGTTGGCGCGGGGATGCCGGGCTTGGAACCTGGGGTTTGGCAGGCTGCCTGATACCATCAACCAGCCAGAGTTCAACCTTGGTTTTGCGCAGCTTGGTGGCTTGCAACGGGTCTATTCGGTGCTTCCGTCCTGACTTCGGTTCAAGCTAACAGGGGGGAAATAAATTCCCTTCAGGGTGCGGCGCCACCACTCTCCCTGCTGCCGGCGTTCGGACCAGGTCGAAAATTGATAATCATAGAGGACGGCGCGAATGAATTTAGGAGGCGATTGTGGAAAGGGATTTTGCTCCAATAAGTTGAGCACTTGCGGAGAGCCTTGCAGCAGCCGCAACATGAACTGGCTGAACCATGGCGATTGGCGATAGTCCCCCAGCGCCGCGAACCACATTTGCCAATCCAGGCGCGGCTGAAAGGGAGCGACCCAGCGTGGGGCGCGGCGCGGGTCACCCATTTTGTATTTAAACTCGTAGGCGATCCAGGATTCGCCGTCGTTACTGCCCTCAATCACAATCTCCGGGCGCTCGGTGGTCATGTTGGCAAAGAGGCCGTAACCATTGACGACGCGCAACGGCTCAAGATCTACCAGCAGGTGAAAGGCAGTGGGCGGCAACCACTCCACAGAGAGGAGATTCGCAAGTTGGAGCCAACCACAAATAAAAATAATCAGTGCCGCTGGAACTGTCAGCCAGCGGCGAAGGGAAAAGTGCCGGGGCCGGGAAGGTTCGGGGCAAGGATGCTCCGTCAGGGCGCTAGGGAATATTAGCCTGAGGAAGGCGTCATCAAAAAGCAGGACGCACAATGCAAGCGTGAGCAAATTGAAGAACGCGTAGTTGCCGGTGAGGGCGATCAGGAGCTGTAAAAGAATCATGAAGCCAGCGCCAACGAATCGCCAAAGCCGGGGCGCGAAGATCAGAAACGGAGCCGCCAGTTCGACAAAGAACATGAACCCCACGGAAGCATGCAGGAACCACGCCGGTGCCAGGTGTGCATACCACGCGATGGTGGTGGGCAACGGCTGGGTGTAGTAGTGATAATCCAGCGCGGTAAAGCTGCGCCAGGTGACGTCGCCGCTCGCGAGCTTGGCCACTCCGGAGGAGAACATCAACCGGAAGAGCAGAAACCAGAGCAGCCATCGCGGCATCCTGGGCGGCAAGGATTTCTGCGGTCGGCGGGGCCAAAGATGCCAGGGCGCCAGGAATATCGCCAGGAAGCCGGCCTCCAGCAAAAGGGCATCCCATTGAAACCCCAGAAAATCCTGCCCCACCGTGACCAGGGATAAATAAAGTAACCATAAAATGGGTAAAACCAGGATGGGAGCAAGGTCAAGGATCAGCAGCAGGGAACCGAGTACGCCGCCCACGCATATCCCTTGCAAGGCCGCATCGCTGGAATTCAGCCAGGCGAGTGTGGGGAAAAACCAGTACCGCTCCGGACCCACGCGCGATTCCACCATGGCGAGAAAATCCCCGGCGGGCAGGATGCCGTTGTGCCCTACCAGACCGAGAATCTGGGTCGAAAGTGAGAGGAAGGCGAAGAAATAGACGACGCCCAGCAACCGCAGGAATAGCCAGGAAGGGAGCGTGAACGTGGGCCGTTCAAAATGCCGGCCCCAGAATATTTTGGTGAGGCGGTAGAGAGGATTTCGGTGGCGCGCCACAAACCGGTACAGGAATTCAGTGATCATGGGGACGCCAGGAATATGCTCATAGAGCCATAGCATCCAGGCGAATCCCGGGACGAAGGTGAGGGTGCGAAACACTGCGTGCGCAGCGCTGAAAGTCTTTCCGTCGGGCAGGATCAACTGCACGGCACGGGCAAAATTCTCACGCGGTATTTGCGGAAACTGGGCAGCTACCTCCTGGAAAGGTTGGTACTGGATGCGATCCCCAGTGAGCTCCTGCCAGCGGCCAATCCAAAGACGGCAAAAGCTGCAATCGCCGTCGTAAACCAGAACCGGTTTTTCGCAAATTGGAGAATCCATGAGCTGAACCCTGGTGATGAGGCCCCGTCATGCCCTGTCGCTACGTGAAGGGCTATTCTACTGGAGTTGGGAGAAAGAGTCTCGTGGGGTTGAGCGGAGTGGCTCTTGGCCACGTCATCCTGCCCTTGCTCGGGCACGGGCTCTACGCCGCTGCTACAGCGGGCAGCAGCGTAGCACTGAGCCATTTTTCTTCGAAAAGAATAACGCGGCCACGCTGTTAAGGTATAAGTTCAATGCCAATAAGTTCTATCGACATAACCATATTTTTAATATAGAATTACCGCTTCTATTATCGTTGATTATAAGCAATTCTGATGGATGGCACCGGGGGACGCTAGGAATGTTTGGTTGTCCGCGTTGTATTTCTTCTGAAAGCTATTCCACGGTTCTCTGCACAATTGTTTATTAAGTTCGTGTCCTTTGGAGACGTGGCTTCATAGCGCGAATTGCGGTCAAACACAACCCGAAGCTCCTCCCCCCCCGTAATTAGTGCAAATTCTTGTTGCCGCCAGGCACGAGGTGTTCTGTGCTTTGTCCAAGCTGTGGCAAAGAGATCGCCGAAGGCGCCGGCGTTTGTAGCCTCTGCGGAATTTCGCTTTCACCCGACAAGCTTTCTTCCACACAAACTCCCCGCCCGGCCAGTTTGAATCTATTGCGAGGAGGGCCGAAGAAGCCACGGCCGACAAGCAAGAAGGCTCTCGCGAGCCTTCTCCTTGGCCTTATTACCTTTGTATTCCTTGTCGGAACAATATCATTCGCCATCTCAGTCAGAAGTGCCCATGTAATCCATTACCTCACCTGTCTTTGTCTGGTGCCTGTGGCAGGGTTGCTTGCCGTCATTTTCGGCCATCAGGCGAACACTTCAATCCGCATTACCGGGTATCGCCTCTCAGGTAAGGGAATGGCAGCAGGCGGCCTGGCTTTGGCGTATTTGGGTCTTGTGGCGTGGGTTGCCATCCTGATTTTCGTCGTTCCGGAAGTTGATATTTCCTCCCCAAAGGCGTCAGCAGACGCGGCGCCGGTGGGGTGGCTCCGGACCATAAACACCGCGGCCGTTACCTACATGGTGACATACAAGCGTGGGTATCCCCCAACACTCTCGGCCTTGGGGCCACCGAAAGCTGAGAACTCCAATGTCCGTGTTGAACCGAGTGAGGAGGCAGCGGGTTTGATTGACAAAGATTTAGCTACGGGAACAGAGTTCGGCTACCGCGTCGTCTATATTCCCGGGCCGGTTAACAGCACCGGCAGGATTGTGACTTACAGGGTTCATGCCGACCCAGTCGAAAGCGGAGCCAAAGGAGATTTGCACTATTACACAGATCAGTCGGCCGTGATCAGGGTTGAAGAGGGAAAGGAAGCTGATCAGGGCAGCCAACCTATCGAGTAACCAATTGTTACAAGCTATATCCAGGCTCGAAATCCTGCGTTTATCACCAAGCTACCTTCCTTGATGTTGGCCTCAGCCAAGCGTTGACAAAGTCAGCAGCGCTTCAATACTCTTCCGGGGTGACTCTTGAGAATGACAGCACAAGAAATGGCGGACCGGATTTTCGACTTGATCGCGGTGAGCAGGGGCGTCACTTTTGCTGAGATTTTCAACGTCATAGGCGAAGAAGCCAGAGAAAACCTGACATGGGAAATTTCTCCCAATACTGCGCTTTGGAGAGGAATTTCACAGACCCTATATGAAGCCTTCAAGCTAATGCACCAAGAAATCGTCCCACAATGGACCAATTTCCTAATTTATGTGAACGATGGCGAGGTTCTGAACCTACCAATCGGCAAGACAATCTCTAAAACCGGGTACAAGAAACCACATTGGTATCCTGTTGTATTTCGATTCAGATTGGTGTTGATTCTCCCGTCGTCGCCACACCCATTTTGCTCCTCACCACTAGCGAAAGAGTGGGCCGGACGCCTGGGGTAAGACGTCTGTGGCATGGCCACCCTGGCCAAGCTCGAGCACGGGCAAGATGCCCGTGGCACATCCGCCTTCACTTTTAATTCCTTCTGCGCAACTGCGACTTAATTTCGCTCCCCGCTTCATGTACAATCAGGATTGTTCGCCAGCGAATCCTGCGGCGAACTTGGGCGGCAGATCAAATCATGCATTTTCTGTGGGTGTATCAGGGTAAGTGTGTAGCTGAGCCCATGGGCGGCCCTCCACATAAAGGCGGGGGGCGGCATGTTTGGGAAAACTGATGAGCGAAAGCCTATTCTTGCACATCAAGAACGACATCCTCGAGATCAAGAGGATGGGGGATGAGGTTGCTGGCTGGTGCCACGAGCAGGCGCTCTCGGAAGACACCGAATGCCAGCTCGATCTGGTGCTGGACGAGATGGTCAGCAATGTCATTCGCCACGGCATCAGAGACTGCGGTCCACACATCATTGAGGTTAATCTGCATCGCAACGGGCAGGAGTTGACCATGGAAATCGAGGACGATGGCGTGCCCTTCAATCCTCTCATCGATGCCCCCGTTCCTGACACCACCAAGCCCGTCGAGGAGCGGCGCATCGGGGGGCTGGGGGTTTATCTGGTGCGGCAATTCATGGATAGTCTCGTTTACGAACGGCGCGAGGGGAAAAATTATTTGCGCATGGGAAAGAGGCTGGAAGAAACACCATAGCAAAATGGTGGGCCGGAACCTTGACACTCAGGAAGCCATTTGTTAGCTTGCGAGAAGAATTGCAGGGCAGGGAAAATCTCATTTTGCTGAAATAATGGCTTGACCATCGGGTCATCCCGAACAGAGTTTCCTAAACGCATCCTCACTGGCAATCAGCGCCATTGTAATTTATTCAATCCATTTGCCGGGGAACGGCATGCCACAGCTCTCAGATCTACTCACTCTTGCCAACTCCTACCAGCGGTGCCTTGAAGCAAGCGCCGTTTACAAGACCCTGGCGCATCACCTGGGGCCCGTTCTGGGAGCACAAGGGGTGCTGGTGTGGACCCGCCGGAACGCCGGCGAAGGCCTGACCTGCGCGGATTCCTGGTTCCAGGCCGGCTCGCCTTTCCGCCCTTCCGCCGCAGCCATTACCGAAGGTCTATTGTTTGAACATTTGCAGGCCGAGCGCGCCCAGCGCTTCGGCAAAGCCGAAATCATCACCCAAACGCTCATTCATTTAGGCGACAACGACCGGGATCGCATTACCACTGCCTTGTATGCGCCGATTAACACCCGGGCCGGGTCGATTGGAGTGGTGGAGATTCTGAACCACGGCCAGGGAGAATTTTCTGCCGATGACGCGGCCTTTGTTGAGGAGGCATGCCGCCTTACGGCCGGCGCATTGAATCTGCTCAGCTCCCTCGACGAAGAACGTTCCGCCAGCATGTCAACCGTGGAGCGCCTTACCGCGCTCTACGACATCAGCCGCGTGTTCAGCTCCACGCTCGAGCTTTCGGAACTGCTTCCCATCATGGCAGAGAAGATTCGCGACATCCTGCAAGCGGGTGCCTGCAACATCTGGCTGGTTCAATCCGCCAGCAACGAATTGAAGTTCGTCCAGCAAGCGGGAGAGGATCCCAGTACTGGCCAGAACGTGCACATTCCCGTGGGTGAAGGATTCCTGGGGCAAGTTGTTGTGCAGGGTGCACCGCGCCTGGTGGAAAGTGCAGAAGAAGATCCGCAGTTGGAAGATCGGCGGCAGGCGGGCGGGGATTTTGAGCTGCGGACGCTGATGTGCGCTCCCCTGCTGAAGGAAGAGACGGTCCTCGGCGTCGTGGAGGTGGTGAATCGGCTGAATGGCGGGGCCTTTGATGAAGACGACCTCTTCTTTCTCTCCAGCATGGCGGAGCAGGCTTCCATTGCCCTTACCAACGCCAACCTGTTTAATGCGGAGCGGCGCGCCAACGACTTGCATGCGCTGCTGGCCACCAGCAAGGAACTGACCTCCACCCTTAACCTTGACCACGTGCTGACCACAGTGGTGAATCAGGCGGCAACGGTTGTGCCCTTTGATCATTGCGCAATTGGGATTTTTGATCGTAGTCAATTCGTTCTGGGAGCGGTGTCAGGAGAGGCCGAGGTTCCCAAGACTCCCCGGATGGAGCAACTCAGAAAGGTCATGGAATGGGTTGCGGCGCAGGAAGGATCGATCTCGGCAGATCGCCATGATGAAGGCTGGGCGATGTCGCCAGAAGGCGATGTGGCGGCCCTGACCCAATTCATGGATGAGCACGGCTACGGTGGCTTCCATGGCATACCGCTTCGCGACGATCAAGGCTGCGTGGGCGTGCTGGCATTGTTGAGCGCCCAGGCTGACTTCCTGACGGCAAGCAATTTGGAATTGCTCAGCATTCTCGCCAGTCAAACCACCGTGGCGGTGCGCAACGCCCGTCTTTATCAGGAGGTTCCGCTCGCCAGCTTCCTGCGGCCCATTCTGAAGAGCAAGAACAGGTTGCAAGAAGCTACCCACGGACACTGGGTGGAACTGTTTTGGAAGGCTGGGTTGGTGGTCAGCCTTTTAATCCTCATCCCCTGGAAATTTCGCATTCAGACCAATGCCACCGTGGTGCCGGCGGAGAAGCGCGTGGTGAGCGCCGAAGTGAGCGGAGTGATCGCAAGCGTATCCGTGCATGAAGGTGAGCGAGCGGAGGCTGGTGAGGTGGTGGCCTCGCTGGGGGATTCTGACTCCCGGCTGCTGCTGGAGGGGGCGGTCTCCAATATGGGCATTGCGCGGCGTCAACTTGAGGAGGCCGAGGCGCGCCGGGATTGGACGGCGGCCGGCCAGGCTCAATTAAGCATGGATCTGCACAAGGCCGAGGCGGACCTGTATCGTGAAAAAGTGGAGAAGGCGCAACTGCGCTCACCCATCAGCGGCGTTGTGGTGACCCCCAAGGTGGAGGAGAAAGCCGGACAGTTTTTGAAAACCGGCGATCCGTTCTGCGAGATCGTGGACGACAACCGCATGGCCGTGGAGATGAATGTGCCGGAAACCGATATGGAGTGGGTCCATCCAGGGCAGAGGGTGGCGCTGAAACTCAATGCCCTGCCCACGCGAACTCTGGTGGGCCAGGTGGAACGAGTCTCGCCTCAAACCATCACGGCGGAACAAGAGGAGTTTTTTGTGACCCGCGCCATCTTTCCCAACCCCGGCGGAGCGGCCCGCGCTGGCATGGCGGGGCAGGCCAAAATCTCCGCCAGGGGGGGATGGTTTGATACAGGTTGGTATTCAGTGGGGTTTGTTATGCTTCGCTCACCCGTGGCTTGGGCGTGGCGAAAAGTGTGGACGTTGATTCCGTAGGAAGTATAGAGAGGCCGGATCGATGCGAATCAAAATTCTGGCGTTCGGTTTGATGGTGTGCGCCGTGCTGGGCACGACGAACTGCTCAAATGACGAGCAGAAATCCATGGCGGCGGCTGCCGCCCCCGCAGCGCCGGCGCGGCCCGCAACGGCGTCATCCCCACCCGCGCCAACTGCGTCCACTCCCAATACGCTGGAAATTCTCACGGTGCTTTCAGTGGAACGCTCGGTGGTCCTGCTCGCCCAGACCGACGGCATTGTAACGGAAATCAACTTTGACCAGGATAGCTGGGTGCAGAAGGGGGCGGTGCTGGCGCGCCTCGACGACCGGGAAATTCAAGCCAGGCTGGATCACGCCCGGGACGATCTGGAGATCGCCAAAAACAATTTGCAGTACCAGGAAGCGGAAACCAAAGCCAAGGACGCCGCTTACCGCCGGCAGTTGGAATTGCGCCAGTACGGGCTGAGCAGCCAGGCGGCGGAAGAAGAAGCCGAGTTCCTTTCCAAGGGCGCGCACTTTGATGTGGAAAGTCTCAAGGCGACAGTAAAAGAAAAGGAGTCGGCCATTCAGGAACTTCAGGTGGAACTGGAAAAGACCCGGATCATCGCCCCCTTTGATGGCTATGTCACTGAGCGCTCCATTCGCGTGGGCCAGAATATGGTAAAGAACGACGCGTGCTTCCGCGTGAGCCAGCTTTCGCCCCTCCAGGTGCGCTTCCTGGTGCCCGAATCTTCCGGCAAGGCGCCGCAGGTGGGTGATCACCTTCAGGTGGTCGCGGTGGGAGACAGCTCGCGGCAATATAGTGCGGTGGTCAAGATGCTGAGCCCCACCATCGACCCCGCCAGCATGAGTTACGACGTGACCGCGCAGCTTACGGCGCCGGATCTTCGCCCCCTTCGCCCCGGCATGGGCGTGAAGGTCTTGTGGCCGGTACACAACCAACCCCCGGCTCGGTGAGATGAGGCAGCATGCAATTTGGTCCCACCAGTATTCGTCTGAGCGGCGTCCTCGCCCGGGGCCTGCAACGCCCCAAGCTGCGTTCTGACCTAAAGGTCAGTAAGCAGACGTTTGCCGGCGAAGTCAGCTACGTCATCAAAATTCCCGAGACCGATTCGTTCAACCGCATTGGCGAGTTCGATTGGGAGGTGCTGGCCCTTTGTGATGGGACGCGCACCCCGGCGGATATTGCCGCGGAGTTGAACGCCAATAATGCCGATGTCTCCCTCTCGCCGGAGGAGGTCACGGAATTCCTGGCGGGCATCGACGCCAACTCCTGGGAGCGGAGCCCGGCGGAAAAGAACCTGTGCATCCTGGAGAAGATCCGGGACGAGCGCCGTGAGCGTGTCAACCGCGAGAGCCTTCTCTACATCTATTTTTCCGCCTTCGATCCCGACAAAGTCCTGACCCGCTTGAATCGGTACGTGGGCTGGATGTTTACCAAGCAATTCTTCATCTTTTCGCTGGGAATTTTCCTGCTGGCGGCAATCCTGCTGGGGGATGACTTCACTCGATTCCGCACTGAATCCATGGCTCTTTACAATTTTTCCGGTAAGGGCGCCGGAGATATCCTGCTGATGTGGCTGCTTCTTTTTCTGGTGGTGGGGCCGCACGAATTTGCTCATGGCCTTGCCTGCAAGCATTACGGAGGCGAAGTCCACCACATGGGTTTTATGCTGATGTACTTCGCTCCGTCCTTCTATACCGATTGCACGGACATGCACTTGTTTGACAGCACCAGCCAGCGCATTTGGACCATTATCGCGGGAATTTGGATGACGCTCTTGCAATGCAGCTTCGCCATCTTTATTTGGCACTTATCGCCGCCAGGGTCCGTCATTGGAAACATCGCCTATGAATTTGCGTTGATGAGCGGCATCCCGGCTTTTATGCAGTTGAATCCGCTCATGAAGCTTGACGGCTATTACGTGCTGAGCCAAATGCTGCAAGTGGACAACCTCCGGGAACGTTCCTTTGGCTACATGAATGTCTGGTTTCGGCGCCATGTGCTTCAGCAAGTGGTGGAAGTGCCGCCCGTCAGCCGCCGCGAGCAGCGAATTTTCATTGCCTACAGCACGGCTGCGGGTCTTTATAGCGCCGCGATGATCTATTTTTTCACCATCTTTGTGAACAACATTTTTACCAGCCATCTGGGAGGTTTGGGATATTTCGCCACCGCTGGCGCGCTCTATCTGTTCCTTCGCCGGCGGCTGAATTTGTGGGCATCCGCCGCCCGGCATTACCTGGAGGGGATGAAGGTGAAATTCATGGCATGGAGAATGAAGTGGTGGCAGCAGGGCCTGGGAGTGGGATTTGTCCTGCTCCTTATTGTTCCGCCCACGGCGGTCAAGGTGGTTTCAGACTTCCGTCTCGAGCCGGGAAGGCGCGCCGAGATTCGCGCCCAGGTTCCCGGCGTGATCGCCCAGGTTACAGTTCGCGAGGGTGCAGAAATACCGGCCGGGGAAGCCATTGCAATTCTGCACAACCCGGATCTCGAAACGCAAAGTAAAGTCGTGGGGTATCAATTGCGCCAAGTCGAGGCGGCATTGAGGGCGGCGGAGGCCCGCAACGATTCCGGCCGGACCGAACTGTACACGCAGCAGGAAGAGCGTCTGCAGTTTGACCAGAAGCAGGCCGCGGGGAAGCTGGACCGGTTGACACTTCGGGCGCCATTTGCGGGCGCCATCGCCACACCCCTGTTGGAACAACGCGTTGGAAGCTACTTGCAAGTTGGCGATCAACTCGCTGTCATGGTAAACCGTCAGACGATGCGGGCGCGGGTGCTGGTGAGAGACCGCGATTTGGAGGACGTACAGAAAGGCACGCGGGTTGACCTGAAAGTACAACCTTTTTCCTTCCGCACTTTCACCGGGCAGGTTGACCAGGTCATGCCGGCCGCCTCGCCCAACCGCCCCATTACTGCTCCGGACAAACTGGAGCGCAAAGGGCAGGAGTTGGCCAATTTCTTTGAAGTGGATATGGAATTCCCCAATCCGGATGGAGCGCTACAAGAAGGCATGACGGGGACGGCAAGGATTTATGGAAAGCACTACCCGGTGGCCTGGCGTTTTGCGCGCGCCGGCTATCGTTGGGCACACTCGCTGATCTGGTAGCCTGGCCCACAGCGATTCACAAACACCGTGAGCAGAGGCGTGCCTGATGCCATGGACGCGGATCTATTTCCAGCGAGTGCCGGACTCTTCCAGGGCAATGCGGACCAGCTGGCTGCGGGTTCGCACCCCGGTTTTCTGAAAGAGTTGTTGCAAGGCAGCCTTCACTGAACTTTCCGAAATTTCGAGACGGGCGCCAATTTCCTTATTGCTAAGTCCCTCAAACACACCCTGTAATACTTGGGCCTCGCGTTTGGTAAAGGGTTTGGCTTGGCCCGCCCCTTGCGGGTGTTTTGAAACCCTCACCAAGGCCTGGATCGCATTTTCATCCAGCCAGGTTTCTCCTGCCATGACCTTGCGGATTGCCTGCACGAGGACCATGGGCGCACTATGCTTGGGAAAGATTCCGCCCACACCCAGGTCGAGCGCCCGCACGGACTCGGCATCGCTCATTCCCGCCGTGACCATAAGGAATCGGCCCTTAAACCCCAACTGGCGGGCCTGGGCAATGAACTCAAAGCCCCGTTCTTTCCCCAGATCATAGTCCAATAAAACGAGGTCGACGGGCCTCTGGCGCAGGACTTCCGTGGCTTCAGCAATCGATGCGCAACAAGCTACCATTTTCAAATCAGGCTCACCCTCAAGCAGGCGGGTCAGGCCTTCGCGAAACAGAGCGTGGTCATCGAGTAGCAGAATCCTGACTTTATCCATGGGTTTCTGAGATTCCCTCCTCGTCCCCCGGGCCTGAGAAGGGGACAAGGTCCAATGCGAAGGTGCAACCTGGTGGCCCGGGCTCATATCGAAGGTCGCCATTGAATGTCCTCACCAGGGCCCGCGAGAGGTAGAGGCCCAAGCCCGTTGCCTCCGCCCCTTCCTGGAACGGTTGAAACAGGCGCTCAGGGTTGGGGATGCCGTGACCCGTATCGCGCACACGCACCACAACCCTTTCACCTTCTACGCAGGCGCTGACCCTGAACTCTTTTACCTTCTGATCCTGCATGGCACGCTGGCTGTTCTTGGTGAGGTTCAGAAGCACCTGCAAGAGATTGTGACGCTCCGCCCACACGTGGGGTAAGGTTTTGGGCACATGCCAGCGGAGAAGCACACCGTCTTCCCGCAACGAAGACTCGGTGACGATCCGCAAATCGTCAAGTACCGAGCCCAGGTCAACAGGAGCCATGTCCGCGCTTCCCGCGCTTTGCCGCAGTTCTAGGGTGGCGATTTTCCCCAGGCCCTCCACCAGACTCCCCAGGGCGCGGAAGTCTTCGCTTTGCGCCAATGCGGGTTGGCGCGAAAGGTTTTCGTAAACCACGGAAATGGCGCCGCAGACGTTGCGGATTTCATGGGATACCGCCCCGACGGCGAGGCGAGAGGCCACCATAAGGTGGTGGAGGCTGGATTCCTCTTTGTCGCGAAGATCCTCCGAGCCATCCACCAGCATGGCCGCGAGCCTGGGACCAACGCTGGTCTTGTAAGTGGAAAACCAAACATCGGCAAGAAACACGTCCCCATCCCGGCGGCGTCCACTGCACTGCATCGCGGTTCGAAAACTCGGGGTGGATTCGTCGGCAGGAGGGACCATGGCAAGGGGTGGTAGAAAGTCCTTGATAAGTTCGCCGGGCAAGCTCCCAGGCTCAAAACCCAGCAAACGGTGCGCAGCTTGATTGGCCATCAGGATCTTACCCGCTGAATCGACTGTCAGGATGGCCGCTGGGCTGCTCTCAATCAGGGCTTGCAACTGCTGCTCAGCGTCGCGGCGCAACGCTGCCTCCTGCTCAACTTCAACGACGTGCTTCTCTGTAAGCTGCCGGTTCCGGGCCGATTCGTGGGCAAACAGGCCGGTCCCAAAAAAAGCGGCGAACATGAAGATATCGCGCGGAACTCCTGCAGCCGCCTCCCATCCAAATGGATCAAATGCTTCCGCCAGGACGGCACAAAGAACCGCAACCATCGCAAACTGCCATCGCGGCAGGAAGCTTCCCACAATGAGCATGGGGAATAGATAAAGAAAGCCAAATGAAACGTTTAAATCGACTCGCCAATCGATGAGGGCGACGATCAAGATCAAGATCGTGGCGAGCAAGAGAAGTTTGATCCGGCTTAACCGCAGTAAGAACGAAAGCATTCCGCCACCGTCCCCAAGATCCCCTGCAACGTCTTGGCGCGAAACATATCCAACCCAGCCGGCCATTCTACCAAAACAGGGGGCACTTGCCGCACCAATGGCCAAAAGATAGTCTCGGCCTGCCCAAAAGATGCAGCCCATTAGATAGGCGAAACTGCCCGGAGGATAACTGGAAAATAGCCGAAAGATGGCCCTAATCTAGTTAGTTGGTCCCAAGCTAATCTGCCGCGTGGGGCTGGAAGGTGAATATGAAAGCTTATTGTTACTCCATTCCCGCGCTCGCATTGGCCGTCTGCCTTGCGCTTCTATCGTCAGGTTGCAGTAGTGGCAAAGCAGATCCAGGAGCCGAGGCTCCACCCCCGGCTCAGGCCGAGCAGGAACAGGATGGCGGCGCCTTCACCGTTGAGCATCCCGAACAGTTTCCTGTGGTGACGGCCGGCCAGCACGAAGCCGCACCTGAATTGAACGTCACCGGCGCCGTCAGCGCCGACATCTCACGCAACATCCCGGTGGTTTCACTCGCTTCCGGGCGGGTGGTGGAGATCCGCGCCCGCCTCGGCGACACTGTGAGTAAGGGGCAGCTCCTGATGCGCGTGCAAAGTCAGGACATCTCTCAGGCGTTTTCCGATTACCGGCAGGCGGTTGCGGATGAGACTCTTGCCCGCACCCAGCTTGATCGTTCAAAAGACTTGTACCAGCACGGCGCAATCTCATTGAATGACTGGCAGATTGCCCAGGACACCGAAGCCAAGGCGAAGATCACAGTTGAAACAACAATGGATCATCTTCGTGTTCTGGGGGCAAATCCCAGAGACCCTTCTGCGATTGTCGACGTTCGCGCCCCCGCGTCCGGCGTAATCACCGATCAACAAGTGACAGCCGCCGCTGGGACGCAAGGCCTTGCCTCACCCAATGCGTTCACCATCTCCGACCTCTCACACGTCTGGATTCTGTGCGACGTTTACGAAAATGACTTGTCTTTTGTTCGTCTTGGCGAGTACGCGGATGTCCATCTCAATGCATACCCGGATCAGATTCTACAGGGGCGGATCGGGAACATCAGCCCGATCCTGGACCCCACTCTGCACACAGCGAAGGTCCGTTTGGAGGTTCAGAATCCAGGGATGCTGCGAATTGGCATGTTTGCCACCGCAACCTTTTACGGCCCCAGCAAAGGGGCCCACGCCACCGTCCCGGCCACCGCGATTCTACACCTGCACGACCGCAATTGGGTTTACGTGCCGACGGGAGGGGGCCGCTTCCGGCGCGTTGAAGTTGTAGCCGGCAAGACACTTCCAGGCACGCCGAACTCAACCCAGGAGATCGTCTCAGGACTTGCTCCGGGACAGCCGGTGGTGGCAAAGGCCCTGGATCTTCAGGCTACGGTGGAGCAGTAAATGATCCGTCGCCTCGTCGATTATGCCCTTAACAACCGCCTTCTTGTTCTCGGATTTGCGGTTTTGCTGTTCCTATGGGGCATGGTTTCATTCCACCGGCTCCCTATTGAAGCGTACCCTGACGTGGCCAACAATTACGTTGAGATCATCACCCAGTGGCCGGGAATTTCCGCCGAACAGATTGAGCAGCAAGTAACCATTCCGCTGGAAACCGCAATGAACGGAATCCCGCATGTGGTGCACCTGCGGTCGTTTTCTCTGTTTGGACTTTCCGACCTGAAGCTGCTCTTCGATGACGACTCGGAGAACTCCTGGAATCGCGAAGGTGTTCTGGAGCGCCTTTCCCAAGTAACTCTGCCGCCGGGCGTCACACCCCAAATGGGCACTGACTGGAGCCCCGTCGGCCAAATCTACTTTTTCACCCTGCACAGCAACAATCCCCAGTACGACGTTATGGACTTGAAATCGATAGAAGACTGGGTGGTGGAAAAGAACCTTAAGGCTGTTCCTGACATTGTGGACGTGTCCAGCTTTGGTGGCCCTACCCGCGAATATCAGGTTCGCGTGGATCCCAACAAACTGATTGATTATGGCCTGAGCCTTGCCCAGGTGGAGCAGCAGCTTACCAACAACAATGTCAACGCGGGCGGCAGCTTCTTCGAAGCCGGTCTGCAGCAGATCAACATCCGCGAGGTTGGTCTGGTCCGGAACGTGTCCGACATCGAAGACACAGTAATCTTGACGAAAGCCGGAACGCCGTTACGGATAAAGGACATTGCCGTTGTGGAGCAAGGCCCCAAGATCCGGCTGGGCCAGTTCGGCCGCGCGATCCGCCGCGACGACGGAAGAATCATTTACAACAGCGACGTGGTCTCGGGCATAGCTCTCATGCGAAAAGGCGCCGACACCCAAACAGCGCTCGGGGGGCTTGAGGCGAAGGTGAAGGAGTTAAACGACCGGATCCTTCCTCCTGGCGTAAAGATTGTGCCGTTTATTGACCGCAGCGATCTGATTCATTTCACCAGCCACACGGTTTTGCACAATCTGGGCGAGGGCATGGCGCTGGTTGTTATCGTGCTGCTTCTCTTCCTCGGGAATGTTCGCGGTGCACTGATTGTCGCGTTCACCATCCCGTTTTCCTTGCTTTTTGCGTCCATCTGTTTGGACTTGAAGCATATTCCCGCCAATCTCCTTTCGCTCGGCGCATTGGATTTCGGCATGGTGGTGGATGGATCGGTGGTGATGATTGAAAACATCGTCCGGCATCTGAACCGCAATGAGGTTGGCTCCATTGAAGAACGCATACGAGCCGCTGCTCACGAGGTTCAGCGCCCAGTCTTCTATGCCATCGGGATTATCATAACGGCATACATCCCCATTTTCACTTTACAGCGGGTTGAAGGACGGCTGTTCAAGCCGATGGCATGGACTGTGGCATTCGCACTGTTGGGTGCACTGTTCTTTTCCATCGTAGTGGCGCCGGTGCTGGCCAGCTACTTTTTCCGGAGTGGGGCGCGTGAATGGCACAACCCGCTGGTGACGTTCCTCACAGACCGCTATCGCATTGCCGTGCGAGGCGCCATACGGCGGCGCGCTCTCACCCTCAGTCTGGTTGGGTTGAGTATGGTTGCCGCAGTTTATCTTGCTCTGGGTGGGGTTATCGGCTCGGAGTTTCTTCCGCACCTGGACGAAGGTTCGCTCTGGGTGCGCGGCACACTGTCGCCCAGCACCGGACCTACCGAGGGGATCCGTGTGGCGAACGAGGCTCGTGTATTGCTGGCCGCCTTCCCCGAGGTTACAGAGACTACCAGCCAGGTCGGCCGACCGGATGACGGAACGGACACAACGGGCTTCTTCAACACGGAGTTTTTCGTCGGTCTGAAACCCAAAGAAGAATGGCGCCCAGCATTTCACCAGAACAAAGAGGAATTGATCGCCGCCATGAACCGTCAACTGGAGAAATTTCCCGGCACCGTCTGGGGATTCTCTCAGCCCATAGAAGACAACATGGAAGAGGCCGTCAGTGGCGTAAAGGGTGAGCTGGCCACCAAGGTTTACGGTGAAGATCTTAAGTTGCTGGAGGCGAAGGCTGATCAGATTGTCAGCATCATGCGTACCGTGAGGGGAATTGAGGACTTGGGGGTATTTCGCGTTCTTGGACAGCCAAACGAGAATTTCGAAGTGGACCGCCAGCAAGCCGCACGTTACCAAATCAATGTCGCCGATGTGCAGGATGCCATCCAGACGGCCGCCGGCGGCAACGCTCTAACTCAGGTGCTTCAAGGAGAACAACGCTACGACCTGGCTCTGCGATATCTTCCCCAGTATCGAAATAACAAAGAAGCCCTTGAAGATATTCGCCTGCTCTCCCCCACGGGCGAAAGAGTCTCACTGAAGCAGCTCTGCAAAATCGAAGAAAGAGATGGGGCCTCAGAAATATACCGAGAAGGTAACGAGCGCTATATCGCCATCAAGTATAGCGTGCGCGGCCGTGGCCTGGGCAGCGCCGTCGAGGAAGCCATCAAGAAGGTGAATGCCCAGATGCAACTTCCGCGCGGGTATCACATCGATTGGGAGGGCGAGTACGAAAGCGAAAAACGCGCAGAGGGGCGGCTGTTCGTCATTGTGCCGCTCACAATCGTGTTGATCTTCATCATCCTCTACACGATGTTTAAATCATTCAAATGGGCGTTGTTGGTCCTTGCCAACGTCATGATGGTTCCCATTGGCGGCCTGCTGGCTCTGCTGGTCACGGGAACTCATTTCAGTGTTTCCTCGGGCATTGGATTTCTGGCGCTATTTGGTGTGTCGGTTCAAACCGGCGTGATTATGCTCGAATACATCAACCAACGCCGCGTCCGGGGCCATTCGATCGAGGAATCGGCAGTGGACGGCGCGGTTCTGAGGCTCCGTCCCATTATGATGACCATGATGGTGGCCACCCTGGGCCTGCTGCCCGCGGCCTTGTCACACGCCATCGGTTCGGACTCTCAGCGGCCATTCGCAATCGTCATTGTTGGCGGCTTGATTTCGGGCCTGGTGATGAGTGTCTTTCTGCTGCCCACTCTCTATGTCTGGATCGCTGGTGAGGACGATGTACTTCCTGCAATTGATTCCCAGCATTTTGAAGAAGTCTGAAATTGAGCGTGAGGAAGGGTATGAAGGCGAATAAATCGAATCGCAAAAGGCCCCCATCCCTCGATTTGGTTGCGGACAGGTTCGTCAAGATAGTGGTTTTGCTGGCCGTTACTCTCGTGCTCTTACTCATTGGATTTTCTGGCACGTCGGTAGACATTACTCCCCCGGGGCCAGAGGGCTGGATCTATATTGGTGTTGTTATCGTCGCCTCCACTCTCACCTTCATGTGGCTCTATCGCGTCAACGTCAACTCAAGAAGGGGAAGTCCATCCGGACCAGGAAGGATGGTTAATCCCAGGTCAAAACGGATCCCACTTGGATGAGGCGCGCCCAGGGGATTATTGGCCAGGCATTATTGTGCCGCCCCTAATAGGCCTGAGGATCTACTACTATCTATTGCACCATAAGAACAAAAAAGGGGCCGAAGCCTTCGCTCCGCCCCCTTCATTACGTTTTCACGTGCAGCCGCTCCGCCCAAGAAACTAGTTAGAGCGGAAAGTGAACATCAACTTGGTCTCGTTCAGTTTGCTGCTGCCCTTCAGAACCTTCTTGGTGCCCTTCGTTGCCGGCTTGGTTTCCGTCTTTGCCATGATGTTTCTCCTCGATCTGGATATTGAACTCATTAATTGCAAAAAAACGAGACGGGGGACGTCAAGCCCGGAAGGATCAGAGCTTCACGGCCCCCGTCTGCGAGTGGTTTGCTTCTCGCGGAGCTATAGATCTTGCGCGCGGCGCATCAAATCGATGCCACTGCACGAATGCCAATTACCCATTGCTGTTGTGTTTGAGGCCCCACATCAACTTGGTTTCGGCTAATTTGCTGCTGCCCTTCAGAACTTTCTTGCTGCCCTTCGCTGCCGGCTTCGCTTCTTTCTTTGCCATGTTCGTTTCCTCCATCGCAAATTTGATTTTGTCTGCCCCGTGCGCTCTGAGTTAATGCAAGTGTTAAGCCAAACATGGACATTTTAGGTCGGCATCCATATTTTGTTTGTTTTCTGTCAGTTATAGTTATGACAAGAATCATTTTTCAAAATAAATTGCCATAAGTCATTATTTGATGGGTGACTAATTAACCCATGGGGTTAAATTTTAACCCTTGGAAACGCTTTAGAGGCTATATTTTCGGCACAAATACTTCATTTTCTCTTTGTTCAATCCCAGCAGGCGCGCGGCATGGGCCTTAACGCCATCGGCCTGCGCAATCGCCAGCTCGATCCATTGCTTCTCAAAGGCCGAAACCTCTTCATCCAGCTTGATCCCCGACGGGGGAAGGCGAAGTTTCTTGTGGGTGGGGTGCCCCGTTGTTTCCCGGATGTCGCGTGGGAGGCTGCTGGGAGTAATGAGATCCCCTTCTGTCATCACCACCACCCGCTGAATTACGTTTTCAAGTTCGCGCACATTTCCCGGCCAATGATAGCGCTTTAGAGCTTGCATGGCGTCTTCGTCCACGCGCTTGGCGGCGATCCGGTTGGTCACACAATAGAGATGGACAAAATATTCGACAAGCAAAGGGATATCGTCGGCGCGCTCGCGCAAGGGCGGCACGACGAGCGGTACTACGTGGATGCGGTAATAGAGGTCTTCGCGAAACCGTCCGTCCTGGACGGCCTTCTCCAAGTCTTCGTTGGTGGCGGTTACGAGGCGGAAGTCCACGTGGATGGGCTTCTTGCCGCCCAAGCGCATGAGTGTCTGGTCTTCCAGAATGCGGAGCAATTTGCTTTGCAATGACAGGCCGAGCGTGCCAATTTCATCGAGAAAAAGCGTGCCATGATGGGCCACCTCGATGCGGCCTTCTTTTGTCGCGTTGGCGCCGGTGAAAGCTCCTTTCTCATACCCAAAGAGTTCCGACTCCATCAAGGTTTCCGGCAGGGCCGCGCAATTGACGCTGACGAAAGCCCGGTCGCGGCGCGGACTGTGGTCATGGATCGCCCGGGCTACCAATTCTTTTCCCGAACCGCTTTCTCCACGGATGGCAACCGTGGCGTTGCTGCGCGCAACGCGCTTGATCGACTCAAAAAGATCCCGCATGGCATCGGTGGAGCCCAATAAGTCACCCACCTGGGCCTTGCGCGAAATTTCCTGACGCAGCAGGCGGTTTTCGCGCTCGATGCGGACCTTTTCCACGGCGCGGCCTGCGACCACCTTGAGAACCGCCGGGTTCACAGGTTTGACCAGAAAATCGTAGGCGCCGGCCCTGACCATTCGAAGGGCAGTCTGGGTTTTCTGATTTTCTCCGATGACGATGACCAGCGTGTCGATCTCACTATTGCCGAGCGCTTCCAGGAGGTCGAGGCACAACTGCACTTTTTCGCCTCCGGCGGCGATGTCGAGGACCAGGGCGTCCAGGGAGTCCTGCTCCAGCAGCGAATAAGCCTCATCGTGGCTCGAGGCCTTCAGGATATTGAAATCATTTCCGAGTGAGTTTTCCAGTTCACGCCGCAAAGCCGCATCTTCCGCGACGAGCGCAACACTGGGTTTGAGGGAAGGCGCCATCATTTTATGCCTAAACGATGGAGTTGGCCATTAAGTCCTAGACATTATGTCCTAGACAAAAAATCATGATATTTCGTCCCCATCATATCACGTGGGACATTTAGGCGAGATCATCACCGTTCAGCAGCAGGAAGTGCGATTCCCCAGTCTACATTCCGTCATAATGGGGTCCACCGCCCCCTTCAGGCGGAACCCAGGAGATAATCTGGTAGGGATCCGCGATATCACAAGTTTTGCAATGGACGCAATTGGAGGCATTGATCTTTAAGTGTGCGCCGGATCCACCCCGATTGTCTTCCATTTCGTATACTGCGGCGGGACAGAAATATTGGCAGGGGTTGCCGTATTCAACCGTGCATCGATGGTTGCAAATATCGAAGTCGGCGATCTTCAAGTGGCAAGGCTGATCTTCCTCATGACTAGTGCCAGAGTGGAAGACATCCGAGAGCTTATCAAAGGTCAGCTTGCCGTTTGGTTTGATCTTCTCCTGAGCATTCCCCGCGCACTGGGCGAGGCGACGCATGTGCTTATAGCCGGGAGTAGCCGCATAGCGTGCGTGCAATCCTCGGCCGCCGGTTAGAAATTGCAAGCCGCCATGTACTACACCCCCGATGAATCCGTCCTCGAACCCCTGGTGATAATTGCGAACCTTCCAAAGCTCGTCATGTACCCAGCTTTTCCGCCAGCGGTCTTCAAAATTGTTTAAGGTGGCGGCGGAATAATCTTCTTTGCGCAAGGCATCAAAAACTGTTTCCGCCGCGAGCATTCCGGTCTTCATCGCAAGGTGAATTCCCTTCAAGCGTTGCGAGTTAAGGAATGCGGCGGAATCGCCAATCAGCAGTGCGCCGTCAACGGCCGTATTGGGAATCGAGAAGTAACCGCCTTCCGGAAGGGTCTTGGCGCCATAGCGGAGCATCTGCCCCCCCTCCAGCAACTTGCTCAGCCAGGGATGGGTCTTAAACTGCTGAAAGGCATTATGGGGATCAAAGCGCGGGTCTTGATAGTCGAGGCCTGAAACCAGGCCCACGGAGAGAAGCGTTTCCGAAATCGCATACACAAAGCCGCCGCCAAACTGCCGTGTGTTAAGGGGCCAGCCGGCAGTATGTACGACGTGGCCCTTGGCGATACGGCCGGCGGGAATTTCCCAAAGTTCTTTTACCCCCAAGGCGTATGTCTGGGGATTACGTCCTGCATCAAGCCCCAATTTGGCAATCAAGGGCTTTGCTAACGACCCGCGCGTGCCCTCGGCGAATACTGTGATCTTCGCTCGGATATCGATGCCCGGCTGAAAGTTTGGCTTGGGGTGGCCCGCATGATTGAGACCCTTATCGTCCGTGCGCACGCCGACAACGCCCGTTCCTTCGTAAAGAACTTCGGTACCGCCGAAACCCGCAAATAGGCTTAGACCTGCTTCCTCGGCTTGCTCGCCCATCCACTTCACCAGCTTATTGATGGAGACGATATAGTTGCCGTGGTTACGAAGGAACGGGGGATCGATGGGCAATTTCCACTGCCGACTTTCGGTGAAGAAAAAAACGGAGTCGCCAGTGACGGGAGTGTCAACCGGCGCGCCCTGCTGTTTGAAATCGGGAACAAGTTCAAGGAGTGCCCGGGGATCGAGAACTGCTCCGGAAAGGCAGTGCGTCCCAATCTCGCCTGCCTTCTCAATGACGTAAACATTCTCCGCCTTGAGGGCCTGGCCTGATTTTGAATTTTCGTTGTGGGATTTTAGAAGCTGCGCCAACCGCAAGGCACAACTAAGTCCGGCTGGACCTGCGCCTACGATGAGTACATCGGTTTCGAGCGTCTCACGCTCGACTTCCGCCATGATTTTGACTCCCTCGAGAAAGTTGGAAGGGCTCAGGCTGCCCCTGCCGATCGGATCTGCTCCAGTACTTGGGTGGGGCTGGGGAAAGAAGCTCAAGATTAGCCGCCCGCGGCGGACTATGGAGTCAAGCTGGCGATATCCTGCTTGACGGCCTGCGCCACCGTGGCGTTGGAGGCGAATTCCTTTTCCACTCGCTCATAGATCTGGCGCGCCTGTGCCGGCTGTGACTCGCGGTAAGCGTCTGCCATGGCCAGCAGAGCACTGGCTTTGGGAATAGTGACGGTGGGGTGATCGGCCAACTCCTGATAGAGCTTGACCGCCTCCCGCGTCTTCCCGGAATTTGCCAATTCACCCGCAAGAGCGAATTTCGCCATGGCGGCAACTTCAGCGTCACTGCCCTGGCTTGCTTCCGTCAAGGTCTGGACTGCCCCGGAGTGATCGCCCAGAAGCGACTGGCAAACTCCCACCTGGTAATTTGCAATGGCCACAGCCTTGGGCCTTGGGGGCATCTTGTACTTATCGAGGATGGCATTGAATTGCTGAAGAGCTTTCTTGTATTTTTCCTGCGCCGTGGGATAGGCGGCACCTTCAGGATCATTCTGGCCGGGCGTTGGTTGGCCCACTGACGCACGGAATGTAGCGAGCGCTTCACCCAAATCGGCGTTGGCGCCTGCTTCCTGGCGGTCGGTGTAATACTTCAGGCCGCCGGCCAACCCCACAACCGCAACCACGATGATGGCGATCGTTATAACTTCCTGGTAGTGGTGCTTAATATATTCTTCCACGCTGACAAGCGTGTCTTTAAATTCGTTTTGCTTTAATTGATGGCGGTGCTGACGGTCCACAGTCTGGCTCCTTCCGAATGCTGATCCCTGCCATCTTAGCAACCCACTGTAAAGGCGTCAATTGCTGCATGAGCTGCTGTCACGGCTATTCGCTTCTGTAGAGGGTATCTTTAGCCATTGATGGCAGGACGTTCCGGTCCGCCCAATTTTGCAGATTTCGACAATTTGGCGCCATTACCTCTACGGGCCAGATACTCTTCTTAATGAACGGGGGGCTGATTGGTTTGCTTCGGATGGGTAGCAGGAAAGAAGATCCTGTAAAGTGCCCTAAAACAAAAACGAGGGGGAAGAACTCTCCCCCCTCCAAGCGTCGGGTCTTGGGTCTAAACTCCGAGCCGCCGCTGGCTACCCTCTAGGTTTGTCCGGCGTCGACCCGTTCGCCTATAGAGCAAGCTGGATTCCATTTGCAGGCCTATTTCTTTTATGCTGAGAATAACGATAACTTGTTAAGACTCAGCCGTTTTCACTTCTCGCCTTCCGTAAAGGGCTTTCTCAAAAAGCAGAAAAGCTATCGATTTCTATATTTGAAATCCCAAATACAGAATATTGAAAAACCTCTGGCATAGCTATTTGCTATGCAGTCCAATGTTCAAAAGCTAAACCTGTTGACGAATGCGTCCGCTGGCGTGCTATCCTTAGACCTCAAGAAACCGAGCAGGTCCTTGGGTATTGGCGGGTTATGGCGCCGGAGGGCCGCAGGTGGAAGGGCATCCTCACGGCACAAATCTTCCCTGCTTATGGAACAAGGGACATTGCGCCGCTTGCGTACAGATTCCCCAGGCCCCAGATATGATTGACATCCATTCCCATCCATTACCTGGCGTTGATGATGGCGCAAGGTCCTTTGAGGTGGCCATCGAAATGTGCCAGCTTTCGGCGGAGGATGGGGTGACGCATCTGGTGGCGACGCCGCATAGCAATTACACCTATACCTTCGACCCTGGTCTTAACCGGCAATTACTATCCGAACTCCAGGAAAAAGTTGGCGATAAACCCAAGTTGCTTCTGGGATGCGACTTTCATCTTTCTTACGACAACATCCAAATCTGCGCGCAGAACTCCAAAGATTTCACCATTAACCAAACTTCATACCTCTTGGTGGAGCTTCCGGATCAGTTCATTCCCGACCACATCAGCCGTGTGTATTACGATATTCAGGTAGCGGGCCTGAAGCCAATTGTGACGCACCCGGAGCGGAACGCCCTGATTCAGCGCAAGCCGGAGCTGGTGGAGCAATGGGTTTCAATCGGATGCCTGGTGCAGGTGACGGCGCAATCTTACACGGGAGGGTTTGGTTCCAAAGCGCGTAAGTTCTCCGAAAAGCTCCTCAACGAAGGACTGGTCCACTTTTTTGCCAGCGACGCCCACGACGTGAAGAGACGCCCGCCCATTCTCTCTGAGTGCTATGAGAAATTGGCCAAAGAACGGGGAGAGGAGTTCGCGAACCTGGTAATGCGGCAGAATCCGGAGGCGGTAATCAACGGCCTCCCCATGCCTCCCCAGCCGGATTGGACCGGAACCAATGAGGATGCCGGCGTAAGAAAGCGAAGTTGGTACTCCTTCCTATTGGGCAGGTAAGAAAGCCGGCAAATGGCCAATTTCTGATTTAATTTCCGCGCAGCAAGTCGATTCGGATCAATTCGCCCAGCTAATCCACCGGATCAGCACGAAATTAGTTTTCGCTCGACTTCTTGAGATTCAGGAAGTGGGGAGGCGGGCGCGACCATCTGTTCAGAAACGCATCGATTTTGCCCACGTTGTATTTCTTTCCGTGCTCGAAAGGATGCGTGGGCTGCGAATGCAGAAGGACTCCCTTGGAATCCAGGACAAAGAAGTGCGGATAATCGGCAATCTTGGGATACTTGGAAAGAAATGCCTCGTTGTTGTTTTCCTTGCTGTAATTGACTTTCAGAGTCACGAAATTGGTGTCGCGGGTCTTTCGCAGTTGGGGATGACTATTAAAGGTCTCGTCCATAATATTGCAATAGACGCACCAGTCGCCGCCGACCTCCAGCAAAATCCGTTTATCCAATTTGGTGGCTAATGCAATCGTGTCTTGAAGATCTTTGGCGGGGTCCCTTGTCTCGTCATAGGTGGCGGCCGCCTTGGGAGCGGGCGGTAGAGGAGTTTTGTCGTGTTTGGCGCTTGCAGAGAGGGCGACCAGCAGACACAGTGCAAACGCCACATGCGATTTCATGATCAACTTCGGACTTGGCATGGCAAGCCTCCTGGGACAATAGCCTGTAAGCATTTCACATGCATACTCAAATCAAATCCATCCGTTTTCGCGTCATGCAAGGCTTCATAGAAGTGCCCCCTGCGTTCTGCGATGGCCTGGTTACGTCTGCACCAGCCCTTTCTTAACAGCGAACAAAACAAGTTCAGCCGTGCGATGGAGGTCCAGCGTATCCATGACGCGGGCCCTATGGACGGCTACCGTGTTGACGCTGATGTTGAGCAGTACTGCAATTTCTTTATTGGATTTTCCCTGGGCGATGAGTTGCAACACTTCTTTTTCCCGAAGGGTCAGGCGTTCGTAGGGGTCCTGCGTGTCATCCTGGAAAGATCCTGTTTTCATGCTCTCAAGCACGATGTGAGAAATGCCCGGGCTGAAATAGGCCTGACCTTCGGCCAGCGCCCTCACCGCCCGGTTCAGGTCAACTTCAATCGCATTCTTCAGCATGTAACCCTTGGCGCCGAGCTCAAATGCTTTGCGAATGTAGGCATCATTGGAAAACATGCTGAGAATGAGAATTTTGATTTTGGGATTATCCTTCAGGATTTCCGCCGTGGCTTCCAAACCACCGAGCTCCGGCATGGAAAGGTCCATCACCACGATGTCGGGCTTCAGATTTTTGCACAATTCCATGGCTTCCAGCCCTGTCCGGGCCTCTCCCACCACAGCGATCTCAGGATCGTCTTCCAACATGCGGCGGAATCCCTGCCGCACCAGGGTGTGATCGTCAGCAAGCAGGACACGAATCTTCTTTCCGGTATCGGGTGTTTCCATGGCTTAGTTCATCTCCTCGGAACGAAGCTGCAAAGAGGGCCGCCGTAGGGGGATGCGGACGCTAACAGTGGTTCCTTTGTTGGGCGCGGACCGAATTGAGAGCGAGCCTTGAAGGTGCTCGGCGCGCTCGCGCATGCCCATCAGCCCGATGCCCTGGCCGGCGGCCCGCTTCATTTCCGGACTGGTTTCAAAGCCTTTACCATTATCGCGGATTTCAAGCTCCAACTGGTTATCTTTTTCTCTCAGCATGACCCACGCTTCACGTGCCCCGGAGTGCTTCGTTACATTGCTGAGCGCTTCCTGCATGATGCGATAGACATGAATCGCCGCCTCGGGGGGGAACAATCCGTCAGCAAGTTTCCCCTCGTAATGCACATCCACACCCGTCTGACGGGAGTATTGCTCCGCAAACCAACCGAGCGTTTGTTGGAGGCCGAAGTCATCAAGAATGGCGGGGCGGAAAATTTGCGACCCGTCGCGTACGCTCTGCAAGGTGTCTTCAACAATCTTCTTGACCTCGCGCACGTCCTGCGCAAAGGCCGGTTCTGTAGAATCCGCTCTTCTCCCGGCGCGAGCCAGCATAACGCCAATCGCGGTCAGAATCTGCCCAAAATGGTCGTGCAGGTCGCGCGCCACCTGGCGCAACGTTTGCTCCTGCACTTCAATTAGTTTCCAGGAAAGCATCCGCAGTTGCTCCGACTGCGATTGCAATTTTTCCGCCAGATGGTGCAGCCTCTCGAACGTCTTGCGGTTGGCCTGCAGCGTGTAAAGTCCCGTGCCCAACGCGACAAGGAAAAGGACACCAATCAACAGCAAGATGTTATTGGAAACATGCGCGTAAACCAAGATGACGCGCTGGCCCGCCTCCTCTTGCGCATGGTCATTCAGGTTGAGCAGTCGCGAAACGACGCTTGAAATCGTTTGGTGCTGTTCCTCCAGTTGCGACCGAATCAGGTAGCGCGCCGAATCCTCATGGCCCTGATCCGCCAACATGAAGGCTTCATCGGAGAGCTGCCAAAAGTTATCGAGGATGTCACGCAGTTGCCGCCGTAGCGCATCGCCTTCCGGAGTGCTCTGGGCAAACTGTGCTTCCAGAGCCAGCCGGTTGTTCATGTCCTCGTGCAAGCCTGAGAATTTGCCTTTCCAATAGAAAATCGGGTAGCGGCTTTCCGGAAGCGTCATGTCGCGAAGCGAAACCGCAAGCTGATAAGTGTCATCCTGCAAGCCAAGAAGCTGAAGCGAATCCTTGCGATTCTTCTGCACCACGTTGACCTGGTAATTCTGAAGCCAGCGGATTTCGTGGATGGTATACGAGGCAAAAATGACGAAGATCGCAAGGGTCACGCACAATCCCAGCCACAGACGCCGTGTCGGCGAGGGGATTTCACTTAGGAGATCGTGCTCCAGCAAAGGCGGGCGCGGACCTTGGCCTTGATTTCCAGCAACGGAGGCTCTTGCCAGTTCGTTGGTTTCATCCTGCATAAGAAGGTTGGCGTCCATCCCCGCGGCATAGCGATGCCTTCATTCCGCAGGTTGCGTATAAGTTATCCCAAGGCAAGGATTGCGGCAACCCGTAATGGAATGGAATGGGCTGGGCGTGGGCGCCCTTTTCGCTGGGCTCCAGCCCTCATTTCTCAACCTATTGAGAAAGATGCCAAGGCTAAGGGCTTACTTATTGCCGCTAACTATTTTTGTTTTCTAGAAAAATTAACGGAAATGCAGATAAGTCACTCGTTTACAATTAGTTCCCAGCGTTGCAAGAAATCGATTTTTGCTGGGTCCTTTGTTTTAAATAACTTCTTGGCTTCGCTCGGGCCGTGCTGGGCCTGCCGAAGCGAGCCTGGGTGACAGTTTCGCAAGTGCCGGGAAGTTATATTTTCGGACTGAGTGCGGACGCGAAGCTCTGATGGAGTGTGGCAGGCGTGGCGCGAAAGGGTGGATTTCAGGGAGTTCCCGGGTTCTACAACGCATCGGGCCGGAGTGTTGACTCGGGGTTTCAGCAGGCACATGCGAGTGCCTCAAGGGGATCTGCCCTGACAGTATATACAGTAGCCTACCATTTCTCAACAAACACAATGTCCGATGCCACGGGCACGGCATGCGGTCCGTCCCAGCGCATTGCCGGGGGACGGTGAACCAAGGCATTGCAATTGAGCTTTAACATAATCCTGGAAATCAAGAGCGGACCTGTTCTCTAGTGGCTGCAGCTTCTGACAAGGAAGTCAGGACCGAGAACTATGGGCGTGCTGCAAATGAGCTTTGACGTAATTCTGAAACGCCACCGCCAGCTCATTCGTTACTTTCCCTGGTGATGGATATTTCCAGTTTGGCTGGATGCTTCCTACGCCGGCGACTTCGCGCGTGGTGGAACTGATAAAAACTTCGTCCGCTGAATCCAGATCTTTGGGAACAAGGTCCTGTTCCCTCAAGGTGTATCCCGTCGCCGGAATAATCTCCAGAAGGGCATCGCGAGTTATTCCCGGCAGGCATCCGGAGCTTAAGGGCGGGGTTAGAATCTCGCGCCCGTGCACCAGGAAAACATTGGCCGATGTGCATTCGGCGATGTGGCCCTGCTCGTTTAACAGCAGCGCGTCGTCATAGCCTTCGCCGTGCACGCGTTCCAGTGTGCCGGCATTCTGCACCCAGGAGAGCATCTTGGCTCCCGCCAATTTCCCATGGGAGAATATCCCATCGGGAATCAGGAAGAGTTTATGCGAGGCGGGCCACACGGAGAGTTCTTTGGTAAAAATCAGCAGGTCGGTGGGTGGGCATCCGGGGGCGTCGGCCCACATTCCCCCATGATTCTTGATGAAGGAGAGCCGGGCTGCGCATTCCTGCCGCCCATTTGCGGCGGCAAGTTTTACAATGGCGTTGCAAACCGCCTCCTGCTCGTAATCGAGCGAAATCCCAAGCCGTTCCGCGTCATGCGCCATCCGGTGCCAATGCCGGTCAAACGCGAATGGCACTCCCCGATAAATGCGTAATGTGGTGAAGACGCCCCAGCCCATTAGCAGGCCCATCTGCCCGGGAGAAAGCCGGGCTTCCGCCAGGTGAATAATCCGGTCGTTATGATATATAAGGGAATCCATGTTTTGAGTTCTCTACTTTATGTCGTCAGTCGCCAGCTGTTTGTTGGCAGTCGCCCGGTCACGGGTACTTTTACAGTCGACTGATGACTGATTACTTCCTTTCTTGCCCCAGCGCGTCGAAGAGCGGCTGCGCCTTCAGCATAACCTCGGCATATTCCGCCGCAGGGTCTGAATCGTAAACGATTCCGCCTCCCACGTTGAAGAATGCCTTACCGCCTTCGATGACCATGGTGCGGATTGCGACGTTAAAATCCATTCTACCGCCGTCCGGGCCCGCCGCGCTCCGGATTATTCCGATGGCGCCCATGGAAACACCGCGGGGTACCTGTTCAACTTCAGAAAGAACTTCCATGGCGCGGATTTTTGGGGCGCCTGTGATGGAGCCGCAGGGGAAAAGCGCGCGAAGGATTTCAAGAATTCTGGCTCCGGGGCGAAGCGTGCCCTCAACGTGCGAGACCAGATGAATCAGCTGAGGCAACACTTCTGTCTCCCACAAGCGTGCCCGGATAGTGGAATAATCGCAGATGCGGCCCAGGTCATTTCGCAGCAGGTCCACAATCATCAGATTTTCGGCGCGATCTTTTTCGCTGGCGAGTAGCGTGGCAAGCGATCGATCAGAATCGCGCTGATTTCGTGCGATGGTTCCCTTGACGGGGCTGGCAAGAATTTGATTCCCCTCCACCCGGAAAAACCGTTCGGGGGAATTGCTCAGGATGGTGCGGTTCGGTGTCTTCAAGAAAGCGCGAAAAGGGGCTCCATTGCATCTCATGCGGCGGTAGATCGATTCAGGAGGTTCGCCGTCCAACTCCGCGGAGAAGGGAATCGTCAGGTTCGCCTGGTAAATATCTCCGGCTGCAATGTAGGCGCGAATCTTCTCCACGGCGCAGCTATAAGCTTTGAAATCAACAGAGGTTTCGGCACGAATAGCCTCACGCGGGGCGGGTGCGCTGGCTGGCCCAACAGAAAGGCACTCGATTCGTGGGTAGTAGGCAAAGGAAACATCGGGCAGCAATGGATGGGCGGGAAGTGATAGTAATTCCATGTGCCGCGCAAGTTCGTAGGAGAGAAATCCGATTGCCGCGCCTTCTGGGTAAATCCGGGATTGGCAGGCGAGCCACGCCGGCAATTCTCTAAACGCGTCCCCAGAACCTTCGAGTACGCTCGACGGATCCTCAGCTGCCCAACTTCGCTCAGGGGATCCTGCCAGCCATCGGCCTTCCAGGACTACAGGCCGCGCCGCAGCCGGCCGCGATAATAGTTCTTCAAGTCTGTCGCTCGGCATTTTGAGGTCCCGGCCACGCAGATTCTCGCGGCTTGTCCGTCGACTGTGATGTCAAGCAGGGAAAGCCCAAGAGGACGCCCCTGGGCTGGCTGATATAAGAGTTTGTGGCTGCCACTACCAGGGAATGCGGACGGTGAGCGGATAATTCAAACGCAAACGGCATTGAGTATCGGGAGGCATGTTCACTTCGCGCCCGCGACGCCACAAGGCTTCGTAGCTGATCAGAGCGGCTCCGCCCAAGGGAAGCGCGATGGTTGCTCCGGCGGAACCCACGGCCGCAATTTTCAATGCTCCAAACGCACCCAGCGCCGTGAACCCACCAGCAATTGTCTTCCATGACATGGACCGGTTGCTGGTGACGTGGCCTTCTGAATCAAGGTGAATATCGAGCAGATCGGGGTGTTCGAGGGCAGCCAATACAGCGGCTACGGGTTTTTCCTGTCCGTCCGGAAGGGTGATGTGATCAAATCGCATGCTCAGTTCCGCCGCTCGATGCATATGGCCGGCATTGCGGATCATTGTGATGTGACCGTCAAGCAAACTTCCCGGCGGCAGGGCAAGCTTCCCTTCCACAAAAACAGGTTTTAAGACTTCAGCGATGACGGGATCGTTGACATGATTGATCTGAGTGTGAATCCCTGACAAGACTTGCACTTTGACTTCCGTATCGGCGGGAACCGTCAACGTAGCACGTTCGGCGGCGATTGCACTTTCTCCTATGGTGGTGCGGTGGGACAAAGGCCCGGTCAGGCTGAAATCCTGAGCCATGGCCGTAAACGCAAAGACCACCATGAAAACGGCAGCTCGCCGAAAATTCATCATCGCGACATCCTCCCCGTGGTACAACCCTACGCTAGCGGTAGTTTACTGCGAAA
>PLSX01000066.1 GCA_003165315.1 Acidobacteriota bacterium
CAACCGAGGGGGTCACCCCATTCCACTGTGCCCATTTTTGTGCCCACCCTACTTCAAAATGGGGCATAATCTGGGATGTATGGGTAACGATCGGCGGGAAGGGGGGAATCGGCAAAGTGCACAAAGGATAGGAGCTTATAGCAACCGATATCTGCGGGAGGGTCGGCAAATTCGAGGGCTCTTAACCGACAGGTTGTAGGTTCGATTCCTACCGCGTCCACCAATAGAATCAATTAGTTGGGACGAGTCGCTCCGGAGGCATTCTCCGATACCGGGGAAAATACCGGGGACACCGCTTCAATTCCGCTTCCGCTGATGCTCTCAACCGCTCCCCGAAGATCGTTCAGAGAGAAGTGTCCATAACGCTTTGCCATGAGCACCATCGTGGATGCACTCCAGCCCACGATTTTCGCGACCTTGGCAATCGGTGTTCCCGCGTTTAGCATCCGGGAAACTGCTGTGTGCCGCAGATCGTGGAAGCGGCAAGCCAACGGCACAGGCTCTTCCCCTGAGTCCGAATCTTCCCTCCCGCCTTTCAGAATCTGGGCTGCCCGTAGTCTGGCCGCTTCCCACGCCTCCTTGATGCTCCCGATTGGCTTGGAAGGTTCAACGTGATAAGCCTTCGGGCTGAACTCGTCCCCTCCCGCGCCGTACCGCTCTGCCGGGAACACGTAGTGGTCCGGTTTGCGCTCCGGGAAGTGTGTTGCCCAAAAACTTAGGGCGGCGACAGCCCTCTGACTCAGGGGCACCACGCGGCCCGTCCCCGATGCTGTCTTGTCTTTGCCCCATTTCAGGCAGCGATTCTCAAAGTCCACACAGCCCCATTGCAGGGTCCGAATCACGCCGTACCGCGCCCCTGTCTCAATCGCCAGGGTGACGAATGGCACCAGAGAGCGGGAACGGGACTTCCCGCAAGCCTGTATCAGTGCGGACTCCTCTTCCGGGCTGATGGCCCGCCCAACATCGTCCCGCGTCGCCAGCATATTCACTTCGGGCTGCAACCGTGCCCAGTGTCCGGAACGCTTCAAGATGGCCCGCAGGGTTCCGATCTCCAGATTGACAGTCTTCGGGGATGCGTCTTCGCCAACCCGCTTTTGCTGGTAGCGGGCAACGTCCCGCGCTTCAATGTCGCACACCAGCTTCTTTCCCAACTCCGGCAACAGATGAGCCAGGTTTGCCTTTTCGATCTTCACGGATCGAGGGGCGAGCGTGGCCTTTTTCATTTCCAGCCATTCAGTCGATGCAACGGACAGCAAACGGGGCTGCTGGTACTTCCTTATGCCCGCCGCGCCCTCTTCCAATTCGCGCCGCCGCTTGTCTTCGATCTTCCCGGCAAGCGTCTTGGAAGAGGTTCCGGTGCTCTCTCGGACGCGCTGCCCGTGAAATACAAAATCCATCGTCCAAACCTTGCTGCCCTTATATCTGAAAACTGACATCGCTATTCCCTCCCTTTTCGATTTCCGCGATTGCTTGCTCTGCTTTTTGCCCGTTCCTCATTGCCGTCCTTCCGGTACTTTTGCATATATGTTTTTCGCTTCTCCTTGAATTCTTCACTCTGACTGTGTTCTTTCTGCCTACAGGCGGTATTACAGAAACGCTGGTCATCGCGTAGCAAATAAAACCATTTCTTACAGCAGAAACATCGCCTGAGCAGGTGTAGCTGATCCTCCCTCAGGAGCGAAAGAATCGCCTCCGCCGCGCCATTTTCCCACTCATCCCCTCCGCAATGCTCCATCTTGCTGGTGAGTTTTCCTGAACAGGGGTCCACGAAAATAACCGGAAATTGCACGCATCGTCTGAGGTGAGAATTTGCCCAATCAAGAAATGTCTCTTGGTCAGGAAAATCCGGGTGGAGCATTGGTGCTGTGCCAGGGTGAGCGGCAGATTGAAGCGTTACTAGGAGCGACTCGATCCGCTTGATCGAAGCGGAAACACGAGGCAGTACCGCGTCCGGTTCAGGTTGCGCCAGCCGTGGAAGAAGACGACCGTTCAGGCCCTGGAGCAAATGGCATTCATACCACGCCTTCAAGTCCTCTTGAATTGATCTCTCGCGTAACCGACGATTATGTGTATTCATGCGTTAATTACAAAATACGTGACCTACAAGGAACATGCAAGGAAAATGTAGGAAATCTAAGTTCATGGGGGTGAGCAGTGAAAAGGATGTTAACAGTAAGGGAAGCAGCAGAACAGCTTGGGCTATCGCCGAAAACGGTCTGGGCCTGGGTTTACTCGCGTCGGCTCGGCTTTGTCCGTTTGGGGCGTTCCGTGCGAATTCCGCAGACTGCCGTTGACGAGTTGATCGACGCGGGAACCATCCCGGCAAGAGGGCGCTAATGGCCACTAATCCCGCCATCTATCAGGACAGGCTTCCACCGGAGATCACCGCCGCCGCTGGCCGTGGATGGCGCGTCTTTCCTGTGAAAGCTGGACAGAAAGCACCGCCGCTGCTGTCCTACTGGCCCGGCAAGGCAAGCCGTTCACTTGACCAGATTGAGGCATGGGCGCGCCTATACCCGGATTGTAACTGGGCTTTGGCTTGCGGGCCTNNTGTACGTGCTCGACATTGACGGGCCGGAGGGCAAGGCAAGCATCGAGGCATGGGAGCGGCGCGGATGGAATCTGCCGGTGACCCGCACACATAAAACTCCACGCGGCAAGCACTTGCTTTTCAATTGGCCAGAAGGATTCGCCGTTACGATCAGTGCGGGCAAGCTGGGTGCTGGTTTGGATGAGCGCGGAAAGAACGGCTATATCCTGCTTCCGCCCAGCCTACATCCGAGCGGCCTCCGTTATGTGTGTGAAGATGAGGCCGCCACGCTGGCCGATATGCCGCAATGGTTGATAGGCCTTCACCAAAGCCCCGTACAGCCCGCCCCGGCGACTCCCCAGCCCGTAACCTCCATTGGACGCGGCAAGCGGACCCCGCTGCTCTTCAAATTGGCTGGCAAGCTACGGGCAGAGGGTGTGCAGCCGGAGGGAATTCTTGCCGCTCTGCAAGGATTGAACGCAACATTTGACCCGCCGCATGATGAAGCGAAAGTGCGGAAGATCGCAAAGGATATTGAACGCTACCCGGCTGGTGGCCTGCCAACCGTCTCGGAGGTGCCTATCGTGCCGCCTTTACCGCCTATGCCGCTGGAAGATGCGGCCAGGATCACGAAAGAGTTACTCGAAATGTGCCGAGCGTGGATTCGGCGCTACACCGTTGTATCGGACGAGCAATCCGTCATTATGGCCGCATGGACGCTGCATACTTACGTCTTCGATGCTTTTGAAGTCACGCCTTATCTGTTCATTTCGTCCCCGGAAAAAGGGAGCGGGAAATCGACTCTACTTCGGATTCTAAAAGCAGTGGCGTGCAGGGGCCGCTCCTCTAGTGGAATGTCTGGTGCTGCGCTTGCCCGCGTGGTTGAGGCATCGCGCCCGACACTGTTCCTGGACGAGCTTGACGCACAAATGAAAGGGAACAAGGAAACGGCAGAAAACATTCGCGGCATCCTAAATTCCGGTTTTGAGCCAGAGGGGGTCTATACGCGATGCGTGGGTAAGGATTTTGCGGTTAAAGACTTCCCCACGTTCTGCCCGAAATGTCTCGCTGGCATCGGCGAACTTTGGGATACCGTCTCAGACCGTTCAATCATTATCGAAATGCGCCGAATGCTGTCGGGAGAGACAATCGAGCCGGATCGCCAACTCGCGGTGAAGACCGCCGCCGCCCCAATCAAGACAAGATTGGAAGAATGGGCGGCGCGGGGCGCGGCGGACCTGCTCCGGTCAATTCACCCGACTCCAATCTCCGGTTTCAATCCGCGTCAGAACGACATTGCCGAAGTCCTGCTGACCATCGCGCAACTTGCTGGGGGCGGATGGCCCCAACGGCTCACTCAGTCATTGAAGGCGGTTTGCAAGGCAACCAAAACCGAAGATGCCTCCATCGGTGTTACCTTGCTATCCGACATTCGCGCCGTCCTAGATGAGCGCAAGACTGACACCGTTTCATCGAAGGTGATGGCCGAATGCCTCTGCAAGATCGAAGGCCGCCCCTGGGCTGAGTGGTCCCACGGGAAAGGATTGACAGCCAACAATCTGGCGCGGCAACTCAAGAGATTCAAAATCTATCCGGTGAAGATTAGGCTAGGGCCTGCTGAGACCGCACAAGGTTATCGCCGGGGGGATTTTGAGGACGCTTGGTCCCGGTATTGCCAACTCTCCCCCATTCAAACTGGAACAACGGAACATTCCGCGTCTTTATTGGCTGAAACCGTATTTTCAAACCGGAACACACATCACCCTGTTCCAGTTGCAAAAAGTGCCTCAGACCCGCATGAACAAAAGGGTGTTCCGGTTGTTCCGGTTCAAAACCGGGAACAGTCTGATTCGGAGGTGAGGATATGAGCGCGGCGCTGGAACTGATTCGGACGGTCGAAGCGAACGGCGGACGCTTCCGAATCGACGGTGAGTACCTGGTGATTGCACCGGGGGAAGCCGCCGCGCCCGTAATGGAAGAGCTACGCCAATATAAGACGGAACTGATGGCGGAACTTGCCCGTCGTCCGGCCATGCCTCCCGGTGTCCGGCTTGTCTCGTGGTCCCCAAAGGCCTCGCCGGTTCAATTGTCGCCGTGCTCGACTGTCACGGATACCAATAAATTCATCCGCTCGACGCTAATGCAGTTGGCTGCCCGGTTGAGCGGGAAAGGCTGGCTCGATGGCGGCTGGGGATTGTCGGGCCTGCTCGCCCGTCTGGAGGCTTGCGGTTGCATTGTGGCCCTTGATGACCCACGGAAGGCACTGCAATGAACGCTGCCGAACAACCGTATACAGGGATTATGCACTGTTCCGCGCCCGTAAATAGAAACGGGTGGCGTGTTGCTTCACCGGATACCCATCAACAGGCGGGCTGGAGTGATTCCGAGAGCACGCGCGACTTTCACGATATTGAGTAGGCTGACGTTTCGCTCCCCGCGCTCGATTCCGCCTATGTATGTCCAGTGAAGATCGGCCTTTTCCGCAAGCCCCTCCTGCGATAAGCCAAGGGTATGACGCCGTTTTCTGACGGTTTGGCCGAGCCGGACGCGAGGATCGCTTTCCACTTCCCTAATGATCGATTGATAAATAC
>PLSX01000283.1 GCA_003165315.1 Acidobacteriota bacterium
CGCATCACGTCCCAATGCTTCTGCATGAACAGCACATCGGGATGCGAAGGGTGCAGCGCCATGCGGTGAACGCAGTGGCCCACCTCGGCTTTCGGGTCGGGAATGTAATTGGACCTCAGCCCCTGGTTGATGGGCTTCCACGTGGCGCCGCCATCATCGGTGCGGAAGGCTCCCGCGGAGGAAATGGCGATGTAGATCCTGTTGGGGTTGGTGGGATCAAGAAGGATCGTGTGCAGGCCCAGGCCGCCCGCTCCCGGCTGCCACTTGGGACCGGTGCCGTGGCCGCGCAAACCCGCAAGCTCGTGCCACGTCGCGGCGCCGTCGGTGGAGCGAAACAGCGCGGCGTCCTCCACCCCGGCATAGACCGTGTCGGGATCGGTCAGCGAGGGTTCAAGATGCCAGACGCGTTTGAACTCCCACGGGTGCTGCGTGCCGTCATACCATTGGTGCGTGGTCAGCGGCTTCCCGGTTTCTGCGGAGGTGTCATAGACAAATTTATTGCTCTGGCCGGAGGGGAATTCCCCCGGGCCGGGCATCTTCTCGCCTCCAGGCGTCTCCCACGTTTTGCCGCCGTCGCTGGAGCGCTGGATGATCTGCCCAAACCAGCCACTGGTTTGTGACGCGTAGAGACGATTTGGATCGGCGGGCGAACCCTTGACGTGATACATCTCCCAGCCGGCAAAGTGCGGGCCGCTGACTTCCCAGTTCTCACGCTTGCCATCCGACGTCAGAATAAACGCGCCTTTTCTTGTGCCCACCAGAACACGTACGCTGCTCATAATCTCCTCCTTCGCAAACACTGGTTTGATGCGGCTCTGTTTTGTGGAACATCGCTATGCTGGCTGGTAATAAAGCACGATCACGCCTGAGCCAAACTGCTTTGTTCCCGTGAGTTTGAGTTTGATTTTTTCTTTGATGTCTTGGAAGAGCGGATTGCCGCGGCCAATAAGAACAGGATTCAGGATAACCCGATACTCGTCAATCAAACCCAGGCGTAAGAGATGCGATGCCAGTTCGGCGCTGCCGAAGATCACCATGTCCTTGCCGGGCTGCTGCTTTAATTTGGCGATTTCTTCGGGAATATTGTCCTTAATGAGCCTCGAATTGTTCCACTCGACTTTGTCCAGACTTTTTGAGCAGACAATTTTCGGCAGGTTGTTCATTTTGTCGGCAATTTCGTCCTTGGGGGCGGTGGGCCAGTAGGCGGCCATGTGCTGGTAGGTCAACCGGCCAAACAGGATCGCGTCTACTGAGCGCAGCATCTGGCGCGCATACTCAAAAAACTCTTCATCCACAACAAACCAATCGAGCTCCTTGTTGGGGCCTTCGAAATAGCCGTCAAGAGACATCAGGTTCGAAACGATGATTCTTCGCATGGACTTCACCCCCGCCTTAGTCCTCAATCGCCTGATAACCCAAACTCCAGAAATCCAGATCCACGCCTGACAGAAGCGGGAACGGCGTGCACTGGGTCAGCAGGAGTTTTTCATCCCGTTTTGTTCTCCAAACTATTTCGATTGCTTAAATTTGGCTCGCCCGGCGCCTGGGACAAATTATCAAAATTACTTGCACAATGCAATCTAGATTTTTCAACCAGTAATCGCAATGGACTGGACAAAATAACCATGGAAAAGCGTCCACACTTGCGGGATGTCGGGTCTGGAGATTTTGCCGGGAGACCCAGCTTCCTGCCCGGAGGGTAAACGATGGGAACCAGCCCGCCACAGTGTGCCTCAGTGCCTCAGCGGTTAAATCGCTTCCACCTTGCCCCTGTGACCTCCTGGGACATTGTGTCTCTTGACAAGATTAGCCTAGGGTGTATACTAGTAAGTCTGTAGGCCGCGAGGCGCTCCCATGTCCGTTCGCCGGTCACCCGCCGTTTCACACTCCAGGTCACCCCTATTATCATCCACAAAGGACAAAAAGACGGCGTCACCGTCCGGGGGACGGCTGCACGGGGCTGGGGACTCGGGCTCGGGATTAGGGGTTGGGGATTAGGGTTGACGGGGGTCAAGAATCTAAATCCTGGATCCTAACTGCTAGCTCCTGTTCTCAAAAAATGAAGGTGCATCCGGCGATGTTTATGAAAACAAAGGAACGCGGAAATTCCGTTGATCATTCCATATCCGGGCGGGGGGCCTGTGCGCACGAATCCAATTCTCGACCTCGCACCCGTGTCCCTTGTCTCTTATCCCTTGTCCCGTTTCACAAAAATGAAGGTGCATCCGGCGATGTTTATGAAAACAAAGGAACGCGGAAATTCCGTTGATCATTCCATATCCGGGCGGGGGGCCTGTGCGCACGAATCCAATTCTCGACCTCGCACCCGTGTCCCTTATCCCTTGTCCCGTTTCCCCGACAATCCCTCGCGATGTTACACAAAGATAAAGAGGTTAGCGGTTTTATCCCGAATGGGCTCAAATGTCTATCTGATAGAAAAAAAATTAGTTATAGGATTTCTGCGGACAAGCGCGCCAAAGACCGCGGGGGGAAAATATAAAGGATAGTCTCGCGATGTTATTGAAAAAACAGGTACTTATTTTTATTCTCTGGCGATAGTTATGAAAATAAATGGCTTAGTGGATATGCAAGGGGTTGGAAACAGAATCCAGCATCCGGGCATGAAAGTCGAATCTGCTCGGACTTTGGAAATAGCGACAGTGAACAAACCAAGTCGAGAGACAAGAAGGCCGCATGAGATGGAAAGTTGCCAATCACTAAGCGGCGGCCGGAGTTTACGCCGCAGGGTGGGGACCGCCGTCGTCGATCGGAGATCGAAGCTACCATCTATGTCTCCCCCTACACCACCACAGGTTGAACCCGCAAACTTTCTCCCCCGGCGACTCGGGCTCAGCATGATATCCTTAAGAGTACGAATGGAGGCCATTTTGCAGTTCAACGTGGCCCAAGAGGAGTTCAGGACATGTCCGCAACACACCCTTACGCGCAATTGCTTGGCGATCGCGACCCGTTAATGGTTCTGGCGGAAACGCAGCAACGAATTCCCGCCATCGCACATACACTTGGAACTGATGGCCTGAAGCGCACTTACGCGCCTGGAAAGTGGACTGCGGCGCAGGTGCTTACCCACTTGGCCGACTGCGAAATCGCATTTGGCTTCAGGGTGCGGCAGATTGTGGCGGAGCCGGCGCTGGAGATCCAACCCTTCGATGAGAATCGGTGGGCGCGCCATTACAATCAGGTGGATGGACTGACGGCGGCAGAGACATTCCAGATGCTGCGAGCGTGGAACCTGTCGCTGTTCCGGCGGCTGAGTGCGGATGAACTGGCCAGTACCGCGCCTCATCCGGAACGCGGCCCGGAGAGTGCGTTGACGGTTATACGCATCATGGCCGGACACACTCTCAATCATTTGGCGCAACTCGAAAAGATCATCGCCGGGTAAATTGCCACCACGCGAAGTGGCAGCAACGTATCAGACCGGCATTCATGTTGGAAGGGAGTAAGGCAATGGACCTGCAATATCCAGTGGGGAAATTCAGTTGGACTCGGAGTGGAGATGGTTTGCTTGCCACAGAGGCGGAACGCCAGGAGTGGCTTGATGAAATTGCAGAGACTCCGACGCGACTGTGGGCGGCCGTGACGGGGCTCACCGACGCGCAACTCGACACACCTTACCGGCCCGGCGGCTGGACCGTCCGCCAGGTGGTGCATCATTTTGCTGACAGCCACTTGAACGCCTACACGCGTTTTCGCCTGGCACTCACCGAAAACGTGCCCACCATCAAACCCTACGACGAGAAATCATGGGCGAACCTGAGCGACGCGCGCACTGCGCCCGTAGATATTTCCTTGACGCTCCTCGAAACTCTGCACCAGCGCTGGATTCTGCTGCTGCGTTCGCTCCAGCCGCAGGATTTTGCCCGCAAGCTCAACCATCCTGAACTGGGCCCGGTGACGCTGGAAAAATATCTGGCGATGTACGCCTGGCACGGCAAACATCACGTGGCCCACATCACCAACTTGCGTCAGCGCTCCGGCTGGAAGGTGGCCAGCGCTTGAACCCTTATGGGGCTTCACATGTTTCTTGAGGCCGAGCATCTTATTGAGAGGGTCATGGAATTATGCCCCAACGCGAAAGACCGATCCTGGCCGCTGGCAACCGAACCCGCAAAGTTGATTCAGCTTGGGGAAGAAGCGCGTGGATGCCCCTGGCTATACTGGTATTGCTCATAGCGGGAGCGCTGCTGTGCTTCACCACATCCGGTTTAAGCCAGACCAATACTCCCGGAACGACGCTTGCCAGCGCCCAGCAGAAATACCTTGGCGCCCAAGTGAGAATCAAGGGTCCCCTGGAATCCTCTTCTCCGGGGTTGTCCGCGCTGTATATCAATTGGCGGATTGCAAAAAAAGATCCCCACGGTCGCTACCATGGCGTGACACGCATCGATTCGGGCCGGCTGCCGTATGGATATGAACGGCATTCAGCTACCATCATCGCCGTTCAATGGAGCGATAACCAACCCAAAGATTCCAGACTGGATGTCACGGGCAGCAGCCAGACGGCCGACCAACTCAGCCCAAACTTTGACTTTGTCGTGCGGTTTGACGATGGCGTGACCGGTGTGTCCACCTGCTCACTGGCGAACGTCGCGGGCAATTTTGTCGTCGTCACATCCAAGCCCAATCAGCAAAAATAAGACTTCATCCCGGCATGTAGCCTTCAAGTCTATGCACTGCATTGCCCTTCGCTCAGCGATAATCAGCCCCAGCAAGCGGCCGTGCCGTTCATTCTCCCGTACCGCCTTCGGGTCAGCCTGTTTGGGGAGACGGAGCGAAGCTTTGGAGTGCGTGCAGCTTGCTGCCGCTTTTTCCCCAGCCAGCTTGCTGGCTGGAAATCGATCGGGAACGATGAATCGCGAAAGGGGCGGGATTCTCGCAAGATCGCTGGCTGGAATGCGCCCAGGTACGATGCATCAGGATTGAGGCGATGATTTAGACATTCGCAAGCAAGCTTGCGAAAGGGAAAGCGGCAGCAAGCTGCACGCACTCCAAAGCTTCGCTCCGATTACCGGCGATGGGAAATCCACGCCAGCACAGGCGAGGCTGGTGAAAAATCCGGGCTATTTCTGCATCAACAACAGAGTGGGCAGCGGTGTCAATAAAGTTGAGGGGCTGAACATCACGAATTTCGTATTGGAAATGATGACCCCGGCCACTGCGCCCCCAGAGGAGCTGACGCTGAACGTCCCGTCGGAATTCACCGTGTAGGTGGCGGCGGCGAAGGGTGATCTCTCATCTTGTGCGCTGATCGAACTGATGTCAGAGGTGCCAATGATATTCCCATTTCCGTCGAATACAACAGGCTCCACTTCTGTCTGTGCGCTCTGAATTGCCACCTCCCCGGTCCCACCCGTAAAGGTTCCCTGCAGCGATGCATTGTTAAACAGCCCTGCCGATTGGGGTTCGATTGAACCCGTGTCCACACCCGGAGCCGCGTCCAAAATGAAGCCCGCATTCACTCCGGTCAGATAAAGCACTGGAGGGTTGCTTCCGCAGCTTTGGTCGGAGCTACTAAGGGTCACGCGCCCGCTTGAAGCCACCTCGTAGGTGCATGTCAAAGTGCTGGAAGTTTGCATGTTGCCGCCGCGATCCATATGGAATGTAATTGCAAGCGAACTGTTTCCATCGGCGCTGGCTGTTTCCACGGAGACCGCCGACGCCGCGCCCGCCAAACTCAACCCATTGAGGAAGAAAACCATGTTGCCGTTGAGTGAGCCCTGCGTAAATCCCGCTCCTCCTGCCGGCACGCTCTGCTGGTCCCACTCTCCGCTTCCGAAAGGGCCCGGGTCGGCATTCACCACGAGCAGTTGTGAACTGGAAACCACATAAAACGTAATGTTGGAGTTGCTTGCTCCGAGGGTGACGATTCCCGTGCCTCGCCCATTGGCATCGAGCGTGGAGTAGGTGCCGGCGACGCTGGGGGCAGCGGAGCTGATGATGTTCCACGCGTCGTTGCAGTCCTCCTCCAGATTGCTCAGCGTGTTGCCGCTGGCCGCGAGCACGCCCACGCAAACTTCGCGCCCGCCTTGCGTGGAAGGGTCCCACCCGACGGCTCGGAATACGTAATTGCCGTTCAACCCGAGGGCAAAGCTCGCAGGAGATTGGCGCAGCACTTGGCCTGAAGCAATGTAGGCGCTGGAGCTGGGGCTTGCCCACTCGATCATGCGGCCGGCGGTGGCAGTGTTGGATGTAATGGACCCCAGAGCGAAGTGCGCCTGAAAGGTCCCAAAAGGTGTGGCGAGCGTGGCGCAACCGCGGTTGTCAGGCCCTACGGAGTAGGAGCTGGCCTCAGTCAAAATGTTGCCCTGGATTGCCCCGAGAACGCCATTTGTGTCAGCCTCACCCGCGGTGATATTACCGTTTCCGTCCGCAGAAAAAGAGCCCACCACGGTGAGAAAGCCCACGTCATCAAACCCGCTCAGGCTGAAGGCGTAGGAACCGTTCATCACACCATTATTTCCCGAACTAGCGCACTCTTCCCCGGGGTCATCCACGGTAATCCTGAGCGTCTGTGCCTGGGTCTGGGGCGGCAAGCTTGAATCCGTCACCTGGATGGTGAAATTAGCCGTGCCCGTTGACGTCGGTGTTCCCGCTATCGCACCCGTTGAGGCGTTGAGAGACACGCCCAAAGGCAGCCCTCCGGCAATGATCCTCCACGTGAAGGGAGCGGTGCCGCCCGTCGCCGCCGCCTTGGCGTTGTAAGGCGTGTTTTCCGTGCCGTCAAGTAGAGCGGAAGTTGTGATGGCCAGTGGCGCGGGGGCGCCAATGACGATGTTCAGCACCTGGCTTACAGATTGCGCCGTCGGACTGGAATCGGTTGCCGTCACGGTGAAGGTAAAGCTCCCCTGCGATGCCGGACTGCCGGAAATCGCTCCCGAGCTTGGTTGCATCGCGAGGCCCGCGGGAAGCGAGCCTGCCGCGAGGCCCCAGGCATAAGGGGGCGTGCCCCCGCTCGCAACAGTTTGAGCAAGGTAAGCGATGCCTTCCGAACCTGCGGGCAGCGACCCGGTGTTGATAGCGACCAGAGTTACAACGGTGAGGGTGAGCTGAGCTTGCGCCGTTTGCGTACCCCCCTGCTGCGCGGTGGAGGAATCGGTGACCTGGACGGTGAAGGGGAAACTCCCGGGGACAGTGGGGTCTCCAGTGATGGCTCCAGAAGGGGCAAGCGATAAACCTGTGGGCAGAGAGCCGCTCTGGAGGCTCCAGGTGAGTGGAGCCACGCCGCCGGTTGCTTGCAGGGTGGCAGCGTAATTCGTATTCGGCGAGGCGTTGGTAAGCGCAGAAGTGGTGACGACCAGCCGCGCCGGGGCGTCAATAGCAAGCGTTAAGGTCTCGGTTTGACTCTGCATCGTCGGGCTGGAATCCTTAACTTCCACCGTGAAGCTGAAATTGCCTTCTGCGGCGGGGGTACCGGAAATCTCTCCCGAATTCGATTTCAAAGTTAATCCCGTGGGAAGCGCGCCCGTAGTGACGCACCATGTATAGGGTGGTGTCCCCCCGGTCGCGGCCATTTGCACAAGGTAAGGTACGCCCACAGCCCCGGCCGCGAGCAGTGGCGTTGAGATGACCACCTTCGTGACCACGGTCAGGATGAGCTTCGCTTGCGCCGTTTCCGGTCCGCCCTCGGCCGTAGTGGTGGAATCGGCAACCTGCACAGTGAAGGTGAAAGTTCCGAAGGCGGTGGGGGCGCCCGTTATGGCTCCTGAACTATTGAGCGACAACCCGCCGGGCAATGCGCCGGCGTCCAGTCTCCAGGTGAGCGGAGCCACGCCACCTGAGGCTTGCAGAGTCGCGATGTAATTTGCATTCGGAGTGGCACTCGCGAGCGTTGCAGTGGTGATGCCGAGCGGCGGAAAGACCAGAACCGTGGCGGAACTGCTGATGCCAGGATCGGCAATGGAGGTGGCGGTGACCGTAACACTGAGGTTGGCCGAAACCTGGGATGGGGAATTGTATGTTGCCGAGGTGGACATGGAGTTGGTGAAAGTGCCGCAGGCCGCGTCCGTGAGCCCCGTGACGGAACAGCTCCAGGTGACGCCCTTATTGCTCGAATCGTTTTCCACCGTGGCAGTGAATTTAACCGCCTGTCCCGCATCGACATCGGTTTGGCCCAGGGGAAACAGGGTTATGGAGATGGCAGGGGAAGATCCCGGCGGATTGTAGCTTCCCCCGCCGCCACAGGCAGCGATGACCAGCGAACCGCAGACTGCGAGTAGAACTCTATTCACTGGGGTATTTGCCTCCTGTGTTAAAGGTTGATCTCCACTTGGGTGAAATTGCGGGACGAAACCAGTCTCGATTTGCTCTGACTTGCCTTGTCCCGTCATGAGCCCCGCATTAGAAATCCTTCATGTTGGTTATCGGCGGTGGGTTGACGAGGGATGAGGAAATCTTGACGGAGAGGGGTCAGAAGTCAGAATTTAGAAGTAAGGAGATAGGACCGTCGAGTGAGAACGCAAGCTGCGGGGAACAATTGGGTTGACCGGGAATTGCTATTGAGACACCCGCTCTAAAATGCGCCGTCTGCGGTCCACTACGCTATGAGTGCGCCGCCGAGTCAAATAGTTCGACTTTTTCACGCGCATACTGCTCCGCGGTGTCTCTGACCACCGCGAGGTGCTCCAGCGGGGTCCCAGGACAAACGTTCGCTCCATCCCCGAGCACGATTCCACGGCAGGGCCCCAAAGCATCCAGGAACTCCGCCGCCGCTTCGCGGATTTCTTCCTCGGGACCTTCCAGCAACAAGATGGGATCGAGGTTTCCCCATAGGTAGCATTTGCCGCCAAGGTTTTTGGCGGCGACGCGGGGCGTCACATTGTGTCCGAACAATTGAAAGCTGGTGATTCGCTCTTTTTCGATCAAAACCGAATGCAAGTGGTCGCTTTTCCCGCACATATGCATCCCGCGCCCGTCCCGCAGGCCATCGCCAAAGGCGTCGAAGAGGCGGTTGTCGTAGGGGACACAGAATTGACGAAATAATTCCGCCGACATGATCTGAGCAGAGTCCTCCGCTACGGCAAAGTTGGGCCTGGGGCTATGGTCAATCTGGCGAAAGCGGGTTTCCGCATGGATAAGGCCTTTGGTAAGGGTGTCGAGCAATTGATGGCACGCTTCAGGATACTCCAGCATCCACCAATAGAAGTCGTCGCCCACCAGATCGATGGCCATCATATGCGGCCCGATCCATTGTATGCCCAGTGGCGCCACCACCACACGGCCAGGCTCCCCATTAAACGTCACCGCCGTCTCCTTGGCGAGTTCCGTCATGGTTTGCCACCAGCTTACATACTTTGCCCAAAACCCTTCATTGATTTCCGGGATGCGAAGCTGCCGAACCTGATCCGGGTGGTGAATGGTGGGACGCGCCCGCGGGGGAGTTTCCGCACGCCACTCCACATGGCCGCCGAAAGCCGAAGTGTTCAGGACGTTCTCAAAATCAGGGCCCACGGTGATCACAGGATCCTGGCACCGGTCGTCGTGAATGTTTTCAATCGCCCACTTCTGGAATTTGAGCTGCCATTGAAATTGCGTCTCAGCACTGCGGAAATACTCGTCAAAATCGATGCCAAACTCCTTCAGGTAGGAACGGGCAAAGACTCCAAAAAGAATTGGAACGCGGTCGGCATAGCGGAAGTCATAGTGCTTTTCAAAGCGAAGCTTGTTCCGGCACATCGAGTCCTGCGGATATTCAATCGAAACAGAGTGCCTCATCGCTGGCCTCCTCGCCACTTCCGGGCGGGCGTATGGTACCACCTTGCACAAGGATATTCAGCTATCGCGATTGAATAAGGCTTCCCATTGGAGTCGATAAGCGGCGGGGACGGGATTGGCTAACCCGGACTTCTCATCCAGTCTCGCCAGTGCTGGTGTAGATTTCGCATCGCTGGCATTAGGAGCGAAGCTTTGGAGTGCGTGCAGCTTGCTGCCGCTTTTTCCCAGCCAGCTTGCTGGCTGGGAATCGATCGGGAACGATGAATCGAAAATTGGGGGAGGTTCTCGCAAGCTCGATGGCTGGAATGTGCCCAGGTACGATGCATGAAGATTGAGGCGATGATTCGAAGTTTCGCAAGCAAGCTTGCGAAATGGAAAGCGCCAGCAAGCTGCGCGCACTCCAAAGCGCCGCTCCGTCTCCCCAAACAGGCTGTCCTCATCGCGGTACGGGGAGAATGAACGGCACGGCCTTGAAAAGACCGTGTCCAGGTTCCGCATTTCCAAAGCGTAGTGAGAAATCCGAGTTAAATATAAATGACGATTTCCGGTAGGCGTGTCATTTGCTGTGCCATGGCCATCCCGATCAAAGGCATCAGGACAGGTCCTGGCCATGCACAGGCACGGGCGGGACGCCCAAGGCACTTCCAATGCCATCGGTATCTGGGCTGAAAGCCGAGAACAGGATGTCGAGACCTGACAATCCCTTGCTATCGCTGGCCGATTTGCAGGGTGGGGAACGTCAGCGTGGGCGTGCTGACGATGACAAACTTGTTGCCGGAAATTGCAATGCCCACCGTGGTTCCACCGGAAGATCCTATGCTGAACGTGCCGTCGCCGTTCAAGAAGAGCGTGTCGGACCCGGAGACGCCGGCAGTCTGGGTAAGAGTGGAGGCAATGTCGGTGGTGCTGGTCAGGATTCCATTGCCTGTGAGGGTCAAAGTGCCCACTTCAGCCTGCGCCTGCTGGCTGACGATTTCCGATGTGCCAATGTAGTAGGTTCCGGCCAGAAGGTTATTGGCAAGGCCTGCCGTCGCGGGTTCAAACGCGCCAATTTCAACTGTCGGGTCTGTGCCCACAACGAAGGCGGAATTCAGGGCGTTCAAATAAGGAACGGGAGGTGTCACGCCGCAATTGCTGCCGGTAAGGGTTACACGGCCAATCGAGACTACCGTGTAAGTGCAAGTGGTACTGGTGTCCTGCCAGGCACCTGCGGCATCCAGGTGAAGCTTGGAGGTTACGGAACTGGATCCATCGGCCGTCTCCGTGGCAAGCAAAACATCGCCAGCAGCCCGGGATTGTGCCAATCCAGTTGAATAGAAGACCACATTGCCTTGGAAGGAAGTCTGCCCAAATCCCTTACTGCCCTCGGGCACGGTTTCCTGCTGCCAAACCCCGCTGAAGTTGGGGCTGGGATCAGAGTTCACTACCAGGAGCTGCGTCGGAGATACCCAATAGAACGTAAAGGTGGAAGTACCTTGTCCCACGGAAATAATGCCAGTGCCACGTCCGTTGGTATCCGCGGCGGAGTAGGTGTTTACCTGCGTATTGGTGGTGGTACTGGTGTTGATGGTGTTGGTCACTGTTCCATCATCGTTGCAGTCCTGTTGCAGGTAACTGAATTTGTTCGCGTTTCCAGACACAATTCCCACGCAGGCATAACGTCCAGAGGCGGTGGGGTCCCATCCCGAGGTCTGCAAATCGTAACTTCCGGTGAGGCCGAAGAGAAATGCGGTTGGGTTTTGCTGAACCAACGGGCCGGAGGCAATGTAAGCACTGGGGCCGGCGCTTTCAAACTCGATGATGCGGCCCTGAGTGGCTACGCCGGCGGAAACGCCTCCCACCGCAAATCGGGTGTAGAACGTCCCGAAGGGAGTCGCGATGGTGGCGCAACCGCGATTGTCAGGCCCCACGGAATAGGAGCTGGCGCTGGTAATCAGGTTACCCGTTTGTGGACCTAGAACGCCGTTGGTGTCCGCTTCGCCTGCGGTGATGCCCCCAGAACCATCAGCCGTAAAGGAGCCCACTACGGCAAGAAACCCTGCGGAATTGTAGCCGCGAAGACTGAAGGCGTATTGCCCCACGAGAACTGAATTGTTGCCTGAACTCGTGCAAGCCGCAACCGTAGCGTTGACCGTGATGCTAAGATTCTGTGTGGAAGTCTGAGGCGGCGAACTGTTGTCTGATACTTCTACGGTAAAAGGATAGGTGCCCGGTGTGCCCGTGGGAGCGCCCGTAATTGCTCCGGTCGTCGGGTTCAGGGCCAGCCCTGAAGGCAGGCCGCCGGCGGTTACGGTCCAAACCAGCGGCGGGGTTCCACCCGAGGCCACCAATTGGGCCTGGTAGGCCTGATCCACCGTGCCGTCCATCAGACCGGTGGTTCTGATCGCAAGCGGTCCTGAGGGGTTTATGGTGATGGTGTAATTCGTGCTGGTATAGTTTTGCTGGACAGGGCTGGAATCAACCACATACATTTGGAACGTGTAAGTCCCGGGAATTGTGGGAGTGCCGGAAATCACTCCCGTCTTTTGCAGCACCAGCCCCGAAGGTAGACTGCCGTTAAAAATGCTCCAGGAGATGGGAGGGACTCCGCCCGTAGATGTGAGGGTGGTGCTGTAAGCGGTACCTACAGTCCCGCTCGGCAACACTCCGGCGTTTACAGTGAGGATACCCACAACGGTGAAAGTAAAAGTCTGTTGTGTTGAAAGCGAGCCGCTCGGCGACCCCGATGAATCCGTCACTTTAACCGTAAAAGTGGAGGTGCTCCCTGTGGTGGGCGTTCCATAAAGAACTCCGCCACTATTCAAGGTCATCGCTGGCGGCAGCGACCCGCTCACTACGGTCCAATTGAGGGGTTGCACACCGCCACTGGCGGCAAGATTCGTGTGGTAGATATAAGTTGGAGTTGCAGGCGCAAGGCTGGTGGTGGTGATAACCGGTGGCGGCATGACGTTGAAGGTCGCCGAACTCGATTGTTGGGGTTGGGATGCAGAAGCTGCCGTCACCATGACGTTCAAGGGGGCGGAAACCGTGGCCGGTGCAACGTAAGTCGCCGTTGTGGGGGTAATATTGGTAAATGTTCCACAGGCTGCGCCCGAGCACCCCGCACCAGTGGCCGTCCAAGTCACACCGGAACTAAGAGAAGTTCCCGGATTGTTCGTAACCAAACTCGCCTTAAATTGTAAGGTCTGGCCCTGGTCGATGTCGGGTGGAACGGAGGGAGCAATCGACACCCCAATGAGCGGAGATGGCGGCCGCGTACCGCAACCACACATCAACACCAGTATCGAGAGCGCCAGAGCAAGCTTCTTCATTATTTATGCCTTCCCTACTACCGTAACACATCCCTTAGGACTTTGGGTATATCCCGGCCTACAACTTGCTGCCGTATTGCCGCTTGGCAGCTGCAGCCGGAGAGTCACTAGGGGAAGATGAGGAAACTCCCTCAAAAGCTGCCTCGTGCCACAGGAAAATCCGCAGGCATGGCTGGCCGGGGTGGCCCCAACCAGTCCCAATCGCCCCACCGTCCGAACGATCGGCAAGCAATATGACCGGATGACGTAAAATTTAACGAAGCCTGAGGCACCCGCCGCAATAACGGGCAACATGCGAGACCAAGCGCAGCCGTTCCAGCAGACAACAAAACCAGCCCCATCCTTGCCGAATCGCCGCCATCCCCGGGCAAAGATAACCTATATTTCTACCTGCGCCAAAAAGTAATGTCAATTCTTCTTGGGCGGACCATGAACCCATCCCAGGATGGGCCATCAATGGCACCTGGCTGTGACCGGATTTTGTCTAATGGAAGGGCACCCCGCCTGAGTGTATACTCGCGTAAATTCCGGACTGAAGGAGAGCCCCGTCGCGAGATTGCCGTGACTCGCCGGGGCGCCAGCTGGCAATTAGCTGGTTGGACCGCGGCCCGGCCTGTCTTTTGACCGGTCAAACGCAGGCCCTCGACAACCAGGCAAGGGGCCGGGATAATTTGGAAACCGCGAGGCAATGTGAGAAAATATCGAGCAAGCTCAATCATTTCTTTATTCCCGATGGCGTTTTTTCTTGCCTATGCGCCTGCCAGAGCTTCTCAAATTGGCGGCGGCAATCTGAATCCGACACTCCAAACCGATGCCACGGCCCTGGCGAAATGGCAGGATGCGAAAGTTGGCCTGACAATTCACTGGGGGCCAGTCGCCTCACGCGGAACCGAGATCGGACTGTCGCGTGGCGTGCAAGTGCCGGCGCAGGAATACGACTCGCTCTATAAGGAATTCAATCCCACCCTTTTCAGCGCCAGGGACTGGGCCCAGTTGTTCAAGGATTCCGGATTCCGCTATGTCACGCTTGTCAGCAAACACGTTGACGGTTTCGCGATGTGGAACACGAAGCAGACGAACTACAACATTGTGAATAGCCCTTTCCACCGCGACTGGCTGCGGGAAATTTCCGATGAGTGCCGCCATCAGGGCATCATCTTTGGGGTTTACTACGCCATTCTGGACTTCTATCAATACGACTACCTGGGGAACACCGAGGCTCCGTGGACGCCCACCCATGGCGGCCCGGGCTTCAAGCTGGATCGTAAGCCGGATTTCGACCTTTACGTCAGCTACATGAAGGCTCAGCTTAAAGAGTTGGTGCAGGACTATGGCGCTGGAATCTTGATCTTCGACGGCGACTGGGACCCAAGCTGGACGCATGAGCAGGGCGGCGATCTTTATCGCTTCCTCCACAACCTCAAGAGTACACTGCTGATCAACAATCGGGTGGACACGAGGGCGGGATGGGAAGACGCGAGGATGGTTGGCTACGATAACTTGCTTTGGGCTTTCTATCCGGCGAAATTTTGGCAGCCACAGACCTACGCGGGCGACTATCTGGAGCGCGAGGAGTATATCGGCGGACCTGCCCCCTACCCCTGGGAAGCGTGGATCACCCTGGGCGACCAATGGGGCTGGAAGCCCAACGACAATAACAAATCGGCCGACGATTGCATCCGCTATCTTGTGTTGACTGCCGGTGGCGGTGGCAACTTCAATCTAAACGTCACGCCGATGATGGACGGCCGGTTTGAGCAGAGACAGAAGGACCTTCTGCTAAGAATCGGAGCATGGCTGAAAGCTAATGGGGAAAGCATCTACGGCACGCGTGGTGGCCCGTTTGAGCCGGGGCTGTGGGGCGCCAGCACCGTGCGCGCGAATAAGGTGTACACGCACGTGCTCGCCTGGCCGGGAGAAACCCTGCACTTGCCCGCGTTGAATCGTATGGTAAAGTCGGCACGCCGCCTGGGGGCTGGAGAAGTGCAATGGAAACAAACAGTCGACGGTGTCGAAATCTCCGTACCCCAAAGCCAGCGCAATCCCTTGGATACCATCATCGAGCTGACGGTGGGTGATTGAAGGTGGGTGATTGAAGAATGTAACCATGGCATGAGATGCAGGGTGGGTACGAAGCGCCCTACTCCTCCTTATGGCTTCAACGCGCCACTGGATCCCAAATCCGAAATCGAAAATATCTAGAACCACCGGCTCATAATGACTTTCTGCTCGGTGTAGAAGGCCACGGCGTCTTTGCCGTGGGCGTGCAGGTCCCCAAAGAAGGAATTCTTCCAACCGGCGAAGGGGAAGAAGGCCATGGGGGCGGCGACGCCAACGTTGATTCCCACCATCCCCACTTCAATTCGCGAGGAGTATTCGCGTGCCGCCTTTCCATTGCTCGTGAAGATTGAGGTGGCGTTGCCGAAGGGCGAACGGTTCACCAATTTGATGGCATCGTCCAGCGTTTCGACCCGAATCACGGAAAGCACGGGGCCAAAGATCTCCTCTTTGGCGATGGTCATGTCAGGCGTAACGTGGTCAAATATCGTGGGCCCCAGGAAGAATCCACCACTGGCAGATTTTTGGCGGCGTCCATCCACCAGTGGAGTGGCGCCTTCGGCGACTCCCTTTTCAATGTATCCCGCCACGCGTTTGCAGTGATCGGAAGTCACCAGCGGCCCCATTTCGATTCCTGCCTGCGAACCGTCGCCAACAACCATGGCTTCGGTGCGTTTGGCCAGCAGATCGAGCAGCGGGCCAGCGGCTTCACCCACGGGCACCAGTACACTGCCCGCCAGGCATCGCTCCCCCGCCGCGCCGAACGCCGAACCGATGATGGCCTCTACAGTCTTCGGCATGTCGGCGTCGGGCATCACGACCAAATGGTTCTTTGCTCCGCCCAGCGCCTGCACGCGCTTCCCTTGCGCCGCAGAAGTGGAGTAAATGTATTTGGCCACAGGGGTCGAACCCACAAAGGAAACGGCTCTCACCAGGGGATGATGCAGCAGCGCATCCACAGTTTCCTTACCGCCATGGATCAGGTTCAGCACTCCCGGAGGCAGACCGGCCTGCCCCAGCAAATCGATGATGCGCGTCGGCGTAAGCGGAACTTTTTCCGAAGGCTTCAGCACAAAAGTGTTTCCGCTGGCGATCGCGAACGGGTACATCCACATCGGCACCATGGCGGGAAAGTTAAACGGCGTGATGCCCACGCACACGCCTATGGGCTGGCGAAGGGTCTTGCAATCGATTTCTCGCGCTACATCGTTCAACGAATCGCCCATCATCAGAGTGGGCATGCCGCACGCCACTTCCACCATCTGAATGCCGCGGCGAACTTCCATTTTGGCGTCTTCAGCGGTCTTCCCGTTTTCACGCGTCAGGATGCTTGCCACTTCCCCCGCATGCTCCTCCATCAGCGCCTTGAAACGGTAGAGCACCTGGACCCGGTCCACCACGGGCACATCGCGCCACTTCAGGAACGCCTCGTGCGCGGTACGAACGGCGCGGTCAACATCCGCCCCGCTGGCGTAGCACACTTCCGCCACCACCGTCCCTGTGGCGGGATTAGTGATGGGCACGGTGCCGTGGCCTCTGTGCTTTTCCCACACGCCATTGACATAGAAACCCACCAGATCTTCGGCAGAGTCAGTAGTAATCATGCTTCTCCTTCCCATTCCGGCAATTCCTCCACCGCCGGCGATCGCTGCATCAAAAGGAGATAGATGCCCCCCGCCACGGCGAACCCCACAAACCACGCGTAATCATAAAGGAAGCGCAGGGGCGCAACCACGAGGCCCAGTAAGGCCACGGCAATGCCCAGTACGAGTGCGATGACGGCGCGCCAATTTACTCCGCCATCGTATTCGTACGCTCCATCGCGCATGTAGAGGTCATCCAACTTAAGCCGTGTCCGGCGCAGAATGAAATAATCGGCGATCATGACGCCTGCCACCGGCCCCAGCAATCCGGAATATCCCACCAGCCAGCCGAAAATGTAGGCGCTGAAGTCGCTCAGCAGTTTCCACGGCATCATGCACACGCCCACAACTCCGGTAATCAGGCCGCCCGTGCGAAACGAAATCAGTCGCGGATTCAGATTGGAAAAATCGTTCGAGGGCGAAACCACGTTGGCCGCAACGTTCGTGTTCAGAGTTGCCAGCATCAACGCCACCAGTGCGATGAGCGCCACGGCCGGATGATGGAACCGGCCCAGCAATTGTACGGGGTCCCAGATGGCTTCTCCAAACAGCACCACGGAAGCGGAGGTAACGGCCACTCCGATAAAAGCATAGAGCGTCATGGCCATTGGCAGTCCCAGTGCTTGGCCCAGCATCTGCGCTTTTTGCGATTTGGCGTAGCGTGTGAAATCCGGAATGTTCAGCGCCACCGTGGCCCAAAATCCCACCATGCCGGTGAGCGAGGGGATGAAGAAGCGGAAAAATTCCCCGCCCGAATGAAACTTGCCGGGCGTGCTGAGCACCGGGCCCATGCCCCCCGCCTGCCGTGTGATCCACGACAAAAGCAGCAGTCCTATTCCCAACATGAAGGGCGCGCCAATGCCTTCCAGAAATTTGATGGTCTCAATGCCGCGCCAAATTACTGCCAGGTTCAGCGCCCAGAAAGCGAAGAAGCAGACCCAAACTCCACCCGGCATGTGTGCTGCGCCGGGCCAGAATATCCGCAGCATTGAGTAGATAGCTTGCCCGCCAATCCACGTTTGGATGCCGAACCACCCGCATGCCACCAGCGCACGCAGGACTGCGGGAATATTTGCACCCCGCACTCCGAAGGATGCGCGCACGAACACTGGAAAAGGAATTCCATACTTCGCCCCGGCATGCGCATTCAGCAACATGGGGACCAGTATAATGAGGTTGCCCAGCAGGATGGTGCCAATCGCCTGCCACCAGCTCATGCCGCCGGCAATCAAACCTGATGCCAGCATGTAGGTGGGAATACAAACTGACATCGCCACCCATAGCGACGCGTAATTGTAGAGTCCCCAACTGCGGCGCTCCATCGGGATGGGGGCCAGATCCGCGTTGTAAAGCGACAGATCGTGTTGCGACATTATTTCCACGCACCTCCATGCGCCGTGCGCCTCAGGTATTCCCCGCGGCCGGGATTGGCGAAAAATTGCCCGTTGTCCACAATCACCTCGCCGCGCGAAATCACCGTGCGGGCGTTGCCCTTGATCTCAAAACCCTCAAACATCGAGTAATCCACGCGCATGTGGTGCGTTTTGGCGCTGAGCGTATGCACAGCATCGGGATCCCAAATCACAATATCGGCGTCGCTGCCGGGTGCAATTGCACCCTTGCGCGGGTACATTCCAAAAATTCGCGCTGGTGCGGTGGAGGTGATTTCCACAAATCGGTTCAGAGAGAGCTTCCCCGAATTCACGCCGTGGTGATAGATCAGTTGCAGGCGATTCTCAATGCCAGGCCCACCGTTGGGAATCTTGGTGAAATCGTCTTTGCCCAGGATTTTCTGGTCTTCGAAGCAGAATGGGCAATGGTCCGTGGAAACCACCTGCAAATGATCGTGCTTCAGCCCATCCCAGAGTTTGGGTTGATGCTCCTNNGATATTGCGGACAGGTCTCCGCAAATGCGGGCACACCCCGGTCGCGCGCCTCGCGAACTTCATTCAAGGCGTCTTCGGAAGTGAGGTGCACAATATATACGGGCACGCCCGCGATTTCTGCCAGCGCAATGGAGCGGTGCACTGCTTCGGCCTCCGCTTTTACGGGCCGCGTTAGAGCATGGTATACGGGAGCGGTCTTGCCCTCCGCCACAGCACGCGCCACGATCACGTCAATCACGCTACCATTTTCAGCATGCATGCAGATCAGCGCGCCATNNAGCACGTTGGGATAGGCCATGAAGAGCTTGAAGCTGGAGACACCTTCGCGCACCATGTCATCCATATCTTCCAGGCCCGCGCCCGCGAGGTCAGTCACAATCATATGCAGGCCATAATCGATTGTGGCCCTGCCCTCGGCCTTCTGCATCCAGACATCGAGAGCATCGCGCATGCGGGTACCACGCGATTGAATGGCGAAATCGACAATGGTTGTTGTGCCGCCAAATGCCGCGGCGCGCGTGCCCGTCAGGAAATCGTCGCTCGACATCGTGCCGCCAAACGGCATATCAAGATGGGTGTGCGCGTCGATGCCGCCAGGGATTATGTACATACCCATGGCATCGATCACCCGGGCATCCGCAGTGGCCTCCAATGCCGGACCAACATTGCTGATGCGCTCACCCTCAATCAGAACCTCGGCCTTGCGTGTTTGCTCTGCGGTTACGACCGTGCCATTGCGAATAAGTGTAGTCATTGCCCCTCTTTTGAATCAGGTCATCAGGTTATCAGGTCAATGAAAGACCCTCAGTGCCAAGCTGCTTTTCTCTTCATCCGATCTCCCGATTAGTTGCTCGCGCTACGAAGCTCCCAGCTTTCGAACGGCCGCCCCGTTTCGACCTTCTCCATGGTGATACAGCCCGGCACTGGGCACACAAGCCAGCACAGGTTGCAGCCGACGCATTCGGCTTCGTCGACGTGCGGAATTCTTTCCGGAGGAGTTCTGGCGTCCGGCCCGGCATGCGCATCGAGCTTGGCGATGGGCGTCACGGCGATGCTGGCGCGCGTGGCCGCCTGCGCCGCTTCCGGCTTAGCGTAGCCGTTGCGGTGGATGCACTGGTGCGCGCCA
>PLSX01000077.1 GCA_003165315.1 Acidobacteriota bacterium
CCCGCCTTATCGACGGATTAGGGACCTCTTCTATCTCTTGACCCAGCGCCTTAAGTCTGATAAAAGATACACCTCGATTCGGGGCGTAAAATTGAAAACTAGGGGGGCGCAATGGCTTCTAACCGTGGATTAGCTTACATGGGACCGGGGAAGGTGGAGATTCAATCCATCGACTTTCCCAAGCTTGAACTGGGATCGCGCAAGTGTCAGCACGGCGTGATTCTGAAAATCGTAACCACCAACATTTGCGGAAGCGACCAGCATATGGTACGCGGCCGCACCACAGCTCCGATGGGCCTGGTGCTCGGCCATGAAATTACCGGCGAGATCATTGAGGCCGGGCGCGATGTGGAATTCCTCAAAGTCGGGGACCTGGTTTCGGTTCCTTTCAACATCGCTTGTGGTCGTTGTCGCAACTGCAAAGAAGGCAAAACTGGAATTTGCTTGAACGTCAATCCCGCCCGGCCCGGCGCGGCGTATGGCTACGTTGATATGGGCGGATGGGTAGGCGGCCAGGCGGAGTACGTCATGGTTCCCTACGCGGATTTCAATCTCCTGAAACTCCCGCACAAAGATCGGACGATGGCGAAGATCACCGATATCACGCTGCTCTCTGACATCTTCCCCACCGGCTACCACGGTGCGGTGACTGCGGGCGTCGGACCGGGCTCCATCGTTTATGTAGCAGGCGGCGGACCGGTGGGACTTGCCTGCGCTGCTTCCTGCCATTTGCTCGGTGCAGCCGTTGTTATTGTGGGCGACCTGATTCCGGAACGCCTGGCGCAAGCCCGTAGCTTTGGCTGCGAAACGGTGGATCTGCGGCAGGACGCTTCGCTCGGCGAACTGATTGATAAGATCATCGGTGAGCCGGAAGTTGACTGCGCGGTGGATTGCGTGGGCTTTGAAGCCCGTGGCCATGGCAAAGAAACCGCAGTGGAGCGCCCGGCGACTGTGCTGAATGCCCTGATGACGGTGGTGCGTGCCGGCGGCGGCATGGGCATCCCCGGACTCTACGTTACCGATGATCCGGGAGGCGTCGACCAGAATGCCAAGACCGGAAACCTCAGCATCCGCATCGGTCTGGGCTGGGCTAAATCCCTCCACTTCATGACCGGCCAGTGCCCGGTGATGAAGTACAATCGGCAGCTTCTGCAAGCCATTTTGCATGACAAGATCCAGATTGCCAAAGCGGTGAACGCCACGGTGATTTCACTCGATGACGCTCCGCAAGGCTACAAGGACTTTGATCGCGGCGCGGCCAAGAAGTTCGTCATCGATCCGCACCACATGGTAAAAGCAGCTTAGTATTTTTCAACGATTCCCCTCCTGGTCCAAAAGACCGGGAGGGGAGATGTTTCATCAAATCGGTTCGATTGGGTAATGGAGCGCCAAAGGCTCACTTACCAATGCTCCCCGCATCAAACCCCTCTTCTAATCCAGCGATTTTTTCAAGCCACACTTTGTACTGTGCGAGTGAGTAGGGGGGCATGCCCTGAAGGTAATGGTTCGCGAATTTCTTCCCGTTTGCCGGAATGAAAGACGGAAATCTGACCCAACTCTAGGTTTTCATTGGCCGGATGGCCGATACTCCAAAACAACACCCTGGGACCTCAACACCTTCGCCAATTCTCCCGGGTTGACATCCTGAACCGCCTCATTCTTCGCGATGGCCAGCTTGGACGCAATTGCTGCTGCCTGCCCCATCATCATGTACTGGGGCTCCATGCGGAGTGTTCCGTAGGCAATATGGCTGGCAGAGACGCAAACAGGCACCAGCAGGTTCTGAACTTCCTGCCGTTTGGGCACGAGGATTCGATAAGGAATTTGGTAGGGTACCGCAGGAACCTGAGTGTCCCCTTCGTTCGTCACCAAGCCTTCCCCGCTCACCACTCGCTGAATGTGGTGCGAATCGATGCCGTACGAACCCATGCCAACTGCGTCGGATTTCAAAACATCCGTCTGCACATCTTTCTGCGTCATCACATACTCGCCAATCATCCGGCGCGCCTCGCGAATGTAGAGTTGCGGCGGCCAATTTGCGGTATCAACAAATTCATCTTTCGCCAGCCCCCACCGGTTCAATTCTTCCTGAAGTGATTTAGGAACTTGTGGATCATGAGCCAGGAAGTATAGGAATCCGGCGGTATATTCGTAATGCGCCTGCCAGATCTTCGCCCGCTCAGCATAGCTCGCTTCCGGATATGCCCAACTTCCGCCCAGAAAATCGGTGGAAAAAGCACCCATGTTGTTCATGTCGGCTTTGTTGTTGGGAAGAGGCCCGATCAGCAACACGGACTTCAGCGCGGGTGCATGGCCTTCTTGTTCGGTGCGCGCCTCGAGCAATCGCGCCAGCAATGCATAGCGCGCCGGGTTGTATCCAGCGGGCTTGGGGAATGGTGACTGGTTCGCCGGGTCGGAAGAAAAGCAAAGCCTGAAGTTGTACGACTGCGTCTTCTTGTCGGCGGATCCCGGCGTTCCGGTTGGACCGTCATAAATCTCGGGCAGAAGCTTTCCGCTGGAATCATAGGGTGAAAGCTTCACGTTGAATTGGTGCCCCGGCGAGTCCGCGCGCACACCGGCAAGAGGCTCGCCATATTGCGCGATGCCTTCCCTCCCCCAGGTATAGGAGACCCCCGCCTGCGCCATCAGGTCGCCCTCGTAAGTGGCATCGATAAAAACTCTGGCGTGAAAGGATGCCCCATTCTCCACGGAAATGCAGGTAATCCTTTCGCCGCTTCTCTCCACGCCACTCCTCTCCACCAGACGGTGGTGCATGAACACCGACACGTGGCTCGTTTCAAGCATCTGCTTCATGATGGCGAGGGCTACGTGCGGTTCCGGGTACCAGGAGACCTGTTGCCCATGCCGGACCAATTCGTAATACCGCCCGGCGCGCCAATAGAACTCCAGGGGGAGTCCACCAATGACTTCCGACCTGCCAATGTCAGTGAGGTTCAGCCCTCCGGTGGACATTCCGCCAAGATGGTCGGTGGGTTCAACGAGAGCCACCAAGAGGCCCTGCCGCGCCGCAGCCACGGAAGCCATCACTCCCGCCGGCGTTGCGCCATAGACAACCACATCGAAATCCTGACTGGCGGAAAGCCGGCCGCAAATCGTGAGCACAACGAGCAATGTCAAACCAACCCCAACATTCCGTCGATTGAAAATGGAAAATGACATGGGCAAGCTCCTAACAGTGCATCTATCTGATGGCGCAACGAAGAACCGGTCTCCGATTCTATTTCAAGAGCCGTAGCGGAATCCGCGGGCCGACGGATGTCTCAGATGTGCCTCCTCACTCCCGGTTAGTGATCTTTATCCATTTCCTGGCGGATTCGCGCTGGATTATCGAGCGGCTCCGAGGGAGGGAGCGCCTTCCCTTTGCTCAAACTGTAGAGCGGATCGCGCGCTTTGTCAGGGTCGAAGATGCTCAGGTCCGAAGGCAATGCGACGTAGGGCGTAACGTCCGGGATGTCGGTGAAGCAATCGGAAAGGTCGGTGGCGGCGGCATCGTACTGGTTGAGGGGTGGAAGCCCCAGGATGCGCTCCGTGGTTTTGAGAATGCTCAACATGCTGGTATGCACGTGGGAAACACCGCGCCGGGAATAGGGACTGACCACCAGCAGCACACTCCGATGCGCATCCACGTGATCGCGCCCATTCTGTGCATCATCCTCAGTGATGAAGACGGCAGTGTCCGCCCAAAATTTGCTATGGGAAAGCAGGTCGATGATCTTGCCGAGTGCCAGGTCGTTGTCGGCAACATACGAGGCGCGATAAGCGTAGCCATCCTCCGGCCGTGGGGTCGCCGTATGGTCATTGGGCAGCCAGATGTAGATAAACTGCGGCAGTGCCATCAGACCCTTCACATAGCGTTCCTCAAACTCTTTCCTGAACTGCTCAAACCGGTACTGATCCGGGATCGAGGTATTGAACATGGGGTAGGTTCTTGAAGTGTTGGCATAGAGCGGCCCGGAAAGAGGGAGGTTGATTCCCAGGCGGAGACCTGTTGGTTCATACCCTTCATCCATGTCGCCCGATAGTCCCTCACCATAATTGCGGAAGGTCTTGCCATGGCGGGACAAGTGATCCCACAGCGACCCCGCCTCCAGGAAATCCTCCGGGAGCAGGGACGATCCTCCCCCCAAGATCAAGCGGCCCGGGGCGTCGTTATCGTAATAGAGGTGCCCATGTCCCCCGTATGCAGGCGGCATCATCGTTTCCACCCATTCGGTGGGGTAGCTATCCACCAGCCAGTGGTGGCCATCGAAGGAAACATCCGAATCCACATAGTAGTTATCGCTCAGGCCGAAGCGCTGGGCGAGGGCATGATGATTGGGCGTAACCTGCACGTGCCGCAAATCCGGCTGACCATCTTCGTGAACGTCTGCATCCATCCCCCATCGGGCCAGGTTGGGGTCGCCATTCACTTCCTTCCCTTCCATGGTTCGAACATCGCCAAAGACTTCGTCGTAGGTGCGATTCTCTTTGACAATCAGCACCACATGGTGAATGCGTGGGCTGGCTCCGCCACCCAGGGGAATGGGGAAGCGTGGGGAGCGCGGCTTGGGGGGGCCACTGGGAGCAAAGCCGTTATTCCGAATGACCTGGTGGGTCATCTTCGCAAGTTCAGGTTCCGTCGGCACGGGGATGATGGAAACAGTGCCCGCGGTGATGTCGCCAACATAGTCTCCGACCGGGCCCATGAGGAAGCCGGAGCCGCCGTTCGGACCGGCGCCGAAACCCTTGGCATTGGCCACATAGAGCGTGCGCCCATCATTTCCAACAGCCACTCGGGAAGGAAACCAGCCTGCTGGAATGTAGCCCAGAACACTGTTGCTGCGGGCATTGTATACGGCCACAGCATTGATTCCTGCGCAGGCAACGTAGAGGCGCGATTCATCCGGGCTGAGAGCCAGACCAAAGGGCAGGACTCCGCGCAGGCCGCCCACGCCGGGGGCAGGCTCCAGACGGGTGGTGATGACCAGGCGATTCCTTTTCGTATCGAGAACACTAATGCTGTCCTGCGCGGAATTGGAAACATACACACGCTCATGCCCCGCGGCAACAGCGCCCGGACTCGAACCACCCACGGACTTGCTGCCAATCGCAAGCCCTGTGCGGATGCGCGCCAATACGGCGGGCGGCCCGCTTTTTGCATCAAGGACAAAAACCGAATTGGACTCTGGCACGTTGGGATCGCCCAAGCCTTGAATCCTCTTGCCCCCAATCGTGGCACCTTGCTGCGCCTCAGGCGAGCCAGTGGCGAAGGGCGGAAAGTCCAATCCCGTCTCCTCGGCGCGCGCCGCATCAAATCCCTGCACCACGGAATAGCGGTAAGTACCCACGTTGGAGACGTAGACATGATCGCCGCCGGGACTCACGGCAACGGCAAAGGGTAGCCTTCCCACGCCTACCCGCCAACGAATGCCTCCGCTGCGGGTTTCAATAACCACCAGTTCAAAGTGTGCGAGGTCCAGAGCGTAAAGAAGTTTGCCATCGGGAGAAAGCGCCAGTGCCCCGGAAAAGCTGTGGCGATATCGCTTTCCATTGAACTCGCCATCCAGGGAAATCACCTGCGAGCGCTGCCCAATTTGCAGGTCGTAACCGTCAATCTTTCCATTGTCGCCTTCCGAAACATAAGCCGTCCGGCTGTCGCCGGCGATGGCAAGTCCCATGTAGACGCTGGAGGGCTCGACTTCAGAATGCCGGGCGGGATAGCCGCGAGGAATCTGCTGCACATCAGGAGCTTTGGCCGCCAGCCTACGGATAATGGAAAGTGAAAAAGGCCACATGCCAATGTTGGCCGTCACCAGCATTTTTCCGTCGGCGCTGAGCGCCATGCCGTAAGGGTGTGGCGCCACCTTGACCTGCACACCCGCCGGGGAAACGAAGCGGCCATTTGGCAAAACCGACTCACCCGCCTCATTGATGTGAGTCGGCAGGTCGCCCGCCGGTGCGCTGAGCTCCACCGGGCCGCGGCTTCGTCCCGCGGTCATCAGAAACGGTGGCTTTACAATCAAATACAGGCCCACCAGGAGCAAGCCAATCAGCAGGACCACTCTCCGCATACGTTATCTCCCCAACCCACGCCGACATTTAGACCCACGACAAAATAGAATACGAGCACGACGTGGGGGCAAAGATATCACATGAACCTCACTCCTCGACCGCAGCCTTTGAACACAGACCGGTTTTTCTGCCGCGGCCACCCTAAATTACGTGCATTGCAGGAGCCGGCATCACGACCAATCTCGCGTGCCGTAGGGTTCGGATCTCAGTCCCCCGGCATCTTTCCTTGTATTTGACGCATGCACTTTTCCCGCTCTTTTGTTTTCATCAACATCTCGGGATATGCCTGCAAGGACAGAAGTCAGGAGTCAAAAGTCAGGATCCAGGAGTCAGGATTGCGACCACTCCTGCCGGCGGCCGACTTCGGACATTTGAGCTCCCCTGGCACCTTTCCGGCAAGGCTTTTGGCATGCGCATTTTTCCCGTTCCTTTGTTTTCATGAATATCGCCGGATGCACCTTCATTTTTGAAGAAGAAGCTAGTGCAGTGTCCACGAAATAAATGGGCACTTTTTGCGGCCTAGCGCCGGGCTTTAGCCCGGCATGTGCCGCCCTAAAGGGCGGCGCTGCATTGTCCAGCCAATTACTGGACACTATACTAGGAGTCAGGAGCCAGGAGTTAGAATCAAGCCCCCTTCGGCAAGCCCACAGACTTCGGGCCTCGGGCCCCAACGGTCATCTTACCGAGCATTTGGCGCCAGTCCCTTCCACGTTCCTTTTTTTTCATGAATATCGCCGGATGCACCTTCATTTTTGGGAACGGGAGCGATGAGTTAGGATTCAGGAGCCAGTATTCAGGAGTTAGGAGCTGGGAGTCTGAATCCTCGCCTCCGGACTGTGCCGATCCATCCGCTCTTGTGTACGACATATTGTCCTTGCCTTTTGTTTTCATAGATATCGCCGGATGCACCTTAATATTTGAAGCCGGAAGTCCCGAGCCGGGAGTTAGAATCATGAATCCTCTAGTACGCCGCAGGGGCTGGACTTGGAGCCGCCTTGACGCCTTATCTTGATATTGGGCACGTTTATTTTTCCGCGTTCCTTTATTTTCATCAACTTCTCGGGATATCCCTGCAAGGGGAGCATTTAGGAGCCAGGAGTCAGGATGAAGACCGCACCCGGGCGTCGCAGGATCCGGACGTCGAAGCCACCCAAGGATCTTCCAGGCATTTTGCGGAAGTACCTTTTCTCGTTCCTTTGTTTTCATGAACATCGCCGGATGCACCTTCATTTTTGAAGAAGAAGCTAGTGCAGCGTCCACGAAATAAATGGGCACTTTTTGCGGCGTAGCGCCGGGCTTTAGCCCGGCATGTGCCGCCCTAAAGGGCGGCGCTACTTATCCCTCAGGCTGCTTCCTAGCCTTGGCGCATGGAGATTTTCCCATTCCTTTTTTTCATGAATATCGCCGGATGCACCTTCATTTTTCGAACAGAAACTGGAAGTCAGGAGCTGAAAGTTAGAATTTTGAGCCCTTCCGATCGCCGCAAATTTTGGGCCTCATCCCTCAGTCTGCTTCCTAGTGTAGTGTCCACGAAATAAATGGACACGGTTTGCGGCGGAGCTACATTGTCCAGCCAATTACTGGACACTGCACTAGCCTTGGCGCATGGAGATTTTCCCGTTCCTTTGTTTTCATTAACTTCTCGGGATATCCCCGCAAGGGCAGAAGTCAGGAGCTAAAATCGCGGCTCCTGCCGATTCCTGATCCATGCCCCCTGCCACCTGCCACCGAGTCCCGAGTCCCGAGTCCCGAGTCCCGAGTCCCGAGTCCCGAGTCCCTCAAAAGCCTACACTAGAGCCTAGCATTTGTCAAGAGAATTTTTGCCTGGTTTCCCGCCGACAGGAACAATTTGTTCAAAATCGCCTCTACGTTTCCCACCTATAGAAGGCCGGAATGACAAGCTCCGAATTGTTCCAGCAATCTAAGGTGCTTCTCGAAATTGAACCTCAGCGGCGCCACGGGCATTTTGTCCGTAGCCCAAGTTAGCTTTGCATTTCAGGCAGGGGATGACTATTCTCATGCACGTTTGTTGCGTTCGTTATAGTGCAAGGAGATCAATCTGTCATGAGCAAGGATTTCATTCTTGGAATGGGCATCATCTTCATCAGCGGCATTTTCAATGGCAGCTTTGCCTGGCCCATGAAGCATGCCCACCGATGGAAATGGGAAAACCTGTGGCTGTTTTTTACCTTTTTGGCACTCGTTGCACTGCCTCTGGCGCTGACTCTAACGTTTGTTCCGCACCTGCGGGAGCTTTACGCTACGGCGCCTCTGAAGGAATTGCTCCCGGCGCTTATATTCGGATTTCTCTGGGGCATAGCCCAGGCCACTTTTGGGATCGGCATTGACGCAGTGGGAATGGCGTTGGCTGTCGCTGTGGTAGTAGGGCTGACGGGCTTTCTGGGATCGCTGATCCCCATGCTGGTTCTCAATCCCGGGGAATTGTTCCACCCCAGGGGCATCGCGCTGATGATCAGTCTGCCGATTTTAGTCCTGGCGATGATTCTCTATGGAATCGCGGGGCTGCGCCGGGAAAAGGAGCAAGCGTCACAATCCAAACAGCCCACCAAACCCAAAATGAGTTTTGCCGCGGGCTTGGGAATATGCATCTTCACGGGAGTCTTTGGCGCCCTGCTGAATTTTGGATTCGCGTTCAGCGGCCCGCTGCAGGCAAGATGCGTCCAGTTGGGGGCAAAACCGGCGTTCTCCACCTACGCGGTTTGGCTGCTGGTTCTCGCGGCGGGATTTATTCCCAACCTTCTGTATTGCAGTTATCTTTTATTCCGGAATCACACATGGACCTTCTATGGGAGCCAGGGATGGCCAAAAGACGCCGCGATGGGGGGAGCCATGGCGCTCTTTTGGTTGGGCGGAGTCATGGGTTACGGAATGGGATCAACCTTTTTCAAGGGTTCTGGAACCTCGTTCGGCTTCGCCTTTCTAATTGCCTCGACAGTATTGGTTTCAAATCTGCTTGGCCTCTTTTCCGGCGAATGGGAGGGCACCACTCCGCGCACACGGCGCTTGTTGATGTCGGCCGTAATCTCCGTCGTGCTGGCAATGGTGGTACTAAGTCTGGGTGGGATGTTTTAAGAGTAGGGAGCTGGGAGTTGGCGGGACAAAGGTCGAAGGGTGAAGGGTAAAGGCTGAAGGGTGATCTTACGAGGCACATGGCTCGTGGGAAGTGACAGAAAATGATGGCCGTCCGGAAGCCCGCAGCGCGGGCGGCGCGTCTAGTACATTTGATTGACGCAGCAACCACGCAGCTCGATTTCGCCGCTTTGACGTTTGCGTTTTGACTTTTGACCTTCCCTTCGTCGCCCTCGCACCGCAAAATCAACCCGACAAATTCCAAATTATTTCCTGGGAAGCGAAACCACCGCAACACCCAACCCGCCCAGGGTAAAGCCATCGCCATCGAGCCGGCTGGAGGCCGGCGGATTGGCGCCCGTCGTTTGGTCCACCACTTCCAGCGTTCCGCCCCTAGCCTCTGGCATGGCAAACTGAAAAGTCCGATCGCGCTTGTTCACAATCAGGATTTTGCGCTCGCCCCGGGGGCTCACAAATGCCTGCGTCAGCACTTCTCCCCCGGAGGTCTGCGTGTCCACAAGCTTGTCTCCGGGATGGAAATTATCAGTGATCAGTTTAAGCACGCGGTAACGGGCGTTGGGCTGCCCGGTATCCCAATCAAGTATGGCAATACTGGGAAATTGGCCGGGGTAGCCGGGTATCAGGGACTCTGTTGCGACATCAATCCCTTGCCGCGCTAGACCCGCAAAGACGTAGGCATAGACGGCTGCGGAGAGATTCCAGTACGATGGAGCGATGGGTTTGAAGACGTAGCCCGGCTTGCCCTGATCCCAATCTGTCGCGAGCATCGTGCCGATCTCGTCCACCATGGTGCCGGTCTTGGGCGAAAGGCGTTTGCGCATGGTCTCTATGAAGCTCACGACCTCCAGGAAGCGGTCCGCCTGGGCAAAGAACGTGTAAGGATAGATGGATGCGGGATCATCCCGGCCCGGCACGGCGTAAAAATGATATGAAATATAGTCCAGAGGAATTCCCGGCTGGTGATGTTTGGGATCGAGGAAGTAATCGATCATGTCGGGATGGCCGCCAACATACGAACTGGAAACGCTCACGAACTTCGTTTGCGGCGAAACCTTGTGGATGGCCTTCACTACGGCGTCATAGAGCTTCGAGTAGACCTCCGGGCTCAGGTCATGTTCGATGTCGGGCTCGTTCAAGACCCCCCAGTTGTCCACCTTGTAGTGATGGCCGGAGGGGTGCCATTTGCCCAATTCATCCTTAAAGCCGCCGTTCACATACCAACTCACCACGCGGGCATAGTAGTCCGCCACTTCGCGGTAGGTGGGATCGCGCAGTTCCTTGCCCTGCTCATAGTCGTAAAAGAGCTGCTCGGGATCCAGGGGATAGGTGATTGGCTTGGGCGTCTTGAACATCCACTCCGGAATCGTGCTGAGAGTGAATTCCACCGGATGGCCCTTGAGCGCCTCAAAGGCGTCTTCAGTGTAGGGATCGATCTGGGAAAAATCCCATGACGTTGACGTCCTGGTGGGCGGTTCGAGTTCTGCAACTGAGAGGCGCGGATAGAGGTTGCAGGGAGCATAGCGAACATTATCTGCCCCCAGCTCCTTTATTGCCCTTAACATGGGATCATGTAGCGGCGCGCCGCGCTTGGTCTTGGGGGTTCCAATGTAGAGAATCGTTGGGGTGGTGTTTGATACCCGAGTCACCTTATCCCACTTTACGTCGACCTTTACCGCGAGTTCTTCCCCACCCCTCGCAGCACCGGCTATGAATAGCGGAAACAAAAGAAACAGGCTGAGCCTGCCGAACCTACGAAACATGAGTAAATCTCCGGGTCTATTAATTTTCCTGCGGCCATCCCATCAAGCATGGTGTGCGGCACGGTTGGCGTTTGCGCCCATCCCTGTGTATTTCATCTCCATCTGCGGCCCCCGCGGCTTTGACTCTAGCGCTTTGCGTTTTGATTTTCCTTTGTCGGCCAGGCCCCAAAGGGGGGCAATACCATAGCCCAGGCCAACGGCCTGGACATACTGCAACAGAATCAATGAAAAATCGTGAGCCCTGTTGGGGCGTAATAAGAAGCCACGCACTCTCCCTCGAAACCGCTGTTTATTCCGCCCTTTCAGGGCTTGTTTTCGGCCGCATCGCCAAATCCAGGCTTTTGGCCTGGGCTATGGTATTGCGCCCCTTTGGGGCCTGCACGCTTCCCTTCCCACCAACTGGTGGGAAGTGCGCGCTATCTTGGCAGCGTCACTACCGCCACGGCGAGCCCCCCCAGTTTGATGTTCTCGCCTTCGATCTTGTCGGACGCGGGCGAGTTGAATGCGGTGGTCTGGTCAACCACCTCCAGCTTTCCACCCTGCGCCTCGGGAAGCTTCAGACTGATCTCATGGTCACGCTTATTCACAATCAGGAGTTTTCGTTCGCCGCTGCGGGTAACGTATCCCTGGATCATTACTGTTCCGGATGAGCTGTCCGCATTCACGATCTTGTCCCCGGGGTGGAAATTGTCGTGGATCAGCTTCAGCGCCCAGAATCGTGCGTTGGGCTGGCCGGTATCCCAATTGTGAAGGGCAATGCTTGGCCACATGCCAGGAGCAGAGGGCACGCCTGACTCGTTCAAGGCATCGATCCCGCGAGCCGCCAAACCCGCATAGACATAGGCAAAAGTCGCGGCAGAGAGATTCCAATAGGATGCCCGGATGGGCTTGAAGGCGTAACCAGGCTTGGATTGGTCCCAATCCTCTGGCAGCATCGTGCCCATTTCGTTAATCATCGTTCCGGTTTTGGGAGTGAATTCCTTACGAACAGCTTCGATGTAACCCACAACTTCAAGGAACCTGTCAGCCTGATAGAAAAAAGTGATCGGTTGAATTGCGGGGGGTTCGTCAGTGCCCGGTACCGCATAGAAGTGGTACGAAATCATGTCGAGGGGAATTCCCGGTCTGTGGTGGCGGGGATTGAGGAAGTACAGGAAGAAATCCGGATGCCCGCCGGCGTAATCATCTGACATGCCCACGAATTTGGTGTCGGGAGAGACTTTGTGAATCGCTTCGACAATGACGTCATAGAGCTTGGTGTAAGCCTGAGGACTCCATCCGTGTTCCAGGTTGGGTTCGTTGAAGACTTCCCAATAATCGATCCTGTAATGGTGGCCGGAGGCGTGCCATTTTCCCAATTCATCGGTGAAGCCGCCTTTGACGTGCCAGCTCACGACGCGGGAAAAATAATCCGCCACTTCGCGATAGGTCGGGTCGCGCAGCTCTTTCCCGGGCGCACAGTCCCAACAGGCTTTCGCGGGATCATCCGGATAGTGCACGGGTTTCGTGTCTTTGAACATCCACTCCGGGATGGTGGTGAAGTTCATGACGACTGTATGACCATGAACGGCATTAAGAACGTCCTCCGTGACTTGATCGACCTTGGAAAAATCCCAATGGGTCGTGGTAGCTGTGGGAGGTTCCAGTTCAGCGATGCCATAATGTGCGTAAATAGACCCGCCTCCCGCATAGCGCACTTCGTCCGCGCCCAGATCCTTGATGCTCTGGAGGATGGCATCGTGCGTCGGCGATCCCCGCCAGATCCCCGGTCCTGTACCCACAAAAATGGACGGTACGGTTTTGGAAACTCGCACAACCTGATCCCAATGGGGCTTGACCTCTACAGGCTGGTCTTGTGCGCAAAGGGCGCGGAATGCGGTGAGACTGAAAAATGCCGCGAGCAAATATGTGCAAATGGTGCGCCGATACATGCCGAATCTCCTGATTAAATGTGATTTCCCGACGATGGTTCTGGCGGAAAAACTATGGGGCCCTTCATTCTATGTTCTTGCCGGATTGACGTCAATGTTGTAACTCCCCAGGTACGTTTACAGGCCTGCGCGACATGCGACCGGATTTCCATTGGGCTCCTAATGCTTGTTTAGCCATGGGCACAAAGGCTATTTCGCACCTTATGCCACACGTCATCGAACAGCCGTTAACTGGCCGCCGTTCTTCTCCTTGACATTGCCTCATTGGCGCATGAAACTAACCCCATCAGCCGGAGAGCGCCGACATCTTCACGATGCTCGTTGATTGGTTGTGAACGGCAAGGGCATGACGTTCGAAGACGCCGGGAAAGCAACTATGTTGTCCTCGAAAACCCTCGCACGCAGGGTAGAACCCCGATGGCCACTACGGCTGCTGGCAGTCATTCTGAGCCTCATCCCGGTCATGCTGACCTGCACCGTGAAAGCCCAGACGCCGAGCCCGCAAGAAATTTCCTCTCGCGACATTGAACCCGCTTTCAAGCTGCAATCGGAACGCAACCTGGTGATGGTCCGCGTGGTGGTGCGGGACGGAAAGGGCGCTGTGGTTGAAAATCTCCGCAAAGAGGACTTCCAACTCTTCGACCGCGGAAAAGCGCAGACACTGGTAAGCTTCTCCCTGGAAAAGTCCGCCATGAAGGCCACCGGCCCTGCTGCGACAAAACCTTCCGAAGCAACCCCACCCGCGCCCGAGGATGAAGATGAATCCGCCGTGCCCGCATCGGCGGCATCCCGCTTCGTCGCGCTGTACTTCGATGATGTGAACACTTCCTTTGCAGACTTGGCACGCACCCGAAACGCCGCCACCCACTTTCTCACCGGCTCTGTTCGACCCGGCGATCGCGTGGCGTTATTCACTTCGTCTGGGCAGAAGCAAGTGGATTTCACCAGTGACAAGGCTCAAATCAGTCAAGCCCTTTCAGCCCTCCAACCGCGACCCATCATAGGGCAAGACACCTCTTGCGGTGCGATCCCGCCGTATGAAGCCTATCTGATCGTGGACCAGAACGACTCTCAGGCAATTGCCGAGGCCACCGACGAAATCATGAATTGCAATCCGTGCCCTGCCAGCGTATCTCAGCAACAGTGCCGTAGCCTGGCGCAGGGCATGGTCCAATCCGAGGCGATGAGATCGCTATCGCAGTCTGAGGCCCAGTCCAATGCGGCCATGCGGGGGATTGAATCCATCGTTCGCCGTATGACTTCCCTCCCCGGGCAGCGCAGTATGGTGATCATCTCCAGCGGGTTCCTAACGGAAACGCTGCGATTTGAACTTGACCAGATCGCCAACCGCGCGCTGCATTCCGGCGTCGTCATCAATGCCATTGACGCCCGCGGTCTCTGGACCGACCCCACACTCGACGTCAGTCAGTCCAGCTTTGCCTACACGACGAATGCTATATCCCAGGGGCAAAAGCACCTGATGATCATGGAAAGCGCCAAGCGGCAAACCGATGGCATGAAAGATCTCGCCCTCGATACGGGCGGGATATTTTTTCAGAACAACAACGATCTTGATGCCGGATTCCGCAAGGTTACAGACGTCCCAGACGCCTATTACGTCCTGTCCTTTTCCCCGCAAAACCTGAAGCATGATGGCAACTTCCATCCCCTTCAGGTCAAAGTGGTTTCACCAAAAGGCCTGTCCGTCCTGGCTCGGCGGGGCTACTTTGCGCCGCGAAAGTCGGAGGACGCGACATCGCAGGAAAAGGAGGAAATTCGCGAAGCCGTCTTCTCCCAGGATGAGTCGCATGAGCTTCCCATTGAAGTCCACACCCAATTTTTCATGATGTCGGAGACTGACGCGCGCGTGACCGTCTTGACCCGCCTTGATTTGCGCCCCTTGCATTTCCGCAAGGAAGTGGATCGCAACGTCGACAAGCTGACTTTTGTGACCGTGCTTTTTGACCAGGACGGCCACGAGATATCCGCCCAGGAAAAGACTGTGGATTTTCACATGCATGACATCACTTTGGAACACTACCAACAGACCGGCATGACGCTGAAGACCATCTTTAATATCAAGCCGGGAACTTATCTCGTGCGCTCCGTAGTGCGCGATTCAGAAAGCGGCCAAATCGCAGGATTGAATCGAACTGTGGAAATTCCTTATTAGGAGATGGAGTTATGTTCCGACATCATTTGATCTTGTCCTTGGGTCTGCTAATGACTCTGGGAGGGGTTGGCATGGATTCGTCCGACGCTCCTGCTGCCCCCGCAAGTGGCCAACAAACCACTTCGGCGCCAGCGGCGGAGAACACGCCGGTCGTGCTCAAGTCAGAAAGCAACCTGGTTCTGGTGGACGTCATTGCCACCGACAAGAAAGGGAATTACATCACTGACCTGGAGCAGAAAGACTTCCATGTCTATGAGGATGACACAGAGCAACCCATATCTTCATTCTCCCGAGAGGCGGATATCAAACCGGGCGCCCCCCAGCGTCAGCGTTATATGGTCCTGTTCTTTGACGATTCCACCATGGACCCAGCCCTTCAGATTTATGCTCGACAACAAGCTGTAAAGTTTGTGGAAGGCACCGCATCTCCCGATCGGCAAATGGCCGTGGTGGACTTCAGCGGAAGCTTGCGGATTGCGCAGAACTTTACTGCCGATGGGGAGTTGCTGAAGCGTGCCGTTAGTACCGTTAAGTTCTCGGCAGTAAATCCCAACGCGGGAGGCGGTGGAGTGCAACTTGCCTCCATGGGAGCACCGTCATTGCGACAATCGGAATCGGACTTCGCCGCACGCAGTGTATTGCTCTCAATTCGCGAGGTGGCGAAATCACTGCTCAGTGCGCCCGGACGAAAAACCCTGATCATGTTTTCCGCGGGCTTTGCTTTGACCCCTGAACGCCAGTCCGAACTCACTGCCACCATCGACGCTTTGAACAAGTCCAACATCGCCGTCTATCCCGTGGACGTGCGGGGCTTGGTGAGTTCCCCCAACCCCGGCATGAACATTTCCAACCCTTCTCTCCCGGGCGGTAGCCGTGGATTTCCACCCAGCTCAGAACTGGGGAATCCTGATTCCCCTTTCGCCCACCTGCCAGGTCTGTGGGCAGCGTTGCTAGCACCCCCCGAGCCTGACCCCCAACGTGGAGGAGGAGGTGGTGGTGCTGGTGGCGGTGGGGGCGGTGGAACTTCCGGTGGGGGTGGCCACGCTGGTGGGGGCAGCTCCCCGGGCTCAGGAGGCGGCGCAGGAGCCGGAAGTGGGTCAGGCGGAAGCCGCGGCGGGGGCACCACCGGCAGCCCGGGCGGGACTGGGGGAACTACCGGCTCGCGCACCAATCCCGGATTCAGTAATATGAATAACTCGACGCAGGGCTGCATGAACTCCATGGGAATGGGCGGGACAATCAATCCCAATTGCGTCAACCGGCAGATCATCCCCACGATTCCTGAAAGTGTCTCGACGAACCAGCAGGTGCTTTATGCACTGGCCAAGGGCACGGGTGGTTTTGAGATCTTCAATACCAACGATTTCCTGGAAGGTCTGCAAAAGGTCGCAAAGGAGATGAGCGAATATTACAACCTCGGCTATACCCCGCCCAGCCAAACCCACGACGGCAGCTACCATAAGATCAAAGTCAAGGTTGAGCGGGCGGGCGTCATCGTGCGCTACCGCACCGGCTATTTTGACGTCAAGAGTCCTGACCTGCTGGTGGGCAAACCCGAAGGGAAAGTCTTGGAGGATCGCGTCTCGAGCCCAATCGCGGGAGAGATTCCAGTGTCCCTTAGCGCACCTTATTTTTATGTTGAGCCAGGCGTGGCCCGCGTAAATCTGGCCCTGTCCGTTCCTGGTTCCGCCATCGATTTTGACAAAGCAAAGGGTGGATTCCATTCCAGCGTCAATGTCTTGGGAATCGCCTACCGCGCCAATGGCTCAGTTGCCGCACGCTTTAGCGACACCGTTAAACTTGATTACCAAAAGAAGAATGAGGTTAAAGACCTCGCCAAGGGGTCTTTTGATTACCAGAATACATTTAACATCGCTCCAGGATCATATACGCTGAAGCTGGCACTCAGCGCAGGCGGCGAAAAATTCGGCAAGTACATCGTTCCCCTAGTGGTTGAACCCTTTACGGGTGACGATCTTCGCTTGGGTGGACCGGCATTGGGGGAGTCATATGTTCCCGTTTCGCAACTCGCCACCAACATGGACGCGACTCTGTTGGAGGAGCACACCCCCCTAATATTTAAGGGCTTGGAATTGGTCCCATCAACTAACTCCCGGTTTGCCAAAAACTCGCAGCCTGTGGTCTATGTGGAGGTTTATGATCCGGCGTTGAAAAGCGAACCGATTCCGCACGTGGGTGTGCTGTTCAACATTATTGACCGGAAGACCAATCAGCCGGTCTACTCATCCAACACGATGCTCATTAATGATTTCATCCAACCCGGCAACCCTCTGGTTCCCGTGGGCTTTAAGTTGCCCATCGACCAACTTCAAGCGGGCGATTACCGGTTCGAGATCAAGGGGCGGGACGGCGTGGGGAATGTTTCCACCGTGCGCAGCGCTGATTTCTCCATTCAATAATTAGAGTGCTTAATAAGACTCCATCCAAAATGCCCGGCCGGGGGCGAAAGCCTCCGGCCGAAGTTGCAGGGGCGAAGCACGCAGCCAACACCTCAATTCGCCGCGCCTTGCTTGCATGGTATAGCTCCAACGCCCGAACTCACCCGTGGCGGGGCACAACCGATCCCTACGCCGTTTGGGTTTCGGAAATCATGCTTCAGCAGACCCAGATTGCGACGGTGACACCGTACTATCAACGCTTTCTCAATGCCTTCCCGACTGTCTCTCATCTGGCCGAAGCACCACTGGAGAGGGTGCTGGAACTCTGGTCAGGTTTGGGGTACTACCGCCGGGCTCGCCACCTGCATCAGGCCGCTCAAGCCGTGGCTCAAATGCCAGGCGCTAAGTTTCCGGAAGACTATGCCGGCCTCCGAGCCCTCGCCGGCATCGGAGATTACACCTCCAGGGCTATGCTCAGCATTGCCTTCAATCAACCTTACGCCGTCCTGGATGGAAACGTAGCCCGCGTGGTAGCACGCCTTTATAGCCTGCGCGGAAATCTGCACCAATCGCAGTTTCGCCGCACCGTCGAAAAGGAACTCGCAGCCCTCCTTTCGCACCGGGAACCAGGAAATTTCAATCAGGCCATGATGGAGCTTGGCCAGACGGTCTGCTTGCCACGGGGCCCGCGCTGCTCCACTTGCCCCCTGGCAAGATGGTGTGGCGGGTATCGCGGGGGCAACCCGGAGGATTTTCCCCTTGCCCGCCCTCGCCGAGCCGCCGAAACCCATCACCTGGCCGTGGCACTTATCCGCAGGGGAACAACCGTGGCCATGGTTCAAGGGCTGGAAGAAGGCTTATTGGATGACCTGTGGAATTTCCCCTCGGCACTTGGCGTCACACCATCTGAAGCTTTGGAATCCTTAAAGCAGAAAGTGCACCGACTTACCCGTGGGTCATTCACAATCGGCAGTCCATTCGGGAAATTCAGGCACACCATAACCTATCGTTCCATTCAAGGAGAGGTTTATCCTATTGAAACGGCCCGCCCCATTTGCCACACCTCCTTGAAATGGTTTGAACTTGGAGTATTGCCGCAAGCCGCCATATCTAAATTGGCCCGCAAGATTGTGCAGAAGATTTCGTAAGCGCGGTAGGCTCATCGCGCAGCAGCCTCCCGCGCGCCGACTGAGTGAAAGTTCTTGGGGGTAAGTCGACGTATACTCCCATCATTCAAAGATTCGTCGATCAACTTCAGTCAGGAAACGAAAAGAGTCAGGGAAAGGTGCTCGGGTTCCGCGGTACGGCACTTTCGCCGCGAAAGAGGGGATGCTGCGCATGGATAATGCCAGTGGGCAGGAACCCGTTGTGGCTTCGCCCGGCGGGAAACGGTCTACCAGGGTCGGCTTGCTATTCCAAATCATTCCGCTGGTCCTTGCCGTTCCAGCGGTGGCTTGGGGCGTTTTCATAGTGTGGGCCACGGCTTTCCCCCCACCCTGCGGAGATTCTTCAGGCCTTGTCCCTCTGGGTGTGGTCGAGTGCTGGTTTGTCGATTTGCCGGTTGGCTTGCTGGCTCTCGGGATAGGATCGTTCCTCAAGAAAGGTTCCCGTCGCCTTCGCCGAATTTGCCTTGTCGCTGCCGCCGTGGTCCTCTTCCTCCCCATCACCGCCAGCATCATCTTGCACAGATGGCATTGCCCCTGAAATAGGCCTGATTCTCGGAATTATCCCTACCCCTCGGCTGTCGCCAGATTATCCGCAAATTTCAGAAGTTTTTCCGCCTGCGTCAACACCGACTCTTTATGATTCCAGAATGCGGCCAAGAAGGCGGTCCCAGAAAGATTTCGAGGCATCTGTCATTACCGGAACGGGGAGCCGTGCGCAAAAATCCTGAGCGATGCCAACAAAGTGAGTAATTGTGCCCCAGTTTGGCGTTGCCGGCAAATGAGCATGTAGGTGCAGGCCAAACGAGTCGCGCCAAGCCAGGATCTCCTGTGGGGCGACTGCATCCGAAGGCCATTTCAGAATCCGTTCGGCAAGTCCAGCGTCGATTGGGACTTGTGGAATTCTCTGCGTCAGCGACAAAATCTGGTAGGCCGCATCGAACGACGGCAGCCCGCTTGGCGTCTCCTGAGCGTCCCGAAAAAAACCGCCCGCGCTGGCGGCAGTGGCACTGAATTCCGCCATCCGAGCCAGCGTATCGGAAGATATGCGAGGGGCGAGGAGACTTGATTCCCGGCTGCCCAGTTTGTGGGGAAACATCGCCAAATCCATTTCGCCCGCCAAACTCGGAAAATGAAGCCCCAGCCTGACCGTCCAGCCCTTATCTTCTGCATTGGCGCCGCCTGTTTTTAGAACCCATGGCAATCCACTACGAGTCCACCCGTCAATACGAAACGCTGTGGGATCGCCAAGCCACCGCCGCGAGTGAAACGCCCACCCGCGGCGTGAAGCTTCAGACTTGATCTCATGGATAATCCGCCGGCGTCCCCGGGTCAGAAGCGCATAGAGACTTAATGGGACACCCAGCGTGACCGCAGCCATAATCGCCACAAGCAAAGAGGGAGGAATTGACTTCATAACCTTCTGCCATTGGCAGAGCTTGTATGGCGGGACACAAGACCAAACCGCAACCGCTTCCTCCAATTTTGGGCATCAATGTGCATTTTCCAGACGGTTCCTGCCCCGGATATCTCCTGGCCATGATGATAGGTGCAGGTTACCACTTTTCCGGCCCTATCAGGAGCACCCATTGCATCACACCCATAATTTTCTCCTTTCAAGTTTCCCCTTGTCGCTACCGACTTTTCGCAAGCGCGGCGCCTGACTCCAGACACCTCGCGCGCAGACCATTTCTGAAATACAATGGGATCGTTGACCGGGTCACACGAGCCCATGGGCAAAAAAGCACAAGTCGCCTCCACCGACACTCAGCAGCGGCAGTCACACATCAGCGTGCAGCGATACTTTGAGATATCCCTACTCATCATGCTGGCCACGGGTTTCCTAACCGTTGCCACTACGGGCAAACTGGATGCGATTTCCATTGCCGTTGTGTTTAGTGCGTTGGGCATCAAATTGTGGAGCCACATCCGGGGTTTGGATTATTCTCTCGCTCCCAAGACCGTCACACGGATTTCCATCTTCTACATTTTCTTCTACGGCCTGGATTTCCTGATCTTCGCCAGTGGGCCCAGTCCCATTGACCGCATGCTGGCCGCCACAGTTCATCTGGTGCTTTTCACCGCCGTCATCAAGATCTTCTCGGCCCGAACCTATCGGGATTACGGATATCTGGCAGCCCTTTCGTTCCTGATGATGCTGGCCAGCGCAGTCCTCACCATCGGCACCACGTTTCTGGTATTTTTCACACTCTATGTGCTCTTCGCCATTTCCACCTTCATCAGCTATGAAATAAAACGCGGGGTGGAATCGGCCGCGCGGGCTCCGGAAGGCCCTTTCCGCCTGCCTGACCAGAATCGCCGTGCACTGGAAAAGGCGTTGATGACGGCGGCGGTGGGCCTGGCATTGGGCATCTTCCTTCTGGCTGCAGTCCTGTTTTTTGTTATCCCCCGATATCGCACGGGTTACCTCACCGCGCTCTCCACCCAGGCCCAAAATATCACGGGGTTCTCTGAAACTGTCAATCTGGGAGACATTCGCAAGATCATGCGCTCACCCATGGTGGTGATGCGCGTCATTCCGGAGGAAAACCCCCGCTCCTATATTGGTGTCAAGTGGCGCGGCGTCACGCTGAACAGCTTTAACGGCAAAAAGTGGTTCAACGACAATGCGGACCGTATTTCCGTTCCGCCGGAGTCGTCTCAACGGTTTCTGGTCCCGCCACCGGTTGGATGGGATCACCGCCCGCACCGCCCGTTGCGCTATCGCATTTTGCGCGCGTCGCTCTCCACCGATGTGCTCTTCGCCGCAGCCGAGCCGCGGGAGCTTTCCGGTGTGCGCTTGCTCAGCATGGATGAATCCGGCTCCCTGCATAATCCTCAAAACGTCAGCCTCCCGTTTGCCTACGACGTTGTTTCTGACACGGGACTTCCACTGGCGAGCCAGCTTGAGACCGCCTCTACGCAGTATCCAAGTGATATTCAACTGGTCTATCTTCGCCTGCCCCATACCATCGATCCACGCGTCAGCGAATTGGCGCGTACGCTTACGGCCTCAGCCACCAACAATTATGCGCGCGCGATCGCCATCCAATCCTATCTGCGCAACAATTTTCAATATACTCTGGACCCGCCTGCCATTGAGCCGGAAGATCCTGTGGGAAGTTTCCTGTTCCGGTCAAAGTCCGGCTATTGCGAGTATTTTGCCGCCGCTATGGCCGTGATGCTGCGCACACTAAACGTTCCCTCGCGCCTGGTCAATGGATTCCAAACGGGATCTTACAATCGATTCGGCAAAGACTTTGTGGTACGCGCCCGCGACGCCCATAGCTGGGTGGAAGTTTACTTTACCGGGTTTGGGTGGATTCCCTTCGATCCCACGCCCGCTGATCCCCATCCTGTTCTGCCAGGAGAATGGGACGACTATGTCGATACCGCGGCGCTCTTCTGGAATGAATGGGTCATCAACTATGACTTTGGACACCAGGTGCAATTGGCCCGGGAGGTGGAGCAGGATTCGCGCAACTTCCAGCAGGTCATTCGCCAGCGCTCGGAGGGCCTGAAGCGCCGGGGAATTCGAGCCGCCTTTCGGGTCGAAGGCTGGCTGATGTCCCACAAGCTGCTCGTCCTGGTCATCATGCTGACCGTTTTGGCCTGCTTGATCCTGAGCGACAAATCGGGGACTCTGGCGGAATTGCGATTTCGACTGGCCTGGAGATTTGCCCGGCGCGATGCGGCACTGAAGCCTCGTGAAGCATCACTCACTTATCAGCGCCTTCTGCACGCGTTGCAGAGAAATGGCTATCGCAAGAAACCCTCACAAACTCCGCGCGAGTTTGCGTTTTCGTTCCTGGGAACTCCCTGGGGCCCAAGTGTAATGGAATTCACCAAGCTGTATAATATGCTCCGCTACGGGCAGGCACCCATCTCCTTTGCCCGTCTAAGACAGATTCTGCAGGAAATTACGAGAAGCAAGTAGATATTGAAAGGGTTTCCGCTAACTGCTGCCGGCTTAAAGGGAGCTTTCCAGCGGAAAGCTGGATGCTGACTGCTGAGGGCTTGAGTGCTGTTGCTATGGAATCGACTTCCCGCCATCGACAACAAATACTTGACCGGTTATAAAATCGCTGTGGGTGGCGAGGAACAGAACTGTCTGCGCAATGTCTTCCGCTCCCCCTGCTTTGTGCAGTGGTATGGCCCGAATCATCATGCGGACCGCATCATTCTGCTCTTCTTCCGGGAAGCGAATAGTTCCCGGGGCCACGCTGTTCACTCGAATGGTCGGAGCCAAGGCTTTCGCCAGCGTGCGCGTGAGGGAAATAAGGCCAGCCTTTGACGCACAATAGTGCATGTACGTCGGCCAGGACTGCAATCCGCCAAGTGAGGAGATATTGATAATGTTTCCTTTCCCCTGCCGCATCATTATTCGCGCCGCCGCCTGAGCGCAGAAGAAAGGACCTTTCAAATTAGCCCCCAGGACGCGGTCAAAATCCTCTTCAACCAGTTCGTCCCAGGTCTTGGGGAAAAAGACTCCGGCATTATTGACGAGCAGATCCAAGCTGCCGAAGCGCTTTTCGATGGCGCGGAACATCGACGCCACCTGCTTTGGGCGCGAGACATCCGCGCGAAGAGCCAAGGAGCGCACCCCCATCGCTGCAATCTCGCGCACAGTCGCCTGGGCGTCCGCCCGCGAGTGGTTATAATTAACAATGACGTTGGCGCCGGCCTGGCCAAGGGTCAGGGCGATAGCTCGGCCAATTCGTTTCCCACCGCCGGTTACCAGCGCCACTTGGTCTTGCAATAGAAGTTTGCTCATAATGCCTCATTGGCTGAACGCCTAAGGGCATCCTCGTGGGGCGGACCTATTGTCTCTTGCATCCTTTGGAAGAATGCCCTAAATTCACCCGCGAGGTGAACCCATGCGTGACGCGTCGATAAAAGATATTACCAAATTCCTAGGATGCAGGAGAATCGCCTTCGTGGGTGTCTCCCGTGATCCCGAACATTTTTCGCGCGGTCTCTTCCGCGAGTTCCTGGCGAAAGGATACGACGCCGTCCCTGTAAACCCCCAGGCAGCGGAGATCGAGGAGCATAAGTGTTTTAGCCGCATTCTCGACGTCACCCCCCGGGTGGAAGCCGCACTGCTCTTAACCGGCGTACCGGATGCAACGGATGAAGCCGTGATCGAATGCCAACAAGCCGGCATCCGTAATGTCTGGATTTACAAATCCGTGCCCGAGAGCGATTTCCATGAACAGGCAAAGGAAATTTCCCGCTCCCAGGGTGCTTCAGTGGTGGAAGGCCATTGCCCGTTCATGTTCCTTCCCCACCCCGCGCTGATCCACCGGGTCCACCGCTTCATCACTAAAGTGGCGGGAGATTACCCCTCTAACCCTCGCGGGAACTGAGATTCGACCGACTTGTCCGTGGTAGGCAGAGGTTCCAATCGCGCCGTGAAATGACGCAAAAACGGCGCTTCGTAGGTCAATCGCATCCCGAGAATCCGCTCTCGGCGCTTCCAGACTTCCAGAATCACTTCGATAACGTAATCGATGTGGCTCTGCGTGTAGACACGCCTGGGTATTGCCAGGCGCACAAGATCCATCTTCGCCGCCGCGCCGAACATCAACGATCCGATTTCAACCGAGCGGATTCCGCCTTCCAAGTAAAGTTCCGCCGCCAGTGCCACGCCCGGAAACTGCTCCGTAGGAATGTGCGGAAGAAACGCACGGGCATCGAGATAGATAGCATGTCCACCCGGCGGCTGCACGATGGGCACTCCCGCGTCAGAAATGTGAGTCCCGAGATAACCCGTCGAGACGATGCGGTAGTGGAGATAATCCTCTTCCAACACCTCCTCCACGCCAACGGCAATTGCCTCAAGGTCGCGGCCAGCCAGCCCGCCGTATGTCGGATAGCCTTCGGTCAAGATCAATAGGTTCTTTTCTTGCTGAGCAATCACATCATCGTTGGTGCAAAGGAAGCCACCGATATTCGCGAGTCCGTCCTTCTTCGCGGACATTGTGCAGCCGTCACCCAGTTGGAACATTTCCTGCGCGATTGCCTTGGGCGTTTTGGACTCGTAACCTTGCTCACGCAGCTTGATGAAATAGGCGTTCTCAGCAAAGCGGCACGCGTCAAAGTAAAGCGGAATTCCATTGCGCCGGCAGACCGCGCTGACCGCCTGCATATTCTCCATCGAGACCGGCTGGCCCCCGCCTGAATTATTGGTAATGGTCAGCATTACCAGTGGGACACGCCCACGCCCGACGCGCCCAATAACCTCTTCAAGTGCCGCCACGTCCATGTTCCCTTTGAACGGATGAACAAACGACGGCTGCTTACCTTCAGCAACCGGCAGGTCCAGCGCCTCAGCGCCTACAAATTCCACATTGGCGCGCGTGGTATCGAAATGAGTGTTGTTCGGAACCACGTCGCCCTTCTTGCACATGACATTGAACAGAATGCGCTCGGCCGCCCGCCCCTGATGGGTGGGAATCACGTGTCGGTATCCGAAAATGCCTTGCACGGAATTGCGAAAGCGGTCAAAACTTTTGCTGCCTGCATAGCTTTCGTCGCCCTCCATGATGGCCGCCCATTGATGCGTGGACATGGCGCCAGTCCCGGAATCCGTCAGCAGATCAATCAGCACTTCGTCCGCCGGTAACAGGAAAAGATTGTAATAGGCCATACGGAGTGAGCGCCCACGCTCCTCCCTCGTCGTCCAGTGAAGAGGTTCAACGCTCTTGATTCTGAATGGCTCAATGATGGTTCGAATGGGCATGTGCTACTCCCGGGCTTAACTGGCTGGAGGGCCTTCTTCCTGGCGCTGGCGATCTATTCCAATGTGATTCTACTCCAATACGGGACCTGCATATAGGGATGGGCGTAGCCCGTCGCTTCCGCAACTCCTCAACATGGATTAGAACTTAAGATGTAGTGTCAATCTATGGGCTGACAAATGGCGGGCGGGCCCCCTGACCTTGACGCCTCTCCACCCTTGCTCTTAGAATCCCATCAGGCGCTGATGATTGAAGTTGTGCTCTACACCAAGCCCGGATGCTGTCTGTGCGATACCGTCAAAATACAGCTCGCCAGACTGCGCACCGTGCAAGCGTTTGAATTCCGGGAAGTCAACATCCTGGATGATGCTACTGCATTCGCTGAGTTTCACGAGCAGATTCCGGTGGTCTTTATCGACGGCCGGAAGGCGTTCAAGTATCATTTGGATGAGAAGGCATTTTTGCGGCGGCTCCAGGCACGGCCCTCGCAGGGAGAAAAGGCGGAACATGGAAGTTGATATCCTCACCATTGCGGCCCACCCGGACGACGTTGAGATCACATGTGGGGGCACGGTCATCAAGATGACGGAAGCGGGTTATCGCGTGGGAATTCTCGACCTCACGGCGGGAGAAAGCGGCACACGCGGAAGTGCGGCTTTGCGTGAAAAAGAAGCTCGCCGCGCCGCGGAGGTCCTGGGAGTGGTCCACCGTGAGAACCTTAATATCCCCGATGCCGGAGTGGAAAACAATCGCGAGAATAAATTAAAGGTTGCGCAGAAGATTCGCGACTTCAAGCCCCACACGGTGATTCTGCCCTATTGGAAAGGCCGCCACCCTGATCACTACACCACCGGGCACCTGGGATACGAGGCCTGCTTCCTGGCGGGGCTCGCCAAGCTTCCGCTGGCAGGAAAGCCCCATCGCCCTTTTAAGATCATCTACGCCTCGCAGTACGTCCCTACTGTGCGGCCATCGTTCGTGGTGGACATCACTCTGCAATACGAAAAGAAACTCAAAGCCATCTTCTGCTTTTCCTCGCAGTTTTCTCCACCCAAGGAATTGCAGAATCTCTTCCCTTCGCGGAGCGAAATCAATGCTCGCATGGGCTCGGAAGCCCGTCACTTCGGCCATATGATCGGCGTCCGCTATGGTGAACCCTTTGTGATGCGCGAGACGGCGGAAGTCAACGATATCGTTAAGATCCCAGTGAAGTCAATTTAGAAAGAAGTTGTCAATTGGTCGGTCGTCAGTAGATTCAAAAGTTTAAATGGTGGACTTTAAGCGATAAAGCTAATATGCAACACTGCCATTTATCCTCTACCCTTCACTTTTCGAAAGCATGAGGTTGTCTCGTGCCCTATCAAGACCTGCGTGAATTTCTGACCCGCCTGGAGCGCGAAGGCGAACTAAAACGCATCTCGGCGGAAGTCGATGTCGATCTGGAGATCACTGAAATCACTGACCGCGTTTCCAAGGCAGGGGGGCCGGCATTGCTGATTGAGAAACCCCGTTCCGCCCGCGACGGCGTGAGCTACTCCATGCCGCTGCTCATCAATACTCTGGGCACAAAGCGCCGCTTGGAAATGGCATTCGACGTTGCCTCGCTTGACGAGATAACCCGCCGCATGGAAGACCTGCTCGATATGAAGCCGCCGGAAGGGTTCTTCGACAAGGTGAAGATGCTGCCCAAACTCTCCGAACTGGGCTCGTTTTTCCCCAAGAAGGTCCGCACGGGTCCTGTGAAGGATGTCATCGAGCGGGAAAACCTGTCTCTCGGCCGCCTGCCGATTATGCAGTGCTGGCCTCTGGATGGAGGGCGATTCATCACATTCCCCATGGTGGTGACGCGTAGCCCCAAGAACGGTCGCCGCAACGTGGGCTGTTACCGCATGCAGGTGTTTGACGACCGTACCACGGGGATGCATTGGCAGGTTCACAAAGGTGGCGCCGAACACTTCCGTTGGCTTGAGCGCCAGGGGAAAGGCCGCCGCATGGAGGTTGCCGTCGCCCTGGGTGCTGACCCCGCCACCATGATCTCCGGCATCTTGCCGCTACCGGAGGATTTGGATGAATTCCTTTTCGCCGGCTTCCTGCGCCAAAAACCGGTGGAACTGGTGAAATGTGAAACCGTGGATCTGGAGGTCCCCGCCCAGGCGGAGATCGTACTGGAAGGCTACGTGGACCTTGACGACATTCGCACCGAAGGACCGTTCGGCGACCACACGGGCTATTACTCGCTCGCCGATAAATTCCCCGCGTTCCATATCACCTGCATCACGCGGCGCCGCGACCCCATCTACATTTCCACCATCGTCGGCAGGCCGCCCATGGAAGACTATTGGATGGGTTACGCCGTGGAGCGCCTTTTCATGCCCCTGATGCGCAAACAAATCCCTGAAGTCGTGGATATGCACATGCCCGCAGAGGGAGTGTTTCACAATCTGATGGTAGTGGCGATTCGCAAAAGCTATCCTGGCCATGCGCGCAAAGTGATGAACGCCATCTGGGGATTGCCCGGAGCCATGTTTACCAAGTGTATCGTGGTGGTGGATCACGATGTGAACGTGCACGACACAAGCGAAGTTGCGTGGAAGGCGCTGAACCACATCGATCCGGAACGCGATATTCAATTCACCCTCGGCCCCGTCGACCAATTGGAGCACGCCTCGCGCCTGCCTAATTTCGGTTCCAAAATGGGAATCGACGCCACCCGCAAATGGCCCACCGAAGGTTTTACGCGCGACTGGCCGGAGGAAATCGTCATGAACCCGGAAGTGTCCCAAAGAGTGGATAACCTCTGGGCCAGCCTGGGACTGAAGGGGCCGCAGAAATAGCACGTTGTGGTTTGAGTTCCTTGCGGTCCGGCGCAAATTTCCAAATTCTATCCAATCACCTGTCGCGCCCATTCCGTTCCTTCCCTCAATTCCCCTTTCTCGCAAAGTAAATCACATTGTGATATAATTCTTTGTTATGAAACAGACGACGCCACCCTCGGAAATACCTCCTGCGAGAGCGGAAGCGCTGCGCCGGCTGGCATGGTTCCGCTACCGCATCCGTTGCTTCCTTCGCTTCAGTGAGCGCGTAGCCCGGTCTTGTGGAATTACCCCGCAACAGCATCAGCTTATGTTGGGCGTGGCTGGCTATACAGGCCGCGGGTGGGCCACAATTTCCGAACTGGCTGAGTTTTTGCAAGGCCGCCACAACGCCGTGGTGGGACTGGTACAACGCGCGGAAGAACGTGGGCTGGTGCGAAAGGTCCAAGGCGAGCAGGATCGCCGCTTCGTCAAGGTTCACCTGACGCGTAAAGGCTATACGATTCTTGACAAAATATCGCATCAGAATTTGGCCGAACTCCGGGAACTTCAATTCGAAATCATGAAGACTCCCCAACCTCGGCCGCGAAACATTCCCCCTGCTCAGGGCACATAGCCTTTTGCCAAAACACAGCGAAGGCGACGAGTCCTCACGGAAGTCCTCCATGATACCGGGCACACTCCCGGTGGAATCGCCGCCATGACCTTATGTGAAACTCTCTGAGTCCGCAATGCGGAGCAGGCTGAAAGGAACAATCGTGACTTTGAATCCCAAACCCAAGTCCACTTGGTTTAGCGAATTCGGCCAAGCTCTGGACCCCAGCATTCTCGCCACCTCGGCCTACGCTCTGATTGTGGGGTTCATCGGCGGGTTGGTGGCGCAAGGGCTGCTGGAACTCATCTTCCTCTTCACCAACATTTTCTTTTACGGAAGGTTGTCGTTTGCGGTCACCTCCCCGGCCCACAATCATCTGGGGGCTTGGGTGATCCTGATTCCAGCTGTAGGTGGGTTGCTGGTGGGCATCATGATTCACTTTTGGGAGCCCACGCTGAAGGGCCACGGCATTCCGGAAGCCATGGAAGCCGTCCTGGTGGGCAAGAGCAAAATCCGGACGCGCGTGGCCATCCTCAAACCCCTGGCTACGGCGTTTGCCATCGGCACTGGCGGGCCTTTTGGCGCGGAGGGCCCCATCATTCAAACCGGCGCGGCATTTGGATCAATCTTCGCACAGATCACCCGCCTCACCCCCTATCAGCGCCGCGTCTTGCTGGCGTCTGGAGCGGCAGCCGGCATGGCCGCCACTTTTATCGCCCCGTTCGCCGGAATCCTTGTCGCCATCGAACTGCTTCTCTTCGAATTTCGCGCCCGCTCCTTCATTCCCGTAGCGATTTCCTCCGTCATGGCCACGGCCGTTGCCGTCCACTTCCGCGGATGGTCGCCGCTATTCCCCACGCCTGCATTCTCCCTAGTCAGCATGCAGGAACTCTGGCTCTTCGCCCTGATGGGAATCATCATGGGCATACTCGGCATTGCCATGATCCGCGTGCTGTTTTTTCTGGAAGAGGCCTTTGACCGCTTTCCCCTGCAACCCGCCCTGATCTGGGCCCCCGTAACGGGAGCGCTGATGCTGGGTCTGATTGGCTACTTCTATCCCCAGGTATTCGGCACGGGTTATGACACGATTCGCGACATGCTGAACGATCGCCTGACCACGCAAACGCTGCTCGGAATCTCCGCCGCCAAGTTCGCCGCACTGGTGCTCTCACTGGGATCAGGCACGACGGGCGGCGTGTTTGCGCCTTCACTGATTGTGGGGGGAGGCGTGGGAGCAGTCTATGCGCAGGTTTGCCGCCACTTCCTTCCTCACCTGGTCAGCGACCCCGCGCTCTACTCGCTGGTGGCCATGGCGGCGATGTTCGGCGGGATCGCGCGCGCCCTTTACATCCATCATCTTTCTCTTTGAGCTCAGCCGCAACCCCAACGCGCTTCTGCCGCTGGTAGTCTGCGTCGTCGTGTCGGACGGCCTTGTGCGCCTGTTCAGCGCGGAATCCATCATGACCGGCAAGCTGATCAAGCGCGGATTAATCGTGCGGCAGGATTATACGGTTCCCATGCTAATGCGCGGGCGGGTGGAATCGGCCATGAGCCTCACATTTGCCGTAGTCGATGCAGATAAGAATGTCCAAGCTGTTGTTCGCGAGGTTTCACCTGAGGCAAATGGCGTCCTGCCGGTGATCCAAGCGGATGGGCGGTTGGTGGGCATCGTTGAGGCGCATGACCTCCTAAAAGGGATTGACCGCAATCCAACGGTGCGGGAAATTATGCGCCAGGACTACATCGCAGGCCTTCCCAACGAAACAGTGGACCAGGTGACGCGCGACATGGTGGTGCACAACGTGGAAAATATCGTGGTAGTGGATGATGAGGGAAAACCCATCGGAGTGGCGCGCGCCGCCGATATCCTGCGCCTCAGGCGCTGGATGATTGAAGAAGAAGGCATCGGGAATCCACCCGTGCGGGTCAAAGGTTCCCTACCTCACATCGCTACCACCTCTTCTCCGGGCCCCGCCTAGCGGAGACATGATGACAGTCCAAGAGGGATGGAGTACAGCCCCAAACGGGAGGTTATAGGAGCCCTAAGAGCCGGAAGGAATCAGAGTTTTTTGAATTCCCCGCCAACCCCTTTGCCAACGCTTTCGGTTCCTTTGCCGCTATTGGTGAGGTCCTTGCCCGCGCCCGTGGATCCTTTGGTAAAGGACTTTCCGGCAGCCTGACCCTTGCCGTGCGCCAGATTGCCAACTGCGGTGCCCGTCCCGATCGCAAAGTCCTTGGTCCCCTCAACCAATCCCATGCCCACCTGTCCACCGCCTTTGGAGATCTGCTGTCCCGGGGTGACGCCCTTATTCGGAGAATGCTGAGATGTGAGCGGGGGGGCTTTCTTGGTGGTGGACGCATTTGCGCCAAGAGGTTTCATCGTGCCCGGCCTGTTAGTGGCAGTATGAGTTGTGGCAGGCTTACTGGTAAGCGGCTTCAGCGGAGGCAGTTTGGCGGTGCCCGGCTTGGTGGTTGCCGTTGTGGTGGTGACAGGTTTGGCCACGCCCGTGTGCGTGGTTGCCGTTTTTGTGACGGGTTTGGGGGCGGCCGGCTTTGTGGTGCCTGGAGGCGTCTGGCTCCATCCGGACACAGCAAATGCCAGCGTGGCACCCAGCACAGAGAAGCCTCGGAATTTATGGCTCATAGCTTTGCGATTCATCATAGGACACCTCAAGTGGCGCGGAGCAAGCCAGACATTATTTGTACTGGGAAACACCATTGACCCTGCCGAGCCCAGAATATTCTAACTTTCCCGGCCCGGCTGGAAATCTTACCCTACCATTTTTCCCATATAAATATAAAACTTTCTTGTCTTCTGAGAAATGCCCATAACCCAACTCGGTGGAACCGATAGCGAATGGGCTTGGGCCCGCCGAGCTTGCCTTCACTTACGACAACGCACCATCAATACGCGCCTCAAAAGCTCCTCCTCGGAGTTGTAAAGGTCTGTGCTTGGTCGTCTATCCTCAGTCCCACCGCATCCCGGTGTCACGGAATTGAAGCGACATGTTGTTACACCTCGGGCAAAGGTAGTTTGCGTCGGTCAGTATCGCGTCCCGGCCGATTTTCCCTTTCAAATTCCACTTTGTCACCACGTTCTCTCCCGAGGATTCCGACAATCGAGGGGCGTCGTACGCCACAACGGATGGACTGCCACATTGCGGGCACACGTGGGGTCCGGCGAGAAGGTTTAAGGCCACCATACTGTGGCATGCTTCGCAGAGGAAGGGGAAATAGCATGTGGTGGCGAAATTCCTCATACCACCACCGATGGGAATCTCCTCTTCCAAGCCACACGAACATTTGGCAGCTACGCTTGACCCCATTTCTTCCCTTCCCTGGGAGCGATCCGTATTGGTGCGCCTGCGATTATGGTCTGCTTGTTTGTGCCCGCGCGCTTCAAACCAGGTCTAAGCCAACCTCGGGGGCGATTTTAGCCAGTTCCGGGGGGGGCGAAGCGGTGGGCCCTCTTAAACGATTTCGGTAGGTTCGATTGGTAAGGTGCAGCCATGCCGGAATGTAGAGGGTGGAAATCCCAAGGAGTGACAGGGCGATTTGAGCGCCGTGCGAATCCACGAGTCCCAACAGCTTGAATGAATAAGGCATGGTTCGCCACACGATGATTGACCAGGCCGCAACCTGTAGAGAGTGCTGACCCGGAAAACGCAGGTACCGATGCAGCACAGTCTTTTCCAAGGACTGTCCATATTTCTTCACGATTTGGGCCAAGAGGCAAGCAAAGAGTCCGAAATCAAATATACGCAAGGGCCCTAGCGTCGGCTTGGCAAACCACCATGGTCCGTGGTCGAGGCTGACACCATGCATTCCCGCTCCGAGGATGATGTGCGAATGTCGCAAAACGAAGAGAACGCTGAAAAGGACAAAAACTACTGCCCGGCAGCGATTTGAATAGAACCAGGCACCGGGCGCCTGGTTCCGCTGGAGGCATCCCAAGCTGAATCCGCACACGAATAAGAATTGCCATGCGAAAAAATTGAAGGCGCCCCAATTGACCCAACCTGGCAGGATGGGCGAGGCCAGAACGTCCGGTTGGCTCAGAAACCACAGGCAGCCGCTGAGGTTGAGGGCCCAGAGCATTCGCTCCGCTCTCCAGCACACTACCAGCAGGGGAACCAGCAACATCAAGATCACATAAAGCGGGAGGATTTCGAAGTAATGCGGCAGGACAAGCAATGTGGCGGCTCGTAACGCTATCGCAAGCGAGCCAAGAATTTGAACTCCATGAAGGGATCCCACGCTGAGCGCCGCAAAGGGATGAGAAATGTGAATAAGCGCCGCGCCCCCAAGCATGAGCGCAATCAACCCCAGGTGGGTGAAGTAGATATCCCGCGCCCTCCGCAAGGCGCGATCTGTCATCGCGGCTACCCCTTTGCAATCAGCAAGATTAGAATAATAGCCGCCCGCAACGAATCCAGAAATGAAAATGAATCCTTGCGCCACATCAAAGAATCCAAAGGACGCATAGGTCACATGGTGCAATGCGTAGATCTTAAGGTGATCAGCCGTCATCACCAGCAGACAGTATCCTCGTAGCGCATCCAGATGTAGATTTCTCATTAGAAGTTGGAGCCCGCCCGGTTAGGCAGCAGGAAGGGCCATTTTGTCAAACCCCGTACCCCAACGTCAATGGCATTTATTTACTGAAATGCAACGCCTCTGGCGGCACTGATCCTGCCTACCTGTCTGTGGCTGGGCTTCCGGACTTGAATAGGCCCGGCGTTCGAATGTCGGAGGTTGCGGCAAAATGTGACCATCAGCCCCGAACATGATGAAGTCTTTTACTGGTAGTCGACATTTCAGGAGTTCGCTGATTTGCGGTGCACTTTTAGCCAACGAGTTCATTCGAAACAAACTGCGGATTCCAAAGCAGCGGCCTCGTGATGGCTTTCATCGCGCCCGCCGGTCGTAATGCTACGCTTTCTTCTCTTCCTGCACGTAGTGGCTGCGCAACCGGTCAGCGGCCACGACGCCAGCAAGAATGCTCACCGGAACCGAAAGCAACACCCCACCGATCAGCAACCCGCCCACAGGACCGTATGGGCCGCAGCTTCCCAATCCTGAATGGGTAACCTTTGCGATTAGCGCGAGAATGGCATTGATAAATACAACGCTGAGACAGGTGACCAGGAGCCAGGATAGGAAGCTCAGCAATTTCGGATGGGGTTTCATGATGATTCCTCCGCCTTGCCAATAAACTTCCAAGCACAAATCGAAATTAGAATTAACGCCGTAAAGATCGGCTAATCCTTCGGACCGCGAGCCGCCGGGCGGCCCGCTTGGCGTTTAAGGTTCCTGGTATCGATCGAACGGACGGTAACGGGGCGTTTCGGCTGTTCGTCCACGGTAAGCTGGAAAATGTCCGGCCTTGCGTAATGGCCCACAACATCCAGATCGTACTTGCCGCGGACGATCTGCCCGCGATCGATTTCGGCGAACAATATCGATTCCCCTTCTCTATTCGGCCCAGCAAGGAAATTCCCAAACGGGTCAACAATGCAACTGCCGCCGTTGGTAACCACAGTTTCGGGATCACTTCCATAACAGGCATCGTAATCGTCGGGAAAGTCGCGCCGGCGGTTGAACTGATTGCACGAAAGGACGAAGCAGCGCCCCTCAATCGCGATGTGCCGCATGGACGCCGTCCAGGAATCGCGGGCATCCGCCGTGGGAGCGCAATAGATCTCGATGCCCTTCGCGTACATCGCCGCCCGCATCAGGGGCAGGTAATTTTCCCAACAGATCACCGCCCCCAACCTTCCCACAGGCGTCTCGAAGACCGGCAGGGTCGAACCGTCGCCAAAACCCCACACCAGTCGCTCCGCCCCTGTCGGCATAACCTTGCGATGCTTGCCGAGATAGCTGCCGTCCGGGGCGAAAAACAAGACGGAGCAGTAAAGCGTACCGCCCTCCCGCTCCACCACGCCAATCACCAGATAGATGCGGTTGTTTCGAGCCGTGCGAGCCAGTTCTTCCAGGACGGGACCAGGCACATCAACACTGCTCTCCCAATACCGCTTAAAGTCTTCCCGCCCCTTTTCCGACCGCGAACCGACGACGGCGCCAAAATCCAGTCCACGAGGGTAGCCGGAGACGAAGGCCTCCGGAAACAGCACCAACCGGGCGCCTCCGCGAGCCGCCTCGCGTGCCAACGCTCGGACTTTCTCAAGGGTTCGCTTGAGATTGAAAACCACGGGCGCCGCCTGCACCACAGCCACCCTGATACGCTGGGTATTGGGCTCCGGTCTCCTTTTTTCGCGCGCTGTCCGATTCATTTTCTAGAGTCCACGGCTCCGCAGGTTCGATAGAGGAAATATACACGCACTTCGGCCCCTTTTGCGATGAGATTTCCCACCGGGAGCGATAGCTGCCAGGGCGTGGTTCCTCGGGCAGGCCATTTGCCTGGACCCGGTCCACGCAAATCCGCGCTGATCCAGGGCTTCATCATTCGAACCATCTTCCTTATCCACTCCATCCAGCGACATTTTGTAGGCTCTTATTACGCTGGATTCACCTTGACAAAGATAGCGTAGATTGATATACTTTTATGCCGATATCGTGAGGCGTCATTATATCCGCTCGCAGGTCTCCCAACGATCCAGACTCCATGCCATCTAATGTACAAATAGCGTCCCTCGGGATTCCTGCGCTGGGGGACTGGATTCTGGGTCCTGAGAGCTCAGCTGATATCAAATTCACGATCTCGCCCGTGTCCCGTACCACGTGACCCAAGTCCCGTTCGACAAGAGATCCTAAAAATGAAGGTCGATCCGACTATATGTATGAAAACAAATAGAAAGTGTTTAAATGGACACCCTTAATTTCTCCTTTTTCAGAAAGTGTACCGATTGAGCGGTGGTGCCGAAGAGTTTTGCGGGTACTTTGTCAGAAAGTGCAAAACAAAACGGTGTTTCGGGTAGAAGGCGGACCCAAAGCCGATCATCGATTCCCGGCTCCGACGGCCCATCCACCGAGCCAGTAATCAGATTTAATTGACCCAATGGCCCGATGATCCTCTGACTCGATCTTGCAATTTTGCCAAGATGTATCAGAAAAGAAAGATAGTTAGCTGATGAAAGCCAAAATGTCATGACCGATATCTCATTCATAAATAAAGAGTTATTCTTCTCAAGACTCATGGGCTGTTAAAAAAAAGGGTGAAATTTAGGGGGGCAAAGCCACTATGTTATTAAAAACACATATAGAAAAAATGTCCGAGAATCGCCTTGCCAAGATACTTATGAAAACAAAGAGAGTTACACGAAGCTTGCCAAGATGTCCATGAAAATAAAGGTAGTTAGCAAAAATGTGGGGAATAGCAATTGTTAAGACGTCGATACCGCCCAGTGCGATTCACTCGCATCAACGTGGGACTTGCAGGTCGGGATATGTGGACATTCAAGGTAACAAAAAGTAGGAACGCGTCAGCAGGGCGAAGTCAAAAGCGATCATTCAGCGCTACGCCTGGGAGTCATGCTGACGCGTCCGGTACGAACTCGAGGGGCCGTGTGCGGTTATTGATAGTATTGAGCGTTCTTCTCCGTAAACGCTGTCATATTCTCCGGCACGTCTGCCTCGGCATAAATCGAGTTGGTGGGGCAAACGGGGACGCAGGCACCGCAATCGATGCAGTTTACCGGATCGATATAAAGCTGCTCGACTTCCGCGAATTGGGCTTCATCATTGCGGGGATGAATGCAGTCTACCGGACAAACCTCGATACATTTTTCATCCTTTGTGCAACCTTCTACGATGATGAATGACATGAATCTATTCTCCTCTGATCGGTATATGAATTCCTCAGTCTCGAACCCTCGGAGTACGCTAGCTGAACCGCACGGCGGAATTGCATCCTCTGGGCTCGCCACAGGGTTGTGCAATTCGCCCGCCAAAGGCTGCGGCATTTTTGCTGCGCCCTGCAAACAAAATGGCGATGGGAAGATTCCAAGATGGATTGAAAAACCCAACAAAAGGGGCAAATTGCCCACCTCCGACTTAGGTCTTACCCCGCTTCCGTCCCACATTCCCGCCACAGAAATTCATTCAACTGCTAGAATGGGTCATGGAGCCTTGCCATCCTGGGTGGGTTCGGCAAACTTTGCCCACCGGGAAGAGCATGCCATGGATAAATCTGACCTGACATCACCTGACGCACAACTTTCCGGCCCGGACACGAAGGCCCCCTCATGGAAAACCGAGGTTCTGCTTCCCGGCAGTTGGCGGGGCGCCACTTGCTCGCTTCTCTCCCGTGGCAATCATCATATTATCGTTGATACAGGAATGCCCCATGAGGCTCACCGCCTTCTGGAAGCTCTGGAGAAGCGCGGCCTGCACCCCAGCGACATCCGCATGGTGATCAATACCCATTTCCATGTGGATCACGTACTGAATAACTGCCTGTTTCCGGGAAGCGAGATCTACGGCTCGCAGCAATCCTACGAATGGTGCTGCGAAGCTTACGCCGACCTTCTCGATGAGCAGAATTGGGAGAAGTTGAGCCTGAAGTATTATCCGGAATCAAGCGAGTACGAGAAGGCCACCGAACTGATGGGGGCGCTGCGGCGGTTTGCTTTGCGCTGGTGGGACCGAAAGCGCCTGGGCGACCCCTCGCGCTTTCGCTGGATTGAGGCCCACCCCTTGCCGGACGATTTGGAGTTTCTGGTGACCAATGGCCATGTGCCGGGGCATACCTCGGTGATTGTCCACAACGGCGACCAGCCCATCATTATTGCCGGAGACGCCGTGCTGACCCGCGAGCACGATGAGAACGTCTTCACCATGATCCCTCATAACCGGGAGCAGTTTCAGCATGACCGGGCCCACATTCTGGCCCGAATGGGACGCATCGTTCCCGGCCACGAGGATGAATTTTGCAACCCCACGGCCGGGCGCCAACCGCCGGACAATTCCCCTCCCTGATCGGCCTTAAGAGCAATTTTCCAATGAATCCTGCGGAAGGCTGGAAACGTCGGTTGCGGACAAACAATTCACTCCAAACACGTTATATGTTTAGACTTACTAATATTAACACTATATTGCCTAATCATGCATTTCTAAACGGAGAGCATCCGTCCGGGTTACAGTTGGACCGTGCGGACGTAGTCAGCCAGGGACTCCTGCCAGGGGCGAGGAAGAGAGAATCCGCCATGCTGCAAGGCTTCCATTGCCAAAACGGAATACTTCAGCCGTGGAACCCGCCGCTCCATCAGGGCATCAGGAACACCGTTCACTTTGGCCGGATCGAGCCCTGCCAATTCCGCCGCCGCGCAGGCCAGCTCATAACGAGTACACGCCCCCTGATTGGCAAGGTGATAGAGGCCATAGCGGCCGGATTCAGCAACCTCCATGATCTTCAAACCGGCATCCACAGTGTGAAAGGCGCAACCCATCTGGTCGCAGGCGACTTTGTACTCCTCACCGGCCGCCAGCTTACGCAGGCCTTTTTCCACAAAGTTGACCTTTCCCGGCCCAAACAGCACTGGGACGCGAAAGATCCAGGATCGGTCATAGGCTTTTGCTGCCAGTTCAGCCCTCAACTTACTTTGCCCATAGACCGTGATGGGCCCGGTGGGATCGGACTCAACGTAGGGAGTTGTCTTCCTGCCATCGAAGACAGCATCGGTGGAGATGTGGACAAATCCCGCTCCCAGGCGGCGCGCAGCTTCAACCACTTTGCTTGTGCCTTGGGAATTAACGCGAAAGGCGTTGGTGGGATCGGAGTCGCAAAGATCAAGGTCGGGAATGGCGGCAGGATGCACCACCATGTCCGGGCGGACATGCTCGAGCGCCGCCAGGACGGCTCCTGCATCAGTGATGTCAGCCTCAGCGCGCGTCAGAGGAAAGACCTCATGACGGGTGGCAAACGCCGCCACCAACCCTTGTCCGAACAATCCTCGTGCACCGGTAATGGCAACTCGCATAGTTTGATGACCCTTTCACTTCAAGCGGACGATAGACCCAGGAGCGTTATAGAGCCGAATCAGGGTGTTGAGATCCCGCTGGCTGGGCTTACTGACTAGAGACTTCCAGGCAATGGGAAACATGACGCGTGGGATGTAGACTTGGCGGCTCTTATCCTGCATCTGCCAATACATGATATCGCTCTTGGAATCGCTGTGGCCTTTAATACCCAGAGCATGGCCCATTTCGTGAAGAACGATGGCGCGCATTTCGTCTTTGGACCATTGCCGCGAGAGATCGACCGAAATGTAGGCAACTTTACGGCCCGTCGGGGCGTCTCCCACGCGGCGGAATTTTACCCAGTCCTGCTCCTCGCCCGCATGGCCGTTCTCACCGGTGCCGGACTCCCAATCGAACAGGATGTCAGCCTCGTCCGAATCAGCGCTCAGTTCGAGCGGGAACATGCCCTTCCAGATCTTGAACGCTTCACGGGCGCCTTGCGCCCAATCCGCGTTGGGCACGCTACCAATCATCACTTTGATCGGAAACGAATTCCAAGTATTCAATTCCGAATCTACGGCAATCTCGGCGTAATAGTCCGATGCGGAAGAAACATAGTGCGAGACTTGCAGCCCCTCGGGGTAAACAGGCAGCATTCCCAACGCTTGAATTCGGGCATCGGCTTGCCCCAGTTGATCGGCGAATTCCGGCACATTCGCGGCAAGGTCAGCAAACCGATGCCATTCCAAAACGGCCTTCCCGCGATCCACCATCTCATAAGCCAGGGCATGGTTGAAATAGGCCTCCAGGAACTTGGGGTCCTGCTCAATGGCCCGCCCGTATGCCGCCGCCGCTTCGGCAAAGCGGAAATTGTCAAAGAGGTCGTTGCCCTGCTGGTAGCTTGCTTTGGCCGCTTCGCGGTCCGCCGCCACCGCAGGAAAAGCCAGGAGGATTGTTGATAAGAAGAGGATCCATGCGCGCATGTGCAACCACCTCCACTCGCTGGGTCGGGTGACATCATAGCGGCATGGGGGCTTGAGTTCCACAAGGAAGTTATCAGTCGTTCGTTTGGAGGAGGAAGAGCTCTTTTACCTCCATGATGCCGCCCATCAAATCGGAGGTGGGGGCGGCTCGCGAACCGCCCCTGATTGAGGATGATTAGGAGAGCTTCTTCAATTCCGCCAGAATCTCGCCGTTATCGGGTTGTTCGCGCAGTTCGTAGATTTTCGACCAGGCGATTTTGCCATCTTTATCCACAATGAAAATGGCCCGATCGTTGATGAAAGGGATGGGGTGCTTGGTGGGAGGAAACACACCGTAAGCGGTGGCAACTTCTGCGTAAGGCCAGCGATCCGTGGCCAGCGGGAAGGTCAGCCCACCCAGATGTTTTTGGAACGCGATATGGGCAAACACCGAGTCGGTGCATATTCCCAGAACTTCAGTATTCGAACTTTTAAACTTGTCGAGGTCGGCCTGGAATGAACCGAGCTCACTCTGGCAAACGGGAGTGAAATCGAGCGGATAAAAGGCCAGCACAACATTCTTGCCACGGTGGGCAGAAAGCTCAAACTCGCTCTGTGACTCTCCGGTAGCACAGGTTAGTTTGAAATTTGGCGCCGCATCTCCTACTTTTAGTGCCATACGAACCTCCATGAATCGGCATAATTTGGGTGCCCGCCCTGGATGCGCCCGGACGAGCGGATTTGCTTACGACCGCATTATCACTCTTAGGTAATAGATGAATTCTACATGAGGAACCTGACAAAGAAAAGCTCGGACATGGGAGAGATTGCGGCGGTTGCAAATCCCTCCCATGCCCGACAAGGCAGCCTACTTCTTCACTTGTCCAGTCGCAGCGCTGTGAAGTTTTACTTCTATCTTCTCTTCGACGGTGTCGTAGTATTCCTGCAAAATCTTGATCACTTCCGGCCGCGAAAATTCCGATGGGACCGGCTTCCCCTCGCTCATCAGTTTGCGGAGCAATGTTCCCGAAAGCAGCAGGCGGGCGCCGCCCTTATAGTTGCCGTTATCGTCGATGACCGCTTTGCTGTCATGTGGGCAGGTCTTCATCGATGCCATGCTGCCGCACTCATAACAGTAGAAGGTCCAATCCATGCAGAGCGCCCGCAGTTTGAGAGCGTCAGAGGGAATCTCCTGGAAGATCTTCTGGGCATCGAACGGGCCGTAGTAATCGCCCACGCCAGCATGATCGCGCCCCACAATCAGGTGCGAGCAGCCGTAATTCTGACGGAATACAGCGTGAAGCAGAGCCTCGCGAGGCCCTGCATATCGCATCTCCATGGGGTATCCGCCCTGGATGACACGATCACGCCGGAAATACTTGTTCACCAGGGCATCGATGGCTTTTACGCGCACTTCAGCCGGAATATCACCGGGCTTCAGCTTGCCCACCAGTTGGTGTATATAAACCCCATCGCAAACCTCGATCGCGATCCACACCAGGTAGGCATGCGAGTTGTGCATGGGATTGCGCGTTTGCATGGCGGCAACAGTGCTCCATCCGCGCTCTTCAAACAGCTTTCGGGCTTCGGCAGGCCGTTGATAGATCTCTTTAAACATTTCCGGGTAATAAGACTCGGAAAGGACCTTTACTGGACCAGCCAGATTCACAGGACCCTGTTCCAGGACTTTCTGAACTCCCGGGTGTTTGGAATCCGTGGTGCGGAACACTTGCTGGCATTCGTACTCCTTATCAATGGAGTACTTCTCCGTCACCTTCATGGTTCCCATGATGGATTCAGTTTCCGTGTCCCAAAGCGCAACTTCTTCGCCGATGGCAATGGACTTCGCCAGCTCCTCCGTGGCGGAAAGAGTAATCGGTATGGGCCAGAAAAGACCCTTCTTGCTGGGCAGGCTGTAGGATTCGCAAACTCCCCGCCAGTCATCCTTGCCCATAAATCCCTCAAGGGGAGTAAAGGCGCCAATTCCCATCATGATCAAATCGCTTGTCTCGCGAGTGGTCATGGGGACCTTCTTGAGACCTGTAGCTTTCCTACTCTCCTCTTCCCGCTTCGATCCTTCCAGAAGAAGGGGCAAAAGTACATTGCTCCCGTGCGGGAGAACCAGCTTGCTCATAAGAACCTCCGATGAAATTTGCACGACGCGGCGACGCGGAACGAGAATCGAAACTCGAAAGTCACGACAGATTTCAAATTTCGCGTTTCGATTTTCGTTCTGCGGTCGCACGACCTTGCAGGTATTCGCCTCAAACCCATGAACGAATGAAGTGTCTTGCCACAATCCCCGAACCTAAACATGATAACCGTTGCAAGCTTCAGCCGCATAGAGGGAAGGCAAAGAGACCGGTGAATCGTGCATCGAATCATCAAAGACCCGTCTTCCCGTTTTGTCTTCCTGCAACTTGTACGTTATCCCATATTCAAGAAATTGCCCGATGGTGTATAAGTGAGGCATGAAATTTGAACCAAACTATAACGAGATGCTGGCAGTGGCAGTAGCGGAGGCTCGCAAGGGTTTGGCGGAAGGCGGTATTCCCATCGGAGCCGCAATTTTCGATGCCAGTGGGCAACTGATCGGCGCCGGGCACAACCGCCGCGTCCAGCATGGTGATCCTTCCATGCATGGTGAAACGGATGCCTTCCGCAATGCGGGCCGCCAGCGCAGCTATCGCCAGCTCACTTTGGTCACGACGCTTGCACCCTGCTGGTATTGCAGCGGACTGGTGCGGCAGTTTGGCTTTGGAACCCTGGTGGTGGGGGAAAGCAGAAATTTCCAGGGTGGGGTCGATTGGCTTCGCGAACTTGGCGTGAAGGTGATCGATCTCAACTCTGAGGAGTGCGTTGCGTTACTTGCCGATTACATTCGCGCCCACCCTGACGTCTGGAACGAAGACATCGGGCATGAATAGGCATATGCCTTGTCCGTCCTGTCAATGAGACCTGACATGTCGGATGCAGGTGCTACATCTCTGGTGAGAATATGGCCGTGTTGCAGTACCCACGCCAGGAGTCCCTGCCTGCCGCCAGGTCTATTGCCCAAGCAACCCCTTCTTCAGATCGGCGTTGGGCGGATTCGGCCCCAGCCATACCGAGAAGAGTAGCGAGCTGAAGGCGGGGTCCGCAATCGTCAACTTATCCTTGCCATTCAAAGCGAAGGTCGTGCCCTTGCCCGGAACGTAAGTGAAAACCATCTTGTCCCCCACCTTGACGGGCTCAAGCGCACCAAGCAACCGATCCGTTTCAGCCTTCATGGTCTTTGCGGCATCCGGTGAGTTGTCATTGAAGGAATCGGTAAAGGCATCGGCCATCTGATTCGTACTTGCGCCGTGGAGAAACTGCATGACGATCCGCTTGGGAGACTCGGTCGCAATGATGGCTTGTGGATCGGATGACTTCCGCTCAATATATAGTCCCGCGACGTAGACTTTCACGAAGAACTTGGTCCGCAATCCAAGCCCATTTAGCACGAGATTCGCACCCGCAGCCTGTTCCGTGTCAGGCAGGGTCACACCCGCCAGACTTGCAGCATGCAGATTGACCATCGGCGCCGATAAGCACATCGCGACAGCGAACATGATCATACTTTTCCGCATGAAGACTCCCGACCACAAAAAGTTCGACTTGTGATCGTAGCACTTAGTTCCACGACAGCAGTGATCCAGCACGGATTGCGCACTCCATCGAGCCAATATAATGTGTACCCATACAAATTGCCACCAAAAGCAAGGGCGAGGCAATGGCCTCGCCCTTTTGCCAAAACACTTCAAAATGAGCAGAACTAGAACGCAAGGTGCAGCGCCATCTGAATCTGTCGCGGTCCGCCAATGGTCTTATTCACCTGGCCGAGACCGGCAGGACAATTGTAGAACCCCGTGTTGGAACCACCGCAGCTCGTGGCCATTGCCGGCGTCCCGTAGGTTGGGAAATCATTGTAGTACTGATTCTGCGAAACATTGTCGATGGGAATATCGAAGCTCGCCGTATTGGTCAGGTTGAAGACATCGAAAGAATATTTCAACGAAACCCGTTCAGTGATTTTCGTGTCCTTTACCAGAGAAATATCGGTTCGCTTCTGCCAGGCCTGGCGGAAGATATTGCGTTGGCCTGAGGTAAAGTTGGTTTCATACAGGTCGCCAGGAGGGATTGCCCCATTCAGGTCGCCCGGCTGAAGCAAAGGCAAGGTGAAGCAGGAAGCCTTCAGCGCCGGAGTTGCGCCCGCACCGGATTGGTGTGTAACCGCGTTGTAGGCAGTGCAACCGGGCGCCAACGGAACAATGGGATTGATGATCCCATCAGTGGTGCCATAGAAGATGCTGCCCACCGCGCCCGTATAATCAACCACGCTGTAAGGCTGGCCGCTCTCGATCACGGCGATTCCCTGGATGGCCCAGCCGTTGACAATCTTTCCCACCAACCCATTCCCCTTAACGAAAGAGGGGATTTGGTACATATAGTTGAAGTTCATCACATGGGTGCGATCAAAGTCTGACGAGGCGTAAGCACTGTGCGGGTCGAGGGGGTTGTTGCCGTTATAGAACAGGCCCAGGGCGCTCTGCTCATCCAAAGCGTGCGACCAGGTGTAGGAGAAGCCCACCTGAACGCCATGGCTCAGCCGCTTCTCCACGTGGGTCTGCAAGGCGTTGTAGTTGGAAACACCGATGGCCTTATAGCTCTCGGATTCGGCCGAGTAGCCGATGTACGGAACACGCATGTCGTCATTGCCACTTTCATACGTGGCAAGCTCCTGGGTGCCATCGGGAAGAGTGATGGGACTCCCATTTTGGAGAACCGTGTACCCATAGGTGTAATTCTGGCCGTTAATTGGGTGTGCGGGAGTGGCGATGCCCGCCTGGTTGAAAGGAATAGGCATGACCTCATGACGGCCGGTATTCCCCACATAGCCGATGTCGATGGCCAAGTCGCGCCGCGGCTGCCACTGGATGTCGAAAGTGTAGTTCATCGTATAGGGAAGCTTGTTGGCACGGTCGTAGGTGGCGAAGGAGAAGAGTTTATCTCCACTCTCAATCCCCGCTTCATTGGGAAGGTAATTGGTAATCTCCTGCGGATTGCCGGAGGGGAGGGGCTGCTCACTGGGTCCCCAGGGGTTTTCCAGGGAGCTGGAACAGGTGGGAATAAATCCCTGGTAGTAGCTGGAACTGACAGGGCAGACCTGCGTATTGACGAACGGGGGAGCCTGGTTGACGCCGAAGATTCCGGCCGTAGTCTCGCCCGCTGCGTAGCCGGGTGAGAGGTAGGAGAAAAGTTCGCCCCGATCGTAGTACATGCCCGCGCCGGCGCGGACTACAATCTTGTCCTTAAATCTACTGGGGGTCCAGGCAAGTCCCAGCCGGGGGGCAATACCCCATTGACGCCCGGTTAGTGTCGTATCACTCACGCCGGCAGTCGGAAACTGCTTGTTATTTCCGGCGATGATAAATCCAGTCGAGGTGATGGTGTCGGTCGCCTCATCGTAGGCATACTGATTGGGGTCAAAATTGTAAAGACGGCCGTATTTCTCCTTAAACCCGCCATCCCAATCGAAGCGCAGACCGCCGGTAAGGCTCAGGTTCGGGCGGAGTTGAAATTTGTCCTGAATGTACGCACCCGTTTGATTGGCACGGTAATAACGGTTGGCGTTTCCAAGCAGAAATGCGGTGGACTGAAAGTCGTCATTGGAGGTCAAAATTCCCTGCACAAATTGGCCCAAATCCGCGGAAGCCACAATCCCGTTGCCCGTCCGGTCGTCCAGTGTGTTCAGTTGGGTATAGGAGAAAGTACCGCCAAAGGCAATGGTGTGCCGCCCTTTGTTCCAGGTGGCGTTGGCGGAAGGCATCAGGCGGTTTTGGGTGACTCCGGTAAAGGCGCCCTGGGAAGCGGAACCCTGTCCGATATTCAGGCTCGCATCCTGCACGTAGTTAACGTTATTCGGTGAGCTGTTCCCCAGAATATCCACAATGCTCATGCCGGGGAAACGCGTCGAACCAAAGGTGTTGATCCCAAGCTGTTGGGGCGAAAAAGGTTGCGCTACGGAACTGAAAATATTCTGCCGCGCGAACCCAATGGTTTCAATAACACTCAGGTTGGGGCGCAGCGATTGGATGTTGCTCAAGGAAATCACCTGGCTCCCGGCAGCCAGATGCTGGGTAAATCCAGCCACCATCGAGTAGGCATACGGAGCATTCGTAGGGTCATCCTGGAAGTAGTACTTTAAGGACAGAATATCGGACGGGGTCCGGTTCCAATCCAGGTCTGTCACCAATTGGCGGGCGCTGAAGACCGCCGTTCCCGGCACGTAGGCGTTGTTCGGGATCGTCGGCGTGGGAGAGTTGCCATCATCCGAGGGAATCATGTATTGACCGTTGGGTAACTTGAATTGAAACATCTGCAGCGCCACGGGATCGATGTTGGTTCCATTGATGGGTGGCAGCCCATTGGGAATAAGGAAATTGTTGTTGGCGATGTCTGCAAGTCCTGCAGCCGTGCGGTTGTCGTCCGCCAACCCGAACGGCACGCCGAGCCGCGAAATGCCGATTTCCCCGTCACCATCGTGCAGGTTCTGGAAGGCAGCGAATCCGAACAGTTTGTCTTTGATCAGGGCACCGCCAACCGTTCCGCCCAGAAGTTCACGATGCAACGACGGCACCTTCTGGTCTTCCGGAACCGTCGGGTCGCCATTGAAGAAGTAAGGAGCAGCGTTGATCCAGTTCGTCCCATGATGGATATAGAGGCTGCCGTGCGGCTTATTGGTACCGGAAGCCGTGCTCATGTCGATGTGCGCGCCGCTGGTCGACCCCTGCTGCGCGTCGTACATGGAGGTATTGACTCGAACCTCTTCAATCGTTTCCGGTGCGGGAGTGGGAAGCGCCTGGCCGATAGCCAGATAGGGGGACGCCGTTGTCTGAATAACCCCAATTCCCGTACTGCTCACCAAAGCCACACCAGTGTTGTTCACAACCCGGGCAGAACCCACCTGGCTGGTGCTCTTGCCGTTAAAGAGATTGCTGGAGTCCACGCCATTCAGCAAGAAGCTATTACTGGTGTCTCTTTGGCCATTGGCCCAGATCGGCTGATTGCCCAAGCCAGCATTCGCACCGCTCCCGCTGGGAAGCTCCGCATTGACTCCGGGAGATAGAATCGCGAGCCCGGTAAAACTTCCAGTGGGCAAGGGAATGGACTGGATTTGCGATTTATCCAGGACGTAGCCGTTGGTGGTATCGACGGCATTCATCAGCGGCGACTTCTCTTCCACGGTGACGGTTGTGCTGACCTGCCCGACTTTCAGTGAGGCGTTCACCGTGGCGGTGCGATTGGCTTGCACGGGGATGGAAGGAACAGTATCGGTTAGGAATCCATCGTGAGTAAAAGTGAGAGTGTAAACGCCGATGGGCAGGTTGGGAATTTCGTATTCGCCTTCGGCGTTCGATTTCTTGGACCGCGTCAAGTGTGTTTCATCACCGACCACGGTTACAACCGTGTCCGGCACAATCGCGCCGCTCTGGTCGGTTACCGTTCCGCGAATTCCTCCCAGAGTTTGTTGAGCAAAGGCAGGAGGCGTGGAAGTGATAAGAGTCAGGACAGCCAACGAAAGAAGAGCACAACAGGATAGTCCGAACCTTCCGCGCAACGTGTTCATTTAGACCCCTCCCAAGTGGTGTTATAGTGCGATGGTCTTGCTTTTTTCTGGCGTAAATTGTTTTGTAATCGCTGGGTAACATAAGAGGGTATTCCAACACCGCCGGAAAGGCCAACGGAATGTTTTAATAACTGAGATTAATTATTTCTATCGCGCCACAGAGGGGTGATTCCTAGAACACCAACTCGAATGCAACCGATTCAATCTAAATGAGATAATGAGAGTACTGAATCCTAACATTCACCCTGGCATTGCCCGCGAAGTTGGGCGATAAGTTCAAATTGTCCGAGGGATATTCCATGACGATTCGCCTTACTAAAGTCGCGCTGATCTTTGCCGTGGCGTTCTATTATTTCCTGGTCGTTTTCAACAATGTCACAACCTACGATACCAATTATCAGTTTGTGAAACACGTGCTCATGATGGACGCCATTTTCCCCGGAAATCGTGGCCTGTGGCGGGCGCTCAATTCTCCCCTGTGGCACAACACCTTTTATCTTTCCGTCATCGCCTGGGAGACCGCCACAATGCTCTCCTGCGCATGGGGCGGAATAGGAATGGCGAAGGCTTTCCGACGCCCCGCCAGTGAATTCAATCAAGCCAAGCGACTCGCTATTCTGGGCCTGACCCTGGGGCTGCTGATGTGGCTGGTGGCATTTCTGAGTGTGGGCGGTGAGTGGTTCTTGATGTGGGAGTCGAAAACGTGGAATGGCCAGGAAGCCGCAGTCCGCATGTTTACCGTGACCGGAATCTGCCTGCTACTGATTGCGCAACCCGATGTTGAGGGGCAGACTTAGCCTTGAAAGCTTGTCCCCTGCGACCTCCGGCCTTGCAGAAAGTACCACAGGAGGCCCGCCGCCAAATACGCCAGGTAAATATAGGGCAGCTTTCCATAATTCCCTTCTGGCACGGGATAAAGATTGCCCACAAGGGCCAGCAGCATGGCGGCGCCCGCCAGCGCGGGGATAATGACGGCACTCGGATGGAAAACCCCTCTTTGTCTTAGGTGGCGTGGCAATGCGATACAGACCAACGCATATGCCACTATGAAGCCATAGGTGGCAAGCGACCCGAGCCATCCGTAAACATCCAGCCCGCTGGCTCCGCGCCCTGCAAGCACCGCGACGGGAAGCAGGGCGGCCAAGCCCGTCACCATCACAGCGGCGCCTGGGGTTTCATTACGAACGTGGGTGGAGGAGAGCGATGAGTGGGCCAGACCGTGATGTGCCATCAGCAGCAGGACGCGCGCGGCGGCGGTGACGCACCCCAGGGTTCCAGCAAACAGACTTACCAATGCCCCCACGTCAATCAGGATGCCGAAAACCGGCACCCCGCTCAAATTCGCCAAAACGTGCATGGGCGCCTGGCTGGTTCCCAAATCCTGCCCCACGGTGTTAAAGCCCAACACCTCGGCATAGGCGCAAATGGTGAAGAAGACTCCCCCGAGAATGGCGGTCAGCATCACTGCGCGCGGGATTGTTCGCAAGGGGTTGCGCGCTTCGGACCCCATCGTGGTTGCGCTTTCGAATCCACAGAAGCTAAAAAGCGCCATCACCAGGCCCAGCCGCAATCCACTGCCGGTCGAGCCGCGCAGGCGCAGTTGAGCCCAATCCCACTGCATCCCGTGACGCACCAGCAGCAGCGTCACAAGGGAGACAATCACCAGCAGCGACGCCGCTTCCACCCACAACATTAGCCGAGCAGAAATTTTCACGTCGCGATAGGCAATCCAGACGGAAACTCCAGTAACGAGTGTGGCCAAAGCCACGGCCGCGGCAGCGCGTCCGGCACCATGCTGAATCAGCAAACCCGCATAGAAATAAAAACCTCCAATGACGCTGGAACCCGTGGCGACGTAAGCCAGCAAGAGGCTCCATGCCACGGTAGCCGCCAGCCACGGCGGTAGAGTCATGGCTGCGTAGGTATACAGTGATCCCGGCGAAGCCGAGTAGCTCGCATAGCGTCCAATGCACCAGGCCACCAGCAGCACGGCGATGGTGGCCAGCACATAAGCGAGCCAGGTGGCGTTTCCTGCCAAAGCGCAAACCAAGGGAATGGTGGCGGCGGGCGTGGTGGTGGGGGCCATGGTGGAGACCGATTGGGCCAGCGTCTCCATGGGCGACAACACATTTCGCCGCAGGCCATATCCTGACGAGGGTGGTTCGTCCGGGCCGGCTGGCGCGGTTGTGACTGGATTATTTCCGGAATCCGATGGGATCGAATTGTGCATGGCGTACGATAAGGGAAGCACCGGCTGATTTGCAAGAGTTATGCTGAGGCCCTGTCGTTAGCCAAGAACGGAATCCACCTTTCACCGGCCTTTGCCCCCCCATAGTGAACTCTCATGTTCGGCACCCACTTTTGCCTTTTGACATTTGACTTTTGACTTTCCTTAATGGCCCGATTGGGGGGAATTCTCTGTGCACAATTTCCTTCTAGCGCCCCCCGATTCCGGTTCCCATTGACGAAATCGTTCCCGCCCGCCTATAGTGGCCCATCCTCATCAAGGAGAAATTGCGTTTGCTCGAGCGCATCTTCCACCTCAAGGAAAACAAGTCCACCGTCCGCGTCGAACTGCTCGCGGGCCTGACCACGTTCACCACGATGGCCTATGTGGTGGTAGTCAACCCGCGCATTCTCTCCGAGGCCGGAATGCCCGTGGAAGGGGTCCTGTTCGCCACCTGCATCTCCGCCGCACTCGCCACCCTGATCATGGGCATGTGGGCCAACTATCCCATCGCGCTCGCGCCCGGGATGTCATTAAACGCATACTTCACCTATTCAATCGTAATTGGCCGCGGAGTGCCCTGGCAGACGGCATTGGGAGTGGTCTTCATCTCCGGCATGCTCTTCCTCTTGCTCACCCTTACCAACGTCCGTGAGATGATCGTGAACGGCATTCCCGATTGCCTGAAACACGGAACGGCGGCGGGGATTGGCCTCTTCATCGCATTCATCGGATTCCGCAACGCCAAAATCATTGTTGCCCACCCCGCCACTTTTGTGGCCTTCGGCAATCCCGCCGATAAGCAAGTCATCCTGGCCGCATTTGGCCTGCTGATCATCGCCAGCCTCATGGCGCGGCGCGTGGGCAGCGCCATAATTCTCGGCATTGCCGCCACCACCCTGGCCGGAATTCCGTTCGGCCTCACCCACTGGCCCTCGCATCTGTTTTCACTTCCCCACCCGGGCGGGACTTTCTTAAAGCTCGACCTCCGCGCTGCGGCCAAATTCGGCTTGGGCGACCTGATTTTCATTTTCTTCTTCGTCGATCTCTTTGACAACGTGGGAACGCTGATTGGAGTGTGCGAGCAGGGTGGCTTCCTTCGCGAAGGCAAGTTGCCTCGCGCCAGTCGGGCTTTATTGGCCGACGCGCTGGGCACGGTGATGGGCTCACTGACGGGCACTTCCACCGTCACCAGCTACATTGAAAGCGCCGCGGGCGTTGCCGCCGGAGCTCGCACGGGCATGGGAAATCTGGTGATTGCCGGGTGTTTTCTGGGCGCCATGTTCTGTGCCCCCGTCATCGCCGCCATCCCCACTTTCGCCACCGCCCCCGCTCTCATCATCGTGGGTGCCCTCATGTGCGGCGCCGTAGCCAGAATCCACTGGGACGACTTTACTGACGCCTTCCCCGCCTTCCTCACCCTCGTCGCCACCCCCCTGACCTTCAGCATCGCCACCGGCCTCAGCCTGGGCATGATCTCCTTCACTTTTCTGAAACTCACCACCGGGAGACGGCGCGAAATCAGCCCCTTGATCTGGATTCTCACCGCCCTGTTCATTGTTCGCTACGTCATGCTTGGCCTGTCCTGATTCTTGCGCGCCGCTAGCTCCAATCTCAGTTATAATACCTGCGCAAAGGTGACACCGGCACTCCTGCCTGTGCGCGGCAAGGTGCCACGGGCATCTGAAGCTGGGAAAAAATAAATGATTTCACGCAAAGACGCCAAGGCGCAAAGAGCCGCAAAGGACAACTGATTGGTTTTCTTGGTGCCCTCCGCGCCTTTGCGTGAAATGCTTTTCCTCGCGCAGGCATTTTTTCACAGGTTCTCCTGCCCGTGCCGGCGCCTGCATGGCCAGGATGGCCATGGTGCAGAGGGCAAGGCGCAAATGCCTCTGCCACGGCGACGGCGCCCAATCCGCTTCAACCGAGGGTCAAATGGCAAAACATCTCTCTCTCTCCCGGCGGCAACTTCTGCAAGGAATGGGGGGCATGGTGGCGCTTGGGGCGCGGAGCAGAATATTTGCTGGTCAGGAACCGGCGGCCCCATCCCGCGAGAAGCTATTTTTATTCCGCTACTCGGACGTCAAGCTGACCGGCGGCCCTCTCAAGGCGCAGTTCGACAGCATTCACGCCCGTTATCTGACCCTGGATGAGGACAGTTTATTGAAGGAACTCCGGATTCGAGCCGGCCTGCCTTCGCCGGGGAAGTACATGGGCGGGTGGTATGACCGTGATGGGTTTGCGCCTGGGCACTGTTTTGGCCAGTTCATTTCTGCACTGGCAAGGTTTGCCAACGCCACCGGCGATGAAGTTGCCCGCGCCAAAGCGCAGAGGCTCGTGGAGGGATTCGCGGCCACGATTGCGCCCGACGGCTATTGCTATCCCAGCCAGCGAGCCTCCGTCGAATTTCCCGCCTACAACTACGACAAATACATGGTGGGACTTCTGGACGCGCACCAACTGGCAGCTGTCCCCTCCGCCTTGCCGGCGCTCAAGCTCGCCACGCGGGGAGCCCTCCGCTGCATGCCGCCACGCGCCCTCGACCGTAACCTTGATCCCCATCCCCAAGGAGCGGACGACGAGTCTTATACATTGGGTGAAAACTGCTTCTATGCCTACGAGGTTACTGGCGAACATCAATACTTCGAAATGGCCAAGAAATATTTGCTGAATGCCACCTATTTTGATCCTCTCAGCCGGGGGGAGAATGTCTTGCCTGGCCGCCACGCCTACAGCCATTGCAATGCCCTGAGCTCCGCGGCACGCGCCTATCTGGTTTTGGGCGACCCGAAATACCTCGACACAATCCGCAATGCCTGGGACATGATCGAAACTACGCAGCAATTTGCGTCGGGGGGATGGGGGCCGAATGAGCAGTTTGTGCAGCCCCACAGGGGCAACTTGGGGGAGAGTTTAGCCAGCACCCACAACCATTTTGAGACGCCGTGCGGATCCTACGCCCATTTGAAGCTTGCCCGCTACCTGCTGCGTTTTACGGGCGAGGCGCGCTACGGCGACTGTTTGGAGCGAGTCCTGTACAACACCGTCTTGGGTGCACTCCCCCCCAGCGGGGATGGCTACTTTTTCTATTACTCTGACTACCACTCGACGGCACAAAAACGCTATTTCGGTGAAAAGTGGCCCTGCTGCTCGGGAACGCTGCCACAGGTTGTGGCCGACTACCTGATCAGCGCCTACTTCCATAGCGCCGACGGAATCTACGTCAACCTCTTTGTGCCTTCGGAAGTGTCCTGGAAAATTGGCGGCCAGCCGGCCCGATTGATCCAGACGACTAACTACCCGGAGGCTGAATCGACCGAACTCCGGTTGGAAATTTCTGCCCCTGCCGAATTCACTGTCCATGTGCGAATCCCTGGCTGGTTGCAATCGCCAGCTCAGATTTCCGTAAATGGAAAGGACGCCTCGCTTCCCGCCGAACCCCGGTCTTTCGCCGCCATACGGCGGGTTTGGCGGAACAATGACACCCTCCAGATCAGCATGCCCTTTTCTGTTCGGCAGGAGGCCATCGATGACCATCACCCACAAATGGCGGCGCTGATGCGAGGCCCACTGATGATGGTGGCACTCGATCCCCAGTTGAAGGTCGAGGCAAACTTGCTTAGGACTCCGGGTGGATTGAAATCGGTCTCAAACTCGGGGCAGGAACTCCAATTGAAATCAGTTCATGAAGACATTCGCTTCGTGCCGTTCTACACCGTCGGCGACCAAAGCTACACCACTTACCTGGAGTTGGCGTAACACATCATTGGAATGCGGGCGAAGATTTGTATTGCCGGGCTATGCCCATGCGACAAATGATTTGCCGGCCGCCGGTTTTCGGCTGTCGAATTACATTCGCAGCTCAAATCATGCCGCTTTACGTATCACACAGCACATTTCACTCAGCACTTCTCAAAGCACCGACCCCGTCACGGTATGCACCTTCAGCATATTTGTAGTTCCAGCGTGGCCCACTCGATCCCCAGCTGCAAGTAAAATGGTTTCCCCCCGGTTCATCCAATTCCGGCTTACCAGATTCTGGTCCATATACTCAACCATCTCTTCCACCGATTGCAGCGGGGGGGAGATCAGCGCGGTCACTCCATGCCAAACCGAAAGCTGGCAGGCGATGAATTTGTTGGGGGTGAAAGCAAAAATAGGAACATCAGGCCGCTGTGCCGCAATCAAGTGCGCGGTATGTCCGGTTTCAGTGAATACCGCAATCGCTTTAACCTGCCCAACTCGTGACGCCCGGCAGGTCAAATCCGCAACCACCTCGTTGTAATTGACCAATGCCCTGTTGACCGCTCGAGGGTGGCGCTCCGGCGCGTGCAACTCCGCGGTTTCGGCAATTTCCGCCATGATACGCACCGCGTCAACAGGGTATTTGCCCTTCGCCGTTTCCGCCGAGAGCATCACCGCATCCGTGCCGTCGTAAATGGCATTGGTGATGTCACTGACCTCTGCTCGCGTGGGAACGGGGCTCTCAATCATGGATTCCAGCATCTGGGTGGCCGTGATCACAAAGCGGTTGTGTTGAATCGATTTGTCAATCACGGTCTTCTGAATATGTGGCACCAGTCCCATGGACATCTCCACGCCCAGATCGCCGCGTGCCACCATGGCGCCGTCACCCGCCTGCAGGATTTCGTCAATGCATTGCCACGCTTCCGCCCGTTCAATCTTCGCGATGATCGGCAGCCTGGCGCCTTGCCGCTCAATTTCGCTCCGAAGCCGGAAGATGTCATCCGCTCGCCTTACGAAGGAAAGCGCAATCATATCGACATGCACCCGGATGCCTTCGAGCAAATCATGGTGGTCTTTTTCCGTTAGAGAGGGCGCGCTCAGCGCCGTTCCGGGCAGGTTAATTCCCTGATGGTTGTAGACCACGCCGCCCCGCTCGACTCTGCACTCAGCCGTTGTGCCATCATTTTTCAGGACCAGCAACTCAACGGCGCCGTCCGCCAGCAGAACTTTTTCGCCCACGCGAACGTCGCTGCCAAAATCCCCGTAGGTGGTTGAAGATTGTTCGTCGGTTCCCACAACATCGTCCGTCGTAATCCGAAATATCTCACCTTGCCGCAAGGTTGCGGATTCCTTTTGAAATGCTCCCAGCCGGATCTTGGGGCCTTGCAGGTCCAGAAGAACACCCGCGTAGACATCGCACCGTTCGGAGGCCTCCCGCACCGCCTGCGCGTACTTCTCGATGATGCCGTCTCCGGAGTGCGAGGCATTAATGCGAAAAACGTCGGCGCCGGCAATGATCAGTTTTTGGATCATCTCCACCGAACAGCAGGCTGGCCCTAGCGTTGCAATAATTCGCGTATGGCGTTCTCTCAATATGCACCCTCCTTCGCGGAAAACTTGCAGTTTTGTTTGTTCAAGGCAGCCCACCGGGGGCGGGCTCCACCTCTTCTCACCGCAAGCCCAATCGCGGGGAATCTTTTCGAAACCATGCTCTTCCGATGCCTGACCTTTTGCTACTGCATGGATGATTGCCGCTCAACGAGAAACTACACTTCAACCTGGAATGTCGGAAGAAAGACATCCCCCCACGCCCGGCGCAAAACGGAATGAGTCAATTACACCTCGCCCGTCCCAGCTTTTCCCGCCCCCAGATTTCAATGTGTTCAAATAGCATAACACGATCACCACCCCTTGACGGTAGAGAGCACTGCGGTTTTTTTGTTAACCGTTTGCAAGACGGGGCATCAGGATTGGGGAGGCGGTTAACAACCGGGCTTTCCCAATCGGGCGTCTTGCCGCGAATCCGTGCCTTTTCACTTCGAATCGTTATTGTTTTTTTTGTGGCGGCGCTTGGTCGGCGCGAAGGGCTCGGGAACAAGTGTTACCAGTTTGAGATCGCTGTGAGCGCATGGAATCAAGGCCACCTGGTTGTAGGTCACCACTTTGCCCTGGACGGAGCGGAACCTGCGCGCGCCGCCCTCCCGTTCCCTCACATCCTGCTCACCCCACCACTTGGCGAAGAGCTGGCTACCTCGCTCCAAAAAGTCAAGCAGACGAAGCGTGGGCGGCTCAGTGAGGTGACGTCCTGCATCCGACCTGAATTCCGCCACCACCCGGCGGGCTCGATTGTTCCAATCCACAATCAATTCGCGAGCTGCCGGATCGAGAAAGATAAATCGAAGCAGGTTGCGCTCTTCGGGAGCAACCCGCCAGAGCCGGAAAAGTTCTCGCGCCGCTCGATTCCACGCCGCCACGTTCCATTGCCGGTCCAGAACGTATGCGGGCATCGGCAGACGGTTGACCAGATTTTCGAGATCGGCGGGTACTTTGGAGCAATTCGTCTCCATCACCTCAGGGTCGTGTGAGCCCGCGATCTCAAACAGGTATTGGCGCTCAGCCCGCGAAAGTTGCAGCGCTCCGGCGATTCGGGCGAGTGCCTGTGCTGAGGCGGATACAGAACGCCCCTGCTCCAGCCACGTGTACCAGGTGGCGCTGACACCACAGAGCTGAGCCACCTCTTCCCGGCGCAAACCTGGCGTTCTGCGCCGAGTTGACGATGGCAGACCGAGAGCGGCGGCTGATAATCGCTCCCGATGCGCCCGCAGGAAGGCTCCCAAGGTCCGCGGACGAGTGAAATCTGTGCCATCGCTCATTGCTTTCAGCTCCCAATGGAGTAGTTTTTATACCAGGATAAGGATTCATCTTGTACCAGGTTAAAGCATTTGTCTACCCTTGACCCGTGGCATCATCGAACGAAAGGAGAACTCAAATGCGGCACGACAATACGATTTCCCAAAGTTTTGGCCCCCAGGCCAATGCCTACCTGACAAGCCCCATCCATTCCCAGGGTGCGGACCTCGGCGATCTGGCGGAGGTGGTTGGCGCGACAGGACATCCGGCTGTATTGGATCTCGGTTGCGGAGCCGGGCATGCCAGCTTCGCCGTCGCTCCGTTCGCGCAGGAAGTGGTGGCGTATGACCTTACCGAATCGATGCTCCAGGTTGTAGCATCAACTGCCGCAGTACGCCAACTTTCAAACATCAACACTCAGCAAGGGTCCGTGGACAAACTTCCCTTTGAAGACGCGCACTTCGATTGGGTGATCAGTCGGTATAGCGCCCATCACTGGAGGAACGTGGAGCAGGCATTGAGTGAAGCCAGGCGAGTGTTGAAGCGAGGCGGGCAGGCCTGCTTTATTGACTCAGTGGGTGAAGCGGAACCGCTTTTTGACACCCATCTCCAAACGCTTGAATTGTTGCGGGATCCCTCCCACGTGCGCAACTACTCCGAAGCGGAATGGCTGGGATTGTTTCAAGCGCAATCTTTCCAGGCGCGGATTATCAAGCGTTGGCGGATACCGATTGAGTTTTCATCGTGGGTGGCCCGGATCGGCACTCCGGCCGACCGGATCACCGCGTTGCGGACATTCTGGGCCGGAGCTCCGGCCGAGGTGCGCGAAAACTTCAAACTCCAACCCGATCTCTCTTTCGAAATCGGTGTCGGCATGATTCAAGCGCAAATCACCAACCCGTAGGGAGTGCGCGAATCGACCATGGTTAGTGGCTCGGAGTCCGCTGCTTCGTGACCGCGATGGCCCGATTCCCGCACCTCGGCTATAATATTCATCTCCGGAATACGGGCCATGGAGAGGAGCTACCAACGTGCGGATTCGGAAGGCGGTCATCACTGCGGCGGGAGGAAATCAGCGGGCGCTACCTCTCCAAACCCTTGTCCAAGACGGCACGGAAAAATCCGTTCTGAGCATCCTGATTGAGCAGGCCCTCACGGCCAACATTGGCGAAATTTGTGTGGTTGTATGGCCCGGCGACGAGGTGCGTTACGCGCAAGCCGCCGGCAGCCTGGCAGGAGCGGTTCGCTTCGTGGCCCAGCAGCACCCACCGCGTGGATATGGCCATGCCATCTACTGCGCGCGCGATTTTGTGGGCCAGGAACCCTTCCTGCACATGGTGGGCGATCATCTTTACGTCAGTGCTGGAAAGCCCGGAGTGCAGCGCCTGGTGGAACTGGCGGAAACCGAGTCCTGCTCCGCCTCAGGGGTGCAACCCACACGCGAAAGCTTGCTCTCCCGGTTCGGCGCCGTGGCCGGACGCCGGGTTTCCGGCCGCGCGGGTGTCTACCGGGTGGAGACCGTCATCGAGAAACCCACGCCCACTGAGGCTGAACAGCGGTTGATGGTGCCGGGAATCCGCGCCGGCTACTATCTCTGTTTTTTTGGCACGCACGTGTTCACACCCACGTTAATGGACCTGTTGGCGCGGATGCTTGAGAGTGATCCCCACCGCACCGTTACTCTCTCCGCCGCTCTCGCTGAACTCGCCCGGCAGGAACAGTACCTTGCGCTCGAAGACACGGGGCGGCGCTATGATCTCGGCGCGCGTTACGGATTGCTGACCGCGCAGCTGGCTCTGGCTCTGAACGGCCGTGACCGCGACGAGGTGCTGACCCATCTGTTGGAGATTCTGGCGGAACGGGAGATGATCACTCCGCCGGGAGCAAGTGAACCACACGGGCGATCATAACTTTACAAGATCAGAAATTGTACGATTGCCGCGCAGCGCGGAGAAGGTGTATCCAATGGGAACGATGCGGGGTGGTGGACTTGGCATTGGCGGGCACGCGGAGCGCACTCCTGCGCACGGCCGTGGCGCCCGGGCGGGGGCAGCCGATTTGCCCAAGCGCAAGCCCAACCTGAAGAAATTGTGGCCGCAGATCTGGGCACTGGTGGCGCCGCGCAAGTGGCTGCTGCTTTTGGGAATGGTCTTGATGGCCATCAACCGGGTGGCCGGACTGGTGTTGCCCTACACGTCAAAGCCCCTGCTCGATAAGGTGCTCTCCGGCGCGCATCCCCGGCCGGAACTTCTGCCCCGCATCATTGCCCTGGTCTTTTCCGCCATGGTGGTGCAGGCCATCACCTCATATTCGCTCACCCAATTGCTCTCTAAGGCCGGCCAGCGGCTGATTGCGGAAATGCGCAGCCAGGTGCAGCGCCACGTGGGTCTTCTCTCCGTCTCCTACTACGATGAGAATCGCACCGGCACTCTGGTGGCGCGCATCATGACCGATGTTGAAGGTGTGCGCAACCTGGTGGGCACCGGACTTGTTGATTTTGTTGGCGGCCTCCTCACCGCCGTGCTGGCGTTTCTCTATCTCCTCCACTTGAGCGCCACCGTCACCCTGACCGTCTTTACCGTCATGGGCGCGTTCGTCTTCGTCTTGCAATACGGATTCAAGATAATCCGCCCCATCTTCCGCGAGCGCGGCAAGATCAACGCCGAGGTCACGGGGCGCCTCACCGAATCGCTGGGCGGGGTGCGCGTCATCAAGGGCTATCATGCCGAGGCACGTGAGGCGGGCGTTTTCGCCCTCGGCGTTGGGCGCCTGCTGGACAACGTGATGAAGTCGCTCACTATGACCAGCGTCCTCAGCGCTGCCTCCATGACGGTTTTGGGGCTGGTTTCGTCAGTGGTGATGTGGCTGGGCGGCCATCGCG